>JAFAYW010000061.1 GCA_019240125.1 Alphaproteobacteria bacterium
GTGCCGTTTATCACCAACCCGCCCGCCAGCAGATTAACCCCGTCAGCGTTGCCGGGATTGGTGATCAGGCCGAGATTGACGACCGTCGTCGGGTTCAAACGGGTACTGATAACGCCGGGATACCCGCCAGTGCCATTCGCCGGGGGACTACCGCTGGCGCTGCCGCTGATTGTGCCGTAATTGGTAATCAGACCGCCCGCCCCGAGATAGATCGCGGATCCGCTACCTGAACCGGCGATATGCGAGATAAGTCCGAAATTCACGATGGTCGCCGGACCAGCTGTCGCGGCGTTTATATCATCGGCGGTGATCGTGTCGGCGTCGGCCCCGGTGGTGGCTATGGTGCCGGAATTGATGACCGTCAGATTGTCTTGTCCCAGTACGCCGAACGCGACACCGCTGATGACCGCGCCCGCCCCCCGGTTGGCCACATAGCCGCCATTCTGCAGATAGACACCGTTAGCGTAGATACCCGGTGCGCCTAGGCCGGCGATGTGGCCATAGTTGATGACGGTGCCGGTCGCACCGGCGATATCGACACCGCCCAACGCGCCTGTGATATTGCCGCTATTGACGATCGTGCCGCCGCCCACGAGACGGATGCCGTCGGCAACGGATTGGCCGGTGCCGACAATCGTTCCGGCATTAGACACCAGCCATGCGGCCGCGTTGGTGCCATAAACGGCATCCCCGGCATACGACATTGTCTGGTTGGTGACATAGGCGGTCGCGGTGATTGTCGTGGGGTTCTGCACCGCGGGATTGCTGAGCACGATCCCGTTGCGATAGGTGCCGCTGTAGATATCGTCGGATTCCTCGACGAGGGTTCCACCGCTGCCGTCATTAACGGTGTCAAATCGTGTGCCGTTGGCGACGCCGGCGAGGAATAGCTGGACCGGCCCCTCGTCGCCGCTAATGACCGTCAAGGTCCCGTTGTTGATATACGCGCTGGCGTACATCGGCGAGTAGGGCAGCTGGTCGAGGTCGAGCGTGTCGCCCGCGACAAAGCCGCTGATCGTGTTGCCCGGGCCGCTCAGGCTATCGAGCCGCAGGACACCGCCGCCACCGGTGAAATTTATCGCGCCCGGCACCGTAGCGCCGGCGGTCAGCTCAAGCACGCCGCCCGAAGCGATGGTTTCCGAGCCGCCACCGGTCACCGAACCGCTGACGACCAGTGTGCCGCCGCTGGCGAGGAGCACGCCCTGATTGGCCACATTCGCGATTGTGCCGTACCCGGTGACCGCGCCGATGACGGTTATGGCGCCGCTGCCGGCGCTGATCGTGCCGCCCGTATCGGCGATGGTGCTTTGAATGACCAGCGGGCCGCTGTTTGTGGTTGTGATAAGGCCCTTGTTGACGAGCGACGAGGCCCCGGTGTTGATCGTCAGCGCGGCGCCATTGCCGTTGGCTTCGATCGTACCAGCGGCCTCGTTAATGATACTGGTTGCGGCGCCATCGCCGATCTGGCCCTGGCCGATGATCGTGTTGTCGATATTGTCGAGTGTCGCACCCGCCGCCGTCTGCAGGACCGCAAAGCTCTGATTGTCGAGCGTGATCGCGCCGCCGCCTGACAGCACCACGGTGCCGCTCGATGCCACGAGGAAGGCGTTGCTGTTGCCGTCGCCGGTGACGTCGAGAACCCCGCTATTGAGGATCGTGCCCTGCACGTCGAGCGTATTGCCGCCATGTATGTGCACCACCGCGGCATTGCCGAGGGCCGCAGTGCCGTCAAGCAGTGAGGTCGCACCGCCTGCTACCTGAACCGCGCCACCGGTGCCGTTGAGCACGCCATTGATGATGGTGGCGCCTGCCAAAGTGACATCGCCACTCGCCAGGCTGATCGTGCCGCCGGAATTGTCGATTGTACTGTTGATTGTAATCGGGCCGCTATTCGTCGTCTCGATCAGGCCCTTGTTGATGAGTGCAATGGTGCCGGTGTTGATCGTCAGCGCGGCGCCATTGCCGTTGGCTTCGATCGCGCCGCCGGCCTCGTTGATGATACTGATCGCGACGCCGTCGCCGATCTGGCCCTGGCCGATGATCGTGTTGTCGATATTGTCGAGTGTCGCACCCGCCGCCGTCTGCAGGATCGCGAGGCTGTGGTTGTCCAGCGCGATGGTGCCGCCGCCCGACAACAGGACGGTGCCGCTCGATGCCACGAGGAAGGCGTTGCTGTTGCCGTCGCCGGTGACGTCGAGAACCCCGCTATTGAGGATCGTGCCCTGCACGTCGAGCCTATTGCCGCCATGTATGTGCACGACGGCGGCATTCGTCAGCGCATTGGTACCATCCAGCAGCGACACCGCGCCGCCACTGACCTGAAACGCGCCGCCGGCACCGGTCAGCAGACCGCCGAGAATGGTCGCGCCGGACAGGCCGATATCGCCGCTTCCGGCACTGATCGTGCCGCCGAGATTGACGATCGTGGCGGTGTTTATGTCCAGCGGGCCGCTATTGGTCGTCTCGATCAGTCCGACATTGTCGAGTTGGCCGCCAACGATTTGCAATGGCGCGCCATTGCCGTTGGTTTCAATCTTGCCGGCAGATTCATTGATGACGTTGGTCGCGAAGATCAGTCCCTGACCGATCAGCGTATTATCGGTGTTGTCGAGCGTCGCACCCGGCGCTGCCTGCACATAGGCCAGGGTGGCATTGTCGAGCGTCACCGAACCGCCGCCGGTCAGTTCCACGATACCGCTCTCGGCGACCAGGCGAGCGATCTGGTTGCCGTTGCCGGTGACATCAAGGGTGCCGCTATTGACGATCGTCCCGATCAGACCAAGCGTATTGCCACCCTGAATGTGAACCGGGGCAGCGTTGCTCAGCCCATCCGTACCGTCGAGCAGCGAAGTCGCGTTGCCGCTGATCTGGAAGCCACCGCCGGAGGTGACGAGTGCACCATCGATGATGGTGGCACCGAGAAGCGTCACATCTCCGCTATTCGCGACGATGGTGCCACCGGAATTATTGATCGTCCCCAGCAGAACAATCGGGCCGCTATTCGTCGTCTCGATCAGGCCCTGGTTCACGACCGTGTCCGACCCGGAGTCGATTGTCAGCGACGCGCCATTGCCGTTGCTTTCGATCGTTCCCGCGACATCGTTGATAATCGTGCCGGATATCGTGCCTTGACCGATGATCGTATTGTTGATGTTTTCGAGCGATCCGCTCGCTGCCGTCTGCAACACCGCCAAGTTCTGATTGCTCAGCGTGACCGTACCGCCGCCGCTGAGCTGAATCGCTCCATCGGCAATAAGCACGGCAGTCGCGTTGCTATTGCCGGTTATATTGATCAGGCCGGAGTTGACGATCGGTCCCTGAACATCAAGGCTGTCACCGCCCTGGATCGCAACCGTCGCACCCGGATCGCTGATGGTCAGCGACGCGGCCGCGTCGGGACCATCGACATTGACGGTATAGTTTCCCGTGATGCCGATCGTGACATTATAATACTGGTCTGGGACGACATTTGGCGTCCAGTTGGTCGGAACACTCCAGTTTCCGCCCGACGGGTTGTTCCAAGCAACGCTGCCCATCGCTATGATATCGGTGCCGCCCAACCCGTCGGCGGCCGTCTCGAAGGTCGTGACCGCCGGCGCCGACTCGATTGTGAAGCTGATCGACTGCGACTGGGTACTGACCGTGAGTGTCGACCCATTCAAAACTGCCGAATTGACGTCTGCGAAACTGGGTAGATCGATTATCGCCCCGGGCACAAGGTCGAGCGAGTTGCTTGGTGTCGTCAGCGGCTCATATCGCAGCGTGCCGCCTTCGCTGAAGTTGATCAGTCCCGTGCCGGTGGTCGGCTGCGCCAGCGACAGCACCGCGCCGCCGAAAATGTTGACATTGCTGTCGTTCCCGAAGATTCCGGCATCCGAAACGGTGCCGGTGATATCGAGATTGCCCTCGTTGCTCAGCGTTGTGGCGGCGCCCAGGGTGTTGCCGAAGGCAAGAAGCCAGGATGCGTTGGCGTCATTAACGATTGTCGAGAAGCCGGTTATCGTGCCACCAAGCCCGCCGATGATACCGCTGGCTCCCGACAGCTCCAGCGTATCGCCCGCCAGGTAGCTGGCGGTAGCCGAGCCCATCAGCGTGGCACCCGGAGTGAGGATGAGACGGGTGGCGGTGCCGGTCAGCGCAACGGCCGTGCCGCCGGACCCGACGATATAACCACTGTTGGCGAGGGTGCCGCCTGGCCCCAGCACAACCGCCGGCCCGCTCGTCGCGCTGATCGCGCCCCGGTTGACGATGCGCTCGACGGCGCCATTGATCACGACGGCGTCGGCATCACCAACGATCGACCCGTAATTCACGACAATGCCGCCGGCGCTGCCGATCGACACCCCGTAACGCCCACCGCTGATGACACCGGCGGAGTTGATGATCGTGCCGCCACCACTATGCATGGTGATGCCGGCGCCGTTCGTTCCAAGCCCCGCGATCGTACCGTAATTTGTCACCACGCCGCCGTGGTACATGTAGATTCCGGCGCCGGCGGTTCCCGTCACACCACCGGAATTGACGATTGTGCCGGGCGCTGCGTCGATACCGTTGCGCCCGATAATCGTGCCGCTGTTGGTGACTGCCGTTCCTCTGTCCAGATACACCGCGTTGGCGGCGGCCTGAATGGTCCCGATATTCAGGATCGAGCCGCCGCTTGTCAGCCGGAGGGCGGCTCCCTCGGCCTGCGTCGCGCTGATTGCTCCGGAATTTACGATTGTGCCTGGAGCACCATTGAACAGCAGGCCGTAATAGCCGGCCTGGATCAGCCCGCCAACCGCGTTGGTGACCTTGCCGCCGGTCTCGACCAGCAAGGCAGTCGAGTTGGTACCGCCAGAAATTACACCTGAATTGGTGACCGTCCCGATGCCGCCGCTTATTACCAGTCCGGTGCCGTTCGTACCCGTTCCAACGATCGTGCCCGTGTTGTTGACTGAACCGCCCTGTTGCAGATTAACGGCGATACTCGGAGCCGTAATCATATAGCTGTTGACGACAACCCCGGTGCCGCCCGAAATCACGATGGCGTCGCCATCCGTACCCGTCGCGGCGAGCACGCCCGAATTGATGACACTCCCGCCGTTCCCCTGAATCAGCACTGCCGCGTAGTAGCCAACTACCTTGGCGCTGCTGACGACATCACCGACATAGCCGCCCGCTTGCAACAGGATCCCGGTGCCGCCGGCGATATACCCGCCGTTTGTCACACTCCCGGCAGATTGAAACTGGACGCCGGTCTGGCCCTCGATAAAGCCGCTGTTGACCACTTTTGCGGGGCCGCCATTGATCAGAACCCCAGCCCCGGGCCCATTGCCTGCAATCGACGCGGCCCCGAGGGCATTGCTGACCGTGCCGCCATTCGCCAGGTAAACGCCGGTCCCGGTTGGCCCGGTGGCGGAGATGATGGCATCGTTGACGACCGTGCCGGTGCCACCCTTTATCTGGACACCGAAGCCCATCCCCTCGATCAGGGCGCTGGTCGTGGCGACATTGCCGTTATCGACCACGCCGCCAGTACCCAGCGCCGCGCCGACATTGCTGGCGTTAACGGTCGCCGAGATCGTTCCCAGGTTGGTGATCGTGCCGACGGCGGACTTGATGTACAGGCCGCCCGCGATTGTGCCGCCCGGCTGGTTAGCGATCAGTCCGCCCGACAACAGGTACACGGCGGGTTTATAGGCCGCCGTGTTACTCAGCAGCCCATAATTGGTCACCGTTCCGGTGCCGCGGGTGATCTCGACAGCATAATCGAAGCCGGCTATCGTTCCGGCGCTGTTGGTGACAGTACCGCCGGAGCCGAGATAGACTGCCGCGCCCGCGTCGCTGGTGTTGGTGATGCTGCCCTGATTGGTGACGCTGACCGGCCCGCCACTGCCATAGACGGTGGTGCCGCCGTTGGTGGTCAACACCCCGGTGGGGGTGTTCAACAGGTATGAGCCGCTTGCGAGTGTGACCGTGCCCGATACATAGCCGCTGTTGACCATCGTCGACGGGTCGACGGTCAGGTTGCCGGCGATCAGGAGCGTGCCGGCATTGGTAAGCGTCGCGCCATTTTGAATGGTGGTGTTGCCGCTGAGCGTCCACGTGGCCCCCGGCAGAACTGTATATCGGGCAAAGCCACTGTAGTGGCTGCCGAGCCCGGATATGACCCCGGCACCATGGGCGCCGCCGAATTCCAGGTTGCCGGGACCGGCCGGGGCGATGTCATCGACACTGCCGACAAACTCGCTGCCGCCCTCGACCACGAGAGTGACGGTGCTGTTCGAAAATACCGCCGCCGCGGTGCCTTCGGTGGCGATCGTCCCGTAATTGGTCAGCGTCAGGGTGCTGGCGGTCGCGGAGATCCCGGTAGCGCTCGAGATGGTGCCGGAACTGCCCAGGATCGAGCCGCCGGCGCTGTTGACGATCGTGCCATGTGTCGCACCGGTGACATAGACCCCATTCAGTGCGACGATACGGCCAGCATTGGCGACCATCGCCGAGTTCGAAACCAGGACGCCGTTGGAGACAAAACCGCCGGCAACATGCACGCCGCCGCTGATATACCCGCCGGCGGCGTTGATCACCGTGCCGCCGACCACCGCCGCCAGATTTTTCACGGTGGCATTGTTCGTCAAGGTTCCGGCCACGGAGATGTAGCCGCTCTGGTTGACTTGCAGCGCGGCGGCAAAATTGTTGCTGCCAGACAGCGTCCAGTTCGCTCCGGTTGGTAAGGTCAACCTGTTGAAGTTGACATATTGAGTGCCAAATCCGGAGAGCTGTCCCGGGCCTCCGGCAGTGTCAAACACCAGCACCCCGCCGCCGCCGGTCACCGTGCCGATGATCTTGCTCTCGCCTTCGACATACAGCGCGTTCGCCGGGTTGGCGCCAAAGGCGACGGCTGTGCCAGTGGCGCCGATCAGGCTGCTGACATACCCGAAATTCTTGACCGTTGCCGCGCCCGCACCGGCCGCGCGGATGCCCGTCGCGCCCGTGATCGTCTCGGTATAGCCTGCTCCCGGACCGGTGTTGACAATGATCCCGCCGCTACTCAGGTAGACGCCGGTACCGGAGGCACCGCCGGCCGATATTGTACCGGAATTGATGACCGTGCCGCCGGTATCGAGCACGACGCCATCGGCCGACCCGTATATTGCTGCACCGCGTGCGTTCTGCACCCTGCCGCTGGAACCGGAGAATTCGATGCCGACCGACGCCGTACCAGTGCCGGCGACCGTGCCGCTGTTCACGATCGTGCCGCCGCTCTGGTGTATCTGGATACCGAAGGCGTATCCGCTGATGACGGCACCGGCCTCATTGGCGATAGACCCGCCGCTCGCCAGAAAGATGCCCGCCGCGGATGAGCCCAGCCCGGCGATGTTGCCGTAATTCAGAACGGTACCGCCGCCGCTTATGACACCAACACCGGAGCCGGCATAAGTCAGGCCGTCAATGACGCCGCCTGCCTCATTGATGACGACGCCGCCGGAATGCAGGCCGATACCGCCTCGCCCTTGCACGGTGCCATAGTTGACGACGGTGGCCGTGCCGAATGCAACGATGCCCAGGTAGGACTCACCCGAGATCAGCGCCGATGGGTTGCCCGCCGCACCGTTGGTGATGGCCCCGTCCCCGCGCAGCGCGATGCCAGCGCGGTAAAAGCCGAGACCGCCGTCCATTGTGATCGTGCCGGTGTTCGCGACAGTCCCGCCAGCGCCGGCGATCTTGACCCCGTAAGCATAGCCTCCGATCGAGCCGGCATTGGTGACCGAGCCGCCGCCGCCGAGATAGATGCCGTATCCGTTGGGCCCGGTGGCCGAGATCAGGCCGAAATTGTCGACGCCAACCGCGCCGCCGCTGCCGTAGATCGCTGTTCCGGCGGCGGTGATGGTGCCGGCGGCCGTATTGCTGAGATAGGAGCCGCTGCCGAGCGTGGTACTTCCCGACACATAGCCACTGTTGACCATCGTCGAGGGATCGATGGTCAGATTGCCCGCGATCAGCAAGGTGCCGGCATTCGTCAGGGTCGCGCCGTTCTGGACCGTGTTATTGCCGCTCAGCGTCCAGTGTGCGCCGGCCAGAACCGAGTACTGGCTGAACCCGCTGTATTGGGTGCCGAGACCGACTACGGTGCCGGCGCCATTAGAAAAGCCGAATTCCAAAATGCTCGTGCCGGTGGTGCCGCTTGCTACGACATCGCCGATGAATTTGTCGTCCCCCTCGAGGACAAGCAGGGCATCGCTGTTATAAAAACTGACGGCACGGGGCCGCCCGTACGCGGCAACAACGGTCCCATAATTTACAAACGTAAACAGACTGTGTGTGACCGATACCCCGATACCGCCGTAACCACCGCCTAAAATATATGCCGAGCTTCCGCCGCCGGCGGTCCCATTGATCAACACGCCGTTGCCGTAAGTAGGCGAAGTGACATATAGCGACCGCCCGAACGACAGGCCCGTCAGCCTCCCTGTGTTGCTGATCAGGAAATTAGCCGCGGACTCGTAGGCGAGATTGGTATCGTAACGGATAGTACCGGCATTTACGATGGTGGAATTACCGCCGGCCAGGATGTTGAGAGCTGTTATGTAACCGCCGCTGGCATTGGTGACCGTGCCGCCGTCATTGAGCACCGCCGTTCCCACAATGACGCCGGAATTGTAGACACTCGTGGGACCATTGACCGAACCGATCGATTTGCTGACGCCTCCCGCGTTGATGGTGCCAGTGTTGTTAATTACGCCCCCGGCGCTCAGAAAAATCCCATAGGTGTTGCCGGTCTGCAGGTATCCGCCATTCACTACAGTCGTGGGACCGCCGCTACCGACGATGGATGAACCGACATTGGAGACGAAGATACTGGCGGTCCCGTAATTTTCGAAAACCGCGCCGCTGGTCAGCGTGAGCGAATACGCACCAGTATCGGAGAGAGTTCCACTATTGACCAGGATGCCAGCGATCGACAGCGTCCCGACGCTGGTAGCGGAAAATGTGCCGCTGTTGACCAGGCTTTCCATAATTGACAGCGTGCCGAGATCGCTGATCTGCAATCCGCCGGAAAACGTATTGTTGCTCGATAAAACCCAGTTTGCGCCAGAGACGACGTTGAGCTCGCTGAAATTGACGTACTGGCTGCCATAACCGGTCAGCGTTCCGATGCCCCCGGCGCTGTCGAGGTCGAGGACGCCTCCGCCGCCTGTGACGATACCGACGATTTGGCTGCCGCCCTCGAGGTACAGTTCGCCGCCAGCGCCGAGGGCGACGGCGGTCCCAGTCGCACCGTATACGCTCTTGATCGTCCCGAAATTCTCAACCTGCGTGGAGTTGGTCGCAAGAATACCCGTGCCGCCGGCGATGTAACCACCCACGGCATTGGTGATCGTCGCGGTTACCAAACCTAACTGTACGCCGGCGCCGCCTGGGCTGCCCGTACCACCAATAATGCTGCCAGCATTGAACAACGTGCCGCCGCCGGTCAGAACCAATCCTGCGCCGCCGGCGCCACCTGTACCGTAAATACTTCCAGCGGCGCCACCGGCGCCGCCGATGATCGTCCCGGTACTTAAGACCGTTAGGACGACGCTGCCTTCGGCGACTATGCCGGCGCCGCCGACTCCGCCGGCATTGCCATAAGGGTTACCTCCCCCCTCCGGAAAGCCGGCTGCACCACCAACACCACCAATGATGGTGCCACCGGCCATGATCGTACCGGTGTTAGCGAGAATAATCCCGGCGCCACCCGCACCACCCGCGCCCGGAGGCTCTCCATGAGTGTCACCAGTGTTCCCGCCGACGCCACCGTTCCCGCCCTCGACCAGCCCGGTGTTCGAAACCGTCGCCGCGCTCGCGGCGTAGATACCAGCGCCGCCAGCGCCCCCGTCGAAGCCGCCGTTATCGGTATAGCTACCCGCATAGCCGCGGCCGCCCTTGATCGTACCGCTGTTGTCAATGCTCCCGGCGACCGCCAGGTCAATCCCAAATCCGCCGGCTCCGCCGGGTCCGTAATTGAAATTTGGTCGATACACGCCCGACTCGCCGACGACGGTGCCGGTCGTGGTGACCGTGAGGTCTTGCCCAGTGTAGGAGACAGAAACGGCATCTTTACCGTCGTAATCTCCCCCACCAAGCGCGCCGGAATTGGTGACGTAACCGGAGCCGCCGTTCGTGCCGATTGTGGCTGGATCATAGGAGGCATTGTTGAGGGTGATGCCGTTCCCAAATGAGCCGATGAATGTCCTGGCCACTTACCTGCTCCTGTCGACGAAAACGGCAAAGTCAATCCGGAAGCGAAGCCAGACCCGCAATTCGCGCCAGCGATTTGATTTGTTTATTGCTGAGACCCGATAAGAGGAGCTGCCATGCGATGCTCCTTCGACGTGCGCAAACGAACGCACGGCCGCCGTGCGCGACACGAAACGCCGGCAGCTGATGATCGAAAGGCAACCGGGCGTAGGCCGATCCGACCGCAATCTCATCCACAACGGCGTTGGGCAGCCAACAACCTTGCTCGTGCTGAACACCGACCCCGACCGTTTTACGGAAGCATTTTCGACGCAAACCGCGTCGCCATCGTTGGTTCCTGCGGTCGAAAGGGTGACGTAAGCTGCCGTACCAGTCATACCGACATTGGTCGGGCTCTTGGTAGTGCCGTTGTTGAGAGGGGCACCGTTATTGCGGTTCCCGACGATGTACCTCTGCAGCCCTGGGGTTAAATACCAGTTATCGGCTGTCGGCTTTGAATATCCATGCAATCTAGTCTGGCGAGACCGCCCTGGTAATTGCCCCCAAACATAGGTGCCGGAGTACATCCTCGGCATCAGACTCTCCTGAAAGCGCGGACGGGCGCCAGCTCGCGCCTGTTGTTTGGCCGGTGGCCAGCCGCGCAAGTCACGCCGAGTCTCGGCGCGCCAGGGTGGGGGCGGGCATTGGCACGCCCCCTCCAGTGATCCGACGGCACCCCGGTCATCCCCCGCTCCCCCAGCAAAACTCGCGGCACCTTAATTTGTTGGCGCCGGGTGGCTTGCGATCGTCATTTTAAAGGGGCTTGCGCGGCCATCGCAAGCGTTGCTCAGCGATCGTCAACACTCGTCAACCGTGATAGCCTGCGGCGACCACATTAGGCATCTAAAAAAGGGCCGGATATTTATCTGCGGTGACTTTAACGCAAGGATTGAGTTGCGAAACGCAACCCCAGCCGGTCGAACGTTTATTCACAGCGGAGATGATTTATTGAAAATTTTACGCAACACTCCAGCGCCACTGTGATCGATTTGATGCAGGTGTGCGCACGGCAGAAGCGGGCGCCGGCTTGCCGCCCGCTTCCGCGTCAAGCGAGCGCGATTCGCACTTCCTCGATCAGATCGTCCTCGGCGATCGGCTTGCGCAGAACCTTGCCCGAGGCCTCGTTGGTCGGCACATCATAGGCTGTCAGGTAAAGCACGCGGATGTCGGCGCGGCGCATCTTGGCCATACGGGCGAGCGCGAAACCGTTGACACGGTTCGGCATGACGATATCGGTGATCAGCAGATCGACAGGGTTTGGGCCATCCAGGCGATTGAGTGCATCGCGATAGTCTTCCGCCACCGCCACCGTGTATCCAGCGCCGATCAGGGTTTTCGCCGCGGCATAACGGAAGCCCTCCTCGTCGTCGACGAGCAGAATGTGCGCAGGTTGAATGTACATGACTGCCTCGGTTCACGGTCCGCGCAAAGGCGCCCGGGTCAGGATTTTTACCACGCGAGGCGGGCTGACGGATAGGCAAAGGCAGGCCGCCGGCAGCAACCGTTGACCCCCGGCCGCGCATCGCCGAAATTCGCTGCGAAAAGGCACGAGCGTCCGCTCCGCAGCGCGGCCGAGGTGCGGGTATTGCGCGAGGACATGATGCCGGCGGATTTGCATTCGGTTATCCCGGCCCTGATCGAACAGCATCATCAGGAGCTGTTGCAGGCCTGGATTGGCTCGCAACGGCGCGGCGGGGCAGCGGGTCTGTCGCTGCTCGATAACGCGACAATCAACGAGCAGGCGCGGCGATTTCTCGATGAATTGCGCCGCAGCGCGCTATCCGGGCAGGTCGAGAACATAGACGGCCCCGAATGGGCCGGGACCCGCGAGGTCCTCGAACAGGTTTCGCGCAGCCGATCCGCCGGCGGATCGAGCGCATCGCAAACCGCGACCTTTGTGTTTTCCCTGAAGGAGCCGCTGTTTAACCTGCTCCGCGAGCACGTGAAGGACGCCGAAGGCATGGCCCGCGAGACCTTGATCGCGAGCCTGCTGCTCGACAAGCTCGGGCTCTACACGACCGAACTGGCGCAACGCAGCCGCGACGAGGTCATCGCGCGGCAGCAGGAGGAAATGCTGGAACTGTCGACCCCGGTCATCGAGTTGTGGGACGGCATCCTGGCATTGCCACTGATCGGCACACTGGACAGCGCCCGCACCCAGATCGTCATGGAAAACCTGCTGCAGCGCATCGTCGACTCGCGGACGGAGATCGCGATCATCGACATTACCGGCGTGCCGACAGTCGATACGCTGGTCGCGCAGCACCTGCTGAAGACGATATCCGCCGCGCGGCTGATGGGGGCCGATTGTATCATCAGCGGCATCCGGCCGCAGATCGCCCAGACCATCGTTCATCTCGGCGTCGAACTAGACGTCATCTCGAAAGCGACCATGGCGGACGCGTTCGCGCTTGCCTTGCGGCGCATCGGCAAAACGGTCACCGACCGGGTCGTCGCGCGCCGTCCCGAGGCATAGGGCGTGGACCAGATCCCGATCCTGCAAGTGGGAGACTGCCTGCTGGTCAGTATCCAGGTCGACATGCACGATCAGCTGGCGATGCAATTGCAGGATGATTTGACAACCAGGGTCGTCAAAACCCGCGCCCGCGGTGTGATGATCGACATCTCTGCTCTCGAGATCGTGGATTCCTTTATCGGCCGGATGCTCAACAACATCGCAGCAATGTCGCGGGTCCTCGATGCCGTTACCGTGGTTGTCGGCATGCAGCCGGCGGTGGCCATCACGCTGGTCGAACTGGGGCTCGGCCTGTCGGGGGTAAAGACCGCGCTCAACGTCGATAAGGGACTGGCCCTGATCCGGCGGCTCATCGACGACGGCACGGAGGACTGGGTTGGACGTCGAGAAAAGTGACACCATGCCCATCCGCTCGTCGGAGGACGTGGTGCGCGTTCGTCAGGCGGTCCGGACGGGCTCGGTCTCGCTGGGGTTCAGCCTGGTGGATCAGACCAAAATCATCACCGCGGCCAGCGAGATCGCCCGCAACACGCTGGATTACGGCGGCGGCGGCGAGTTGCGTCTCGACCTGGTGCGAGCCGGTATCCGGCGCGGGCTGCGGCTGGTATTTTCCGATGACGGGCCCGGGATTGCCGATCTAGCCCAGGCACTCAAGGATGGCTACACGAGCGGTGGCGGGCTCGGCCTGGGTCTGGGCGGCGCCAAGCGCTTATGTAACGAATTCGACCTGCGATCAGCTCCCGGCGAGGGTACGACCGTCACGCTGATCCGTTGGAAGTAGCATGATCTGGAAAGTGAGCGACGCCAGTCACGTGGGAGAGGTCCGCCGCGCCGCCACCGCGCTGGCGGAAAACTGTGGCCTCGACGAGACGCGGGCCGGCCGGGTCGCGATTGTCGCGACCGAGATGGCCACCAACTTGCTCAAGCATGCCGGCGGCGGCGATATCGTCGTGCAGCGCGTCGCCGATAAGGATGGCGACTGCCTCGAGCTGATGGCTTTCGATGCCGGCCCCGGCATCGCCAGTCCGGAGCGAGCCTTCGAGGACGGTTTCTCGACCGCGGGAAGCCCGGGAACCGGATTGGGGGCTATTCGTCGGCAATGCGACCATCTCGCCTTGTGGTCACGCCCCCGGCTCGGAACTGCGATCATGGCGCGCTTCAAGGTAGGCCCAGCCACGGAAGCCGCCGCGAGCGTCGGCTATGTCATGGCGCCCTACCCCGGCGAAACCGCGATCGGCGATGCGTGGGCCTTCCATGCTGCCGCGGCAGGACCGCGGCTCCTGGTTGCCGACGGCTCGGGGCACGGTCCGCAGGCCGCAGCCGCGGCCGCGGCCGCGCTGCGCACCTTCGATCAGCATCGTGTAACGGGCAGTGTTCAGCTCGTGGAGGCCATCCACGGCGCGCTGCGCCCGACGCGCGGCGCGGCCATCGCCGTGGCCGAGGTCGATTTGGCGCAGCGTCTCGTGCGTTTCGTCGGGATCGGGAACATTGCGGGCGCGTTGATTACCGGTGACAAATGCCAGCGAATGGTCTCGCATAATGGAATTGCCGGCCATGTCGCATCGCGCATACGGGAGTTCACCTATCCGTTTTCCGGAGCGGCGACACTTGTTCTGCATTCCGATGGGCTGTCCGCCAAATGGAACCCCGATGCCTTCCCTGGTTTGATGAGCAGCCATCCAAGCCTGATCGCCGGCATGTTATTTCGGGAACATCGTCGCGAGCGGGATGATGCCTGTGTCGTAGCCATGAGAGTGGTCGCATGAGGCAACGGCTGCTCGCTGTCGCGATCGAACGCGAGACCGACATTGTTCTGGCCCGCCAGCGCGCCCGGACGATTGCCGCCCATCTGGGATTCGACCGTCAGGATCAGACCCGCATAACGACCGCCGTTTCGGAAATTGCGCGCAATGCCCTCGATTATGGCGGGGGCGGTCGCGCCGAATTCTGGGTTGATGCGGAACCGCGGCTCTATCTGGAAATCCTGATCAGCGACCAGGGCGGCGGCATCCCCAATGTCGAGGCGGTGCTCGCCGGCTCTTATCGCTCGGCGACAGGCATGGGGGTCGGACTGGTCGGCGCGCAGCGGCTGATGGACGAGTTCGATCTGAAGACCGGCCCCGGTCAGGGGACGCGCGTTCGCCTGGTCAAGTATCTCGCCGCCCGCCGCGCCAGCGTCGGCAAGCAGGAATTGGTGGCGATCGGCGACATGCTGACGGGCGCTGGCGCTGAACGGCTCGACGCCAATGAGGAGTTGCGGCTGCAGAACCGCGACATGGTGGTTCAGCTTGAAGAACTGCAGAAGCGGCAGGACGAGCTCTCGCAACTCAACCAGGAATTGCATGATACCAATCGCGGCGTCGTGGCGCTGTATGCGGAGCTCGAGGAACGCGCCGATCATCTACGCCGTGCCGACGAGCTAAAATCGCGCTTTCTGTCCAACATGAGCCACGAGTTCAGAACCCCGCTGAACTCGATCCTGGCGTTATCTCGCCTATTGCTGATGCGGCGGGACGGAGAGCTGAGCCCGGAGCAGGACAAGCAGGTCCACTTCATCCGCCGCGCCGCCGAAAACCTGACTGAGCTGGTCAACGATCTCCTCGATATCGCAAAGGTCGAGGCTGGGAAGACGGTGATCGCACCGGTATACTTTACGGTCTCTGATCTTTTCGGCGCGTTGCGCGGCATGCTGCGCCCATTGCTGGTGGGCGACGCGCTCTCGCTTGTGTTCGAGGACGCGACCAGCGTCGCGCCGATGATGTCGGACGAAGGAAAAATCTCCCAGATCCTGCGCAACTTCATCTCCAACGCGATCAAGTTCACCGAGCGTGGCGAAGTGCGCGTGTGGGCTGAAGACGGACCCGAGGCCGATCTGGTCACCTTCCGGGTCAGCGATACCGGGATCGGGATCGCCGAGGCCGATCTCGAGACAATCTGGCAGGAATTCGGCCAGATCGCGCACCCGTTGCAAAACAGGGTCAAGGGCACCGGTCTCGGGTTACCGCTCTCGAAACGGCTCGCCGAGCTGCTGGGCGGGGGCGTTGATGTCATCAGCTCGCCCGGCCAAGGCTCGGTCTTCTCACTGATCGTCCCGCGCGTTTATGCGCATCCCGATGTCGCCGAGGAGGAGGTGCAGTGGAACCTCGATCCGGGCCGCGCGGCGGTCCTGGTGGTTGAAGACAACGCCGCGGACGCTTTTGCGTGCGAGAGGGCGCTGGAGGGCTCGCCTTATCAAGCGATCACGGCGCGATCGAGCGCGCAGGCGCGGGTGGCGCTCGGCCGGTTCTCGTTCACGGCGATCATGCTCGATATCATGCTGGCGGGCGAGGAGACTTGGCAGCTGCTGATCGAGCTGAAGCAAACCGAAGCAACGCGGTCCATCCCGGTCATCATGGTCTCGACGACGCAGGAAGAGGCCAAGGCGCGGAATATCGGTGCGGACGACTATCTCAATAAACCCGTTGATGCGACGGCGCTCGTGCACGCCCTGGATCGTGCCACTGGCCGCCATTCGGTACGCCGCGTCCTGGTCGTCGATGACGATGAGGTGGCGCGGTATCTGGTGCGGCAGCTCTTGCCGCGCAGCGCCTTCGAGATCAACGAGGCCGCGACGGGTCAGGCGGCGTTGGAACACGCGTCGCGGCAGCCGCCCGATGTCGTGCTGCTCGATCTGAACATGCCGACGATGAGCGGCTTCGAATTTCTCGAGCGCTGGGCAACGGCGCGCGGCACAGAAGCCATTCCAGCTGTTGTCCTCACATCGATGGCGCTTGGCGCCGAACAGCGCCGCCAGCTCGCCGCGGCATCCACGATTCTCTCGAAGCTTGACCTTTCAGCCGACACGCTGGTTGCCGCGATCGAGGGAGCCATCGCGACAACGAGCCCCCCGGCCTCATGAGCGCGGCCGAAACTACGACGATCCTCGTGGTCGATGACGACGAGGGAAATCGATATTTCAAATCCCATGTGTTGCGCGGCGCCGGGTTTCGTGTTGTCGAGGCGGAAACTGGCGCGCTGGGCCTGTCGCTGGTCGAGGCCGAGCATCCGACCCTCGTGGTACTCGATGTGCGCCTGCCGGATATGAGCGGCCTGGATGTTTGCCGCCACATCAAGACAACCCATCCGTCGACGATCGTGTTGCAGACCTCGGCTGCTTTCGTCCGCCGGGAAGATCGCGCCATCGGATTGGAGGGCGGGGCTGATTCCTACCTGGTCGAACCCCTGGACGATGCCGAGCTGGTCGCTACTGTGCGAGCCCTGCTGCGTCTGCATCAGGCCGAGCGCGAACTGCGGCGGGTCAACGAGACCCTGGAGCAGCGCGTCTCCGACCGCACCCGCGAACTCAAGGAAGCCAACCAGCGTGTCTCCGATGAAGCGCTGAAGCGCATCGCTGCGGAAGAGGCCCTCCGTCACGCCGAAAAGCTCGACGCGATCGGCCAGCTGACGGGGGGCGTGGCTCACGATTTCAACAACCTGCTGACCGTGGTGATCGGCAATCTTGACGTCGCCGAACAAACCGCGGGGCGAAAACCGGTCGCGGTCCCGCGGCTGTTGAGGTCGATCGAGACGGCCCGGCGCGCCGCGTTCGATTGTGAGCGGCTGACGCAGCAATTGCTGGCATTTGCCCGCCGCGATCCGCTGCGAACCGAAGTCGTCGACCTTAATAGCGTCATCGAACGCTTCGTGCCGCTGCTGCAACACGCCCTGGGCGAACAAGTAACCATCGATCTTGGGTTGTCGCCGGCCCTGTGGCCGAGCCGTGTCGATCCCAAGCAGTTCGAAACGGCGCTGCTGAATCTGGCGGTTAACGCGCGTGATGCGATGCCGTTGGGTGGGACTATTCGTATCATCACGGACAACGTCGAGTTCAACGAACAGACGTCAGGTAACCCATCGCGCCAGCCTCTCGGTCTGGCGAAGGGCGCCTTTGTTCGTGTCTGCGTCAGTGATAGCGGCACCGGCATGACCGATGACGTTCTCGCGCATGTCTTCGAACCCTTCTTTACGACCAAGGATGTCGGACAAGGCAGCGGTCTTGGCCTCAGCCAGGTGTATGGCTTCGTCAAACAATCCGGCGGTCAGATCGATATCGATACCGCGCTCGGCCGCGGCACCCGCATCGCCCTGTTCCTGCGCCGGGCCCATGAGGCCTTGGTGCCGGTCACCAAAGCGGAATCTTCGGAGGAGCCGCCGCGCGGCAACGAGACGATCCTCATCGTCGAGGATAATGATCTCGTGCTGGAGCTGGCGGCCACGATGCTGGAAGAGCTCGGCTATCGCACCATGGTGGCGAGCGACGGCAAATCCGCGCTGGCCCGCGTGAAGCAGGAGCCGTCGATCGACCTGCTTTTTACCGATGTCGTCATGCCCAACCAGATGAGCGGTGTCGAACTGGCCCGTGCCGCCAGACATTGCCGTCCCGAGCTTAAGGTCCTGATGACATCGGGCTATGCAGCGGTACACTCCGGGACACTCGCGCCGGACGAATTTCCCTCAATCACCAAGCCATATCATCGCCTGGAACTGGCCACCCGTATTCGCCAGCTCCTGGATACTCGCGACGGCTGATCCGAGCGGAGCGCGGCAGCGATATGATTGATTCAGCAAAATCTTTCGCGAATTATTAACCAACTTACTTTAACAGGCCGCTGCCGGAAACTGGCAACGGAGACAGAATGATCGCGCCAGCATCCGAAGTGTTGCCGATGCACGAGCGCGATCCCAGGATCGAGGCGGCGGCCCTGCAAGTCGAGCCCGTCTCGCCGACGACAACCTGCGCGAAAGTTTACGAGCGCTATCGCCGTGACGCGGATCTCGTCTCAATTCCGGTTGTGGCGGACGGACGGCCGATAGGGTTGGTGAACCGCTACGATCTGACAATGACGCTGGCGCAGGATTACGGCCGCCCGCTTTACGCGGGCAAGCCGATCACCGCCCAGATGGACCCGCAACCGCTGATCGTTGAAAGCAGCATCCGCGTCGATGCGCTGGAATGGATGATCGCGGCGAACCGTCCGTCGGCATTGACCCGCGGCTTTATCGTGGTGCGCGATGGTTGGTACTTCGGTGTCGGAACCGCCCTCACCCTGCTGCAATTGAGCATGTCGCGTACCGACCGGCGCGCTCGCCAACTCGAGGAAGCGCGCATGGCGGCGGAAGAGGCAGACCGCGCGAAATCCCGCTTTCTCGCGGTGATGAGCCATGAGTTGCGAACCCCGCTGAATGCCATCATCGGGTTCACCGATCTGATGAAGAACGAAGTGTATGGCGCCATCACGCCGAACCGATATCGCGATTATCTGAGCGACGTACATGCGAGCGGTCAGACGCTTCTGTCTCTGATCAACGACATTTTGGATTTGTCCAAGATCAATGCCGGCAAGATGGAATTGTTCGAGGAGCCGATCGATCTCGAAGAAGAGATAAATAGCGCGCTGCGTGCGGCCGCGGCGACCGCGCGCAGCCGGAACATCACGTTGCGCAGCGACATACCGGTGACGATCTCCAGCATTTACGCCGATCGCCGCGGCATCCGGCAGATACTGCTCAATCTCCTCAGCAACGCCATCAAGTTCACGCCGGCAGGGTCGATTGCCGTCACTGGCGTGGCGGAAGACAACGGTGCGGTCTCTGTCGTCATCGTCGATACCGGCATCGGCATGTCGGCGGATCAGATCGAGATCGCGCTCACCCCTTTCGGGCAGATCGAAAACGAGTACACGCGATCGCAGACCGGTACCGGTCTCGGTTTGCCGCTGGTGAAGTCGCTTGCCGAATTGCATGACGCTGCTCTCGTCATCCGCAGCGAGATCGGCCAGGGTACGTCCGTCACCCTGACTTTTCCGGTGTCGCGGGTGCTGCCTAAACTCGACCGAGCGGAGCCGAAGCTCACCCCGCCCGATCGGTTGGCTCTCACCGGCTGAGCACAACCGCTCCGGCTGGCTCAGGAATGACTGGCCGGCTTGAGCCGCAACCCGAGAAGCGGCGCGATCGCCTCCGGCGGCAGCTTCGAAAAGCCCTGTGGCGCCTCGAACAGGCTAGCCGGCTGGGGCCCGATCTTCACGTGGTTTAATTCCCAGTGAACCTTGGCGGCCCGTCCGCTGTTACGCGTAAAGCTCCCGTCGAGCTTCATCGGAATGCCATCACGGCTAAGCCACAGCGTACCTTCGGCGTGACCCTCCGGCACCGTCTCGTCGATCGCGTATTTGGTGGTCGCGATGCCGTTAACCGTCTCGCTGCCGGCGGGGTGCTTGGTGAGCTGCGGGATGTCGAGCACGCGCAGTTCGGCCGGCATCGTGAACTGCACGATCGTCTTCATCTGCGGCAAGACAATCTCGCCGAGCGGCGTGTCGTTGCGCAGGATGAAGACCGGGCTGAACGCGTGGATCGTCTGCTCGTGCCGCTCCTTTCCCGGCATGGTCCAGATCTTGCCAGTGTAGGTGTGGCCATCAAGCATCAATGTGCGATCGGCGCTGAAGCCGACATGCGCGTCGCACAGGGTCGCCGCCGATACCAGCGACGGCGCGCTCCCACCGGAGATCAGAGCAAGAAGCAGACAGCAGAGTTTACGCATACCGGGGGTGCTAGGGCGTGAATACGGCGGTTTCGCGGCACGCTGGACTCGCTCGGCGGAGCCCCTATCCTCATCCGGAGCGGCAGATTGGAGGACGGCAATGAGCGGACGGATCGAGGCGCGGCTGACGGAACTCGGTATCGAACTGCCGCAACCCGGCGCGCCCATCGCCAATTATGTGCCATTCACGATCGCCGGGACGCTGGTTTTCATATCCGGCCAGATCAGCCAGTGGAACGGCGAGCTACGCCATGTCGGCAAGCTCGGCGGCGGCATCTCGATGGAGGATGGGCAGCATGCGGCGAGGCTCTGCGGCCTCAACATTCTGGCGCATCTGAAAGTCGCGTGCGGCGGCGATCTCGACCGTGTCACCCGCTGCGTCCGGCTCGGCGGATTTGTCAATTGCACGCCGAACTTCACCGCCATGCCACAGATTATCAACGGCGCGTCCGACCTGATGGTGGACGTGCTGGGTGACGCCGGCAAACACGCCCGCGCCGCTGTCGGGGTCAGTTCGCTGCCCGGCGGGGTCGCGGCCGAGGTTGAAGCCACCTTTGAGATCGCCTAGCGGCGACGCGGCTCGATGGGAACAGTGCGGCGGTAACAATCATGAACGATGGCGGCGGCGAAACAGTCACCTTGCGGCTGCATGGCGCGATCAACGAGATCGCACCCGAAGCCTGGGATGCCTGCGCAGGCGATATCAACCCGACGGTCTCGCACGTCTTTCTGAACCTGCTCGAGGAAAGCGGTTCGGCCACGGCGCGGGCCGGCTGGGCGCCGCAGCACCTGACCTTCGCCGATAGCAGCGGCCGCATCATCGGGGTCGCGCCGATGTACCTGAAGAGCCATTCCTATGGCGAATACGTCTTCGACTGGGGCTGGGCCGATGCCTATGAGCGCTCCGGCGGCCGCTATTACCCGAAGCTGCTCTGCGCCGTGCCCTTCACCCCGGTACCGGGGCCGCGCCTGATGCTGCACCCGCAGGCCGCGGCCGACACGCAGAGCACGCTGGTCGCCGGCATTGTCGAACTCGTGCGCCAGCGCAAGATTTCGTCGCTGCACATAAACTTCCCCGAGCAGACCGATTTCGAGGCGCTTGGCGCGGCCGGCTTCCTGCAGCGGATCGGCCAGCAATTTCACTGGGTCAATGACGGCTACAGCACCTTCGACGACTACCTCGCCGCGCTGAACTCGCGCAAGCGCAAGGCGGTCAAGAAAGAGCGGCGCGAGGCGCTGGCCGACGGCAAGATCGAGATCGAGTTGCTGACCGGCTCGGATCTCACCGAACGCGCCTGGGACGCTTTCTACAAGCTGTATCTCGGCACCTCCGACCGCAAATGGGGCTCGGCCTATCTGACGCGGCGGTTCTTCTCGATGCTCGGCGAGCGCATGCCCGACAAGGTCGTGCTGTTCATGGCACGGCATGGTCGCGACTACATCGCCGGCGCCTTCAACCTCTTGGGCAAGGACACAATCTACGGACGCAACTGGGGCGCGCATCGCGAATACCGCATGCTGCATTTCGAGTGCTGCTACTACCAGGCCATCGATTTCGCGATATCGCATGGGTTGAAGCGGGTCGAGGCCGGCGCGCAGGGACCGCACAAATTGCAGCGCGGCTATCTGCCGGTGCCGACCTACAGCGCGCACTACATTCCCGACCCCAATTTCCGGCGCGCCGTCGCCGCCTTTCTTGACCGCGAGCGCGAGATGGTCGAGCAGAAGATCGAACAGCTCGCCGAGTTCTCGCCATTCCGTCAGGAGGTCGAATAGTCCTCCGCCGCTCGCGCCGGCTGTTTCACATCGCAGCCTGGCGCTGCCGTATCGCCTCCGGCATGGGGCCGCCGGTCGCCCAATCGAGCAGCTCCACCGTGTGCACGACTGGCACCGGGCAGCCGCCGGCAAGCTGCGTCATGCAGCCGATATTGCCGGCCGCGACAGCCTCCGCCCCGGTCAGTGCGATATTGGCCAGTTTGCGCTCGCGCAATGCACCGGCAAGCTCGGGCTGCAGGATGTTGTAGGTGCCTGCCGAACCGCAGCAGAGATGCGCCTCCGGCACTTCGGCCAGCGCAAATCCGGCAGCCGCGAGGAGCGCCCGCGGCGCGCGCTCGACACGCTGGCCGTGCTGCAATGAACAGGCCGAGTGGTACGCAACGCGCAGCGCCGGGATATTGGCCACCGGCGTTTGCAACCCAAGTAGCGCCATCACCTCGCTGACGTCGCGTGCGAGCCGGGAGATTTCCGCCGCCTGCTCGGCACAGCCGACATCATTGCGCAGCAGGAAGCCGTAATCCTTGACCATCGTCCCACAACCGGACGCGTTGATCACCACCGCATCGAGCCCGCCCCAGGCGCGCACCCGCTGCCATGCTTCGACATTGGCGCGCGCATAGTCGAGCGCCGGCGCCTCCTCGCCGAGATGGTGTACCAGCGCGCCGCAGCAGCCACTATCCCGCGCCACCACCACCTCGCAGCCGTGCCGCGTCAGGAGGCGGATCGTCGCCTCGTTGATCGCCGGCGCCAACACCTGCTGCGCGCAACCGGTCAGCAACGCCACCCGCATGCGCTGCGGTCCCTGCGCCGGGAATACCTGCGGCTGATCCACCGGGGAGGCAGGCGGCACATCGGCAGGTGCCAGTGCCAGGAGCGGACGCAACCGCACCGGCAGCAGCGCCGTGAAAGGTTTGGCCAGTCGCGCCCCCCGGAGCGCGGCGCGCATCAACGCCGGCCGGGTCAGCACCGTGCCGAGCAGGCGGCGCAGCGCGCGCTCGGCCCAGGGGCGCTGGTAATGCTCCTCGATGTGCTTCCGGCCATGATCGACCAGATGCATGTAATTGACGCCCGACGGGCAGGTCGTCATGCACGACAGGCAGGATAGGCAGCGGTCGATATGCTTGACCGTTTCCGGGCGGACCGGGCCGCCCTGCTCCAGCATGTTCTTGATCAGGTAGATGCGGCCGCGCGGGCTGTCGAGCTCATCGCCGAGCAACACAAAGGTCGGGCAGGTCGCGGTGCAGAACCCGCAATGCACACAGGTGCGCAGGATCTTTTCCGACGCCGCGGTATCCGGATCGGCGAGTTGCGCCAGGGTGAACTCAGTCTGCACTTAGAGCCACACCCGGAATGGACGAGCTGGCTCCGCCTCCGCAAGGCAGAGGAAGGGGACCATGCGCAACATGGTGGAGGGGGCTCCCGGCTTCGTCATGCCCTCGCCGTCATGCTGCGTGCGCCACCTCCCCTGCGTCGCAGGGGAGGAACCTGGGTGGACACGCATGTTCTCGACCGAGCTCGTCATCGCTCCTCAGCAACCCTCGGCCATGCGGCCTGGATTGAATATATGGGCCGGATCGAAGGCTTCCTTTACGCGGCGAGTCAGCGCCGCCAGCGCGCCCGGCTGCGGCTCGAACACCGGCACACTGCGGCGCAGCCCGGCCGACCCGCGCACCAGCGTCGCGTGTCCGGTGCCGCGCCCATCGGCACCGCGGATCGCCGTGCGGATTACCGCCGCTCCGCCATCCTCGGCCTCGGGCACCGCGAGCCACACGAGACCGCCGCCCCAGTCGAGAAACCATGTCGCATCGATTGCGCCGGCGACCGTTACCGCGACCTCTACGCCGCGCATTGGCGCCACGGAGACGCGCCAGATCGCCTGCTCGGGAACCCCGGCCAGCGCGCTGGCCGCGCCAATATCGCGCCAGAACATTTGTGACGCCGCGCCTTCCAGCACGCCTGGCACGCCCGCAGCCGCGTGCTCGCGCACGAGGCTGTCGCGCCGCGCCGCCACCGAGGGCGCGGGGCCTTCGACCCGCAAGGCCACGATCTGGGCGCCGGCCGCCCCGGGCTGAGGCAGATAAGCGGCGCCGGAGACCTCGTGCGGCGACCCGAGGGCGGCGCTCATCAAGGCGGTCGCGTTCGCCGGCGCGAGATCGGCGAACAGCAATGTCTCGACGGTTTCCGGCCGTGGCAGCACCTTGACCGTGACCTCTTCCAGCACCGCAAGCGTTCCATAGGAAGCGGCCATCAGTTTGCACAAATCGTAGCCGGTGACGTTTTTGACGACCTTGCCGCCGGCCTTGAAGATTTCGCCGCGGCCGCTGACCGCGCGAAAGCCGAGGAAGTGGTCCCGCGCCGCGCCTGCCTTGGGCCGCCGCGAACCCGACAGATTGCAGGCCAGGACCCCGCCGAGGGTTGGGTCGCCGGCGCTGCCCAGCAGCATCCGCCAATCCGGCGGTTCGAACGCCAGCATCTGGCCATTTGCTTCCAGCGCCGCCTCGATCTCGGCCATCGGGGTTCCGGCGCCGGCGGTTAACACGAGTTCGCTCGGCGCGTAGTCGCGAATGCCGCTGAGCCGCGACAGATCGATCGTTCGAGGCGTCTGCAACGGCCGACCCAGACCCCGCTTGGTCCCTCCCCCGACAATCTCGACCGGCTCGCGCGCCGTCAGTGCGTCGCCTACCGCGTCGCGCAGTTCGGTGACATCAGAGGGTACAAAGCGGGCCACAATCGATCAGGCGGCGGGCAGCGTGTTGCTGTGGGCCAATTTCGCGAACCAGTCATAGGAGGCTTTCGGCGTGCGCGCCAACGTCGCGCGATCGACATGCATCAAGCCGAATGGCGCCGTGTAGCCCTTGGCCCACTCGAAATTGTCCATAATCGTCCACGCGAAATAGCCGCGCAGATTGACCTTCTCGGCGATCGCGCGGCGCGCCACCGCGATATGGTCATGCAGGTAGGCGACGCGCTGCGCATCGTCCACCCGGCCATCCGTCGCGACCGTCTCGGCAAAGCAGGCGCCGTTCTCGGTGATGTAAAGCTCGGGATTGCCGTAATGATCGCGCAGGTCGCTCAGCACATCGAGCAGACCCTGCGGGTCCACCGGCCAATCCATCGCGGTGCGCGGCATGCCCTCGGGCACCGCGCCCCAGCCGGTGCCGATGAGCCCGGCCGGGTCGGTTTTCTGGTACATCGGGCTGTAGTAATTGACACCGAGGAAATCGAGTTTCTGGCGAATTTGCGCCAGATCCTTGTCCTGCACGAGGTCATCGGTGTACTCGGCCAGCGCTTCTGGATAGCGGCCGAGCAGCGGGGGGTCGAGGACACAGCGGTTCCACAGCGCGTCCCACAGCTGCGCCGCGGCCGCGCTCGCCGGCGCCGTGTCGGCCGGCCGGCACGGCTGCAGGCTCAGCACCGTGCCCAGCTTGAAGCGATCGCCGCCGGTCGCGCGCAAGGCCTGCACGCCTTTGCCATGCGCCAGGTTCTGGTGATGCAGCGCCTGGAACATAGCCTCACGGCTCTTCAGCCCCGGCGCGTGCTCGCCAAACCCATGGCCAATGATCGCGTGCACATTGGGCTCGTTAAAGGTGACCCAGCGGGTGACCCGGTCGCCGAGATGCTTCGCCATCAGGCTGGCGTATTCGGCATAGCGATCGGCGATCAACCGGTCGCTCCAGCCGCCGTGATCCTGCAAGGCCTGCGGCAAATCCCAGTGGAACAGACACACCCAGGGTTCGATGCCGGCCTTGAGCGCCGCATCGGTCAATCTGCTGTAGAAATCGAGGCCGCGCGGATCGCTCCCCCCGCTCCCGGTTGGCAATACGCGCGCCCAGGAGATCGAAAAGCGGTAGGCCTTGACCCCGGCCTTTGCCATTAGGGCGAGGTCGTCGGCATAGCGATGGTAGTGATCGCAGGCGATATCGCCGTTGCTGTGATCGACGATCGCCCCTGGAGCCCGCGCGAAGCTGTCCCAGATCGTATCCGCCTGCCGGTCGCCGCGGCCTTCCACCTGATAGGACGAGGTCGCCGTGCCCCAGACAAAGCCTGCGGGAAACTGCACCGTCTCGGCGCGCCCCGCAGTCACGGTCAGAGCGCCGCCCCCAACACCCGCAGCCGCCATCGACGCGAGCAGATCCCGGCGCCGCATCAGCCGCCGGGCGCTCCCTCGGTGCCGACATAGACCGCATAGAGCGAATGGCTCGCGGCCATGTAGAGACGGTTGCGCCGCTCGCCGCCGAAGCACAGGTTGGCGCAGCGCTCCGGCAACGAGATGCGGCCGATCATCGTGCCGTCCGGCGCCCAGATCGCAACGCCGTTAATGTCGGGGGTCGAGCCCCAGCCGCACCACAGATTGCCATGCACATCGCAGCGGAACCCGTCCGGCGAGCCCTTGCCGAGGTCGGCGAAATCGCGGCTGTTGGCGAGCTTGTCGCCGTCACCGACGACATCGAACACGCGGATTGCGCGCTGCGGATGGGCCCGCGACTCGACGATGTAAATCCGTTTCTCGTCGGGCGAGAAGCACAACCCGTTCGGCCCCCGTATATCATCGGCCACGACCGTCACTTTGCCGGTGCGGCCATCGACGCGATAGACATTCATCGGCAATTCCGGCTCGGCCCGGTGGCCTTCGTAATTGCCGCCGATGCCGAAGGTCGGGTCGGAAAACCAGATCGAGCCGTCGGACTTCACAATGATGTCGTTGGGCGAGTTGAGCCTTTTCCCGTCGAATCGGTCGCACAGCACGGTGATCGAGCCGTCATACTCGGTGCGGGTGATGCGGCGTGTCAGGTGCTCGCAGGTGACGAGCCGGCCCTGCCGGTCGCGGGTATTGCCATTGGCGTTGTTCGACGGCTTGCGGAACACGGTGACCTGGTTGGTCTCCTCGTCGTATCGCAGGATGCGGTTATTGGGAATGTCGCTCCAGAACACCGAGCGCATATCGCCGAAATGGACCGGCCCCTCGCTCCAGCGGCAGCCGTTATAGAGGCGCTCGACGCCGGCATTCATTGGCGGCTTGATCGCGTCGAACCGCGGATCGAGGGTGATGATCGCCGGGTCGGGATAGGCCTCGGAAGGCTGCCATCCACTCATATCTGCCGCACTCCCCTGAGAAGACCGCGACCGGAGGCATCCGGCGCTAGATCGCGCCGCGAGAATGGAGATTTTCCCGCGACCGCTCAAGTGGCCGCAGCAGCATCAGCTTGATAGCCGCCTAAAAACTGGTGTTTACGCTGGTGAAGAAGTTGACCACATGGGTACCGACATAGGCCGCCCATGAAACGGCCAGGATTGAGATAAACACAACAATCAACGCGTACTCGATCGCGGTTGCGCCGGAAGCATCTCGCACGACGCCGTCGAACCCAGCGCACAGCCGCCTGAGGATCGGCTGGCTGCGCAGGCGTTTCAGCAATGTTCGAGTACCTGTCATGGTCATTCTTGACGACGCTACGCCGTCCCCTTGGCTGACGCTCATCCTGCTGCCCGAAAGCGGCAATCAGGCTGATTGTGACGAGACACCCTTAACCATTCCTAATCAAGCAGGTGCGTCAGCCGTACGAAAGCACGTAAATTTGTTCGCATTCTATCATATTAACCACCAGCCGTTAGCGTTTTCGGGTCGCCTTTTATTTGTCTTTCGAGAAGGCCGGCCTCAAGAATTTGTGCAATAAGCATACGCAACGTAGCTGTTATAGTGTTGTGAAAGGCCGATGAGCCAGCTTGACCCGATTCCCTATCCGGACGCCAAACTACGCGCGATTCTGGAACGCGTGCGCACGATTGCGATGGTTGGCGCCTCGTCGAACTGGAATCGGCCGAGTTATTTTGTGATGAAATACCTGCAGGGCAAAGGCTACCGGGTGATTCCCGTAAACCCGACCAATGCCGGCCAGGAGCTGCTCGGCGAGCGGGTTTACGCGTCGCTGCGCGACATCCCCGAGCGGGTCGATATGGTCGACATGTTCCGCCCCGCCGCGGAGGCCGGCGGGGTCATCGACGACGCCATCGCTATCGGCGCGCCGGTGGTGTGGATGCAACTAGGCATCCGCAACGACGCGGCCGCGGCGAAGGGTGAAGCAGCCGGCATCGAAATCATCATGAATCGCTGCCCGAAGATCGAGTTCGGGCGGTTAGGCGGCGAGTTGTCGTGGAGCGGCGTCAACAGCGGCATCGTCCAGAACCGCGCGCCGCAGGCGCCGCTGCCGCGCCGCCGCCGCGATCGGCCGGCGGCGTCGCATGATCAGAGTTACGGCTTCGAGACGCTGGCCGTACATGCCGGCGCGGCGCC
>JAFAYW010000078.1 GCA_019240125.1 Alphaproteobacteria bacterium
GCGCCATCGGTGAAAATCCTCAAGGCGCGCATCCGATCGCTGGAGACGCAGCAGCGCGGGCTCGCCCGGGAGATGACCGACCCGGACAAGACGCGCAACGACACGCTGTCGAGCGTGCTGGGCTCGTATGAGGCGCTGGAAAACGACCGGAAATTTGCCGAGACCGCCTATCAGCACACGCTGCTGAATCTCGATCAGGCCCGTGCCAACGCGGATCGGCAACAGGTCTTTGTCGCCAGCTTTGTCGCCCCAAGCCTTCCTGAGGAGGCTCTGTATCCGCACCGCTGGCGCTCGCTCGGCACGATCGCGTTGATCGCCTGCGCGCTGTGGAGCATCGGCGGACTGATGCTGCAATCGATGCGCGATCACCTGTCCTGAACCGTGTCCCCGCCCTTCGCCAACGGAGAAGCACCAATGCAGGTGCCTGAGTTGCGGTCAACAAACCCATTGCAAATCGCCGGATACGGACAATCCGGGCCTGCTCCGGCCGGTAAGGAACGGCTGGCGATCATCGCGCCGGGTGGCAAACTGTGCGGCATCTCGGCGTACGCGACGGCGATGCGGCGTCAGCTCAAGGACGCGTTCGAGATCACCATCTTCGATCTCGACCAGTACCTGCTGCGCAGTGTCAATCGGCGCGTGCGCCGGCTTGGCGATCGGCATATCCGCGAGATCTGCACCGAATTAGGCGGGTTTGACGCGGTCAACCTGCAACTCGAGCACGGCACGCTGGGCCTCAGCAGCGAAGATATCTGCCGGCGCTTCGGGTGGTTGACTGACGCGGCACCGCGCCTGTCGGTCACCTTCCATTCTCTGCCGAGGGCGGGTGGCTTCGATGTTGGTGGGATCTGTCGCGCACTGCTGCGCGGTCGCTTCGCCGAGGCAGATCGTCTGCACAGCGCCGCGCGGCGGGACCGTCGCCTGTCGTTCGGCATCGCCAAGCAGCTGCGTCGGGTGCAGCGCCGCAAACAGCTCACCGTCATCGTGCATAACCGGCGTGATCTGTCAGACATGCGGTTCATGTACGGGATCGATCGCGTGTTCGATCATCCGTTGGCGTTTCTCTCGGCCGAGGAGGTGGCGGTGGTCCGCGGCACCACGCGGCGCGGCGATTTCCCGATCCTCGATGAGACACCGGGCGATGCCGTGTTGATTGGGGTGTTCGGGTTCCTCAATGAATATAAGGGTATCGCGACCGCCATCCGCGCCTTGCATCACCTCCCGGCGCAGCATCATCTGCTGATCTTCGGCGGACTGCATCCGCAGGAAATCCCGCGGCGCCAGCAACGGCACCCCTACATCTCATCGTTGTTCGACGAGGCGTTCGTCGATACGAGCCTGTATCAGCGGCTTGGCGAGCGCGAGGCGAACGGTCATCCGCAGTTCGTCCTGTCCGAAGCCGGCTGGCGCGAGATCGTCGCGCAACACCCGCGCGACCTGTCATCGAGAATCCATTTCATGGGTGTGCACGACGAGCGCGAATTCCTGCGCGGCATGGCGATCTGCGACGCTGTGGTTTTCCCCTATCTCGAGGTTGGGCAATCCTCCTCGGGACCGATCTCGCAGGCGCTGGAGATGGGATGCCGGGTGATCGCCTCGCGGACACTGACCTTTCTTGGCTTCGCAGATTACCACCCCGACAGCGTCGAGTTTTTTGACATCGGCAATCATCTCGAACTGGCGGAGCGGCTCGCGACGCGCCGGCAATTCGCGCCCCGCGCGGGTTTGCCGGAGATCAACATCGAAACCAACAAGGCCACCTATATCATGGCCAACAGTCGGATCGCCGGCGCCAACTGGTCGGGCGCCCGGCGCCACAGTCTGGTGCGGACGCGCGATGAAGAGCCGGCACTGATCTGATTGCTCGGGCGCTATCGCGGCACTGCCGCCGGCGTATTGCTGCAAAAGAGCGTTGCGGCCACTATCCTCTCAAATAACATGCCATCAAAAGCATGATGGGAGGGGCCGGGATGCGGGGGTCAATCGTGTCGCGACGCAGCATGTTGGGGGCGGTGGCCGGCGCCGCGATGGCGCCCGCGATCGTCCGGGCGCAGGCACCAGCGGGTGGCGGCAGTGCGCAACTCGGCAGCCCGGCGAGCGTCATCAGCAATCCGCCGCGGGAGTGGCGGCCGGGCCATCCGTCGATCTATCCCGACCCCGATGTGATCGTTGTCGATCCGTCATTCCGCGATCTGGTCCCCGGCAATGTGCCGCTGCAGCGGCTGTGGACCGGGGCGCGGTGGGCCGAGGGACCCGCGTGGTCGAGCCAGGGCCAGTACCTCGTCTTCAGCGACGTGACCGGCAATATCCAATACCGCTATCTGTGGGATGACGGCCGCGTCACCGCCTTCCGCCGCCCGTCCTACAACAGCAACGGCAATTCCTTTGACTTTCAGGGACGCCAGCTATCCTGCGAGGACTTCAACCGGCGTGTCGTGCGATGGGAGCATGACGGCACGCTGACCGTCATCGCCGATGCGTTCGAGGGCAAGCCGCTCAACTCGCCGAATGATATCGTGCCGCATCCCGACGGCTCGATCTGGTTCACCGACCCGGCCTATGGCGACCGGCTCAGCGAGGGCCATCCCGACGAGGCCGGCGGCCCGGCGAACCGGACGGGCAAGATCAACCCGGCGATTGGCGCGCCCAATGCCGGCGTGATCGGCGGCCGCAAACGGGAACTCTCGACCAACGTCTATCGCTGGGACCCGAGCGGGAAGCTGACCGCGGTGATCACCGAGGACAAACTTCCCGACCCGAACGGGCTGTGCTTTTCACCCGATTATAAGACGCTTTACGTCATCAGCACCGGACGCGGCCCCGGCGATGCCGGCCTCGGCGGGCAGCGCGTCGTTTTTGCCTTCGATGTCGATGGCGTTGGGGTCGGCAACCAGCGGCAATTCACCGACATGATGGTGGACGGCGTCAAATGCGGTCCCGATGGGATGCGGGCTGATGTGTTCGGCAATCTGTGGATCAGCTCGAACGCGCCGCTCGGTTATGGCGGCGCGCTGTGCCTCAGCCCGCAGGGCAAGTTACTCGGACGCATCCGGTTGCCGGAAGTCTGCGCCAATCTCGCTTTTGGCGGCCCCAAGCGGGACCGGCTGTTCATGACCGCCAGCCAGTCGCTGTTCATGCTGCAGACCACGACCCAGGGTGCTGCGCCGGGCTGATCGGCCTATTGGTTGCGGCGCCAATCGTCGTTCCACAGGAAGTCGGGGCCGAGCTGGTCGAGGCTGGGGCAGCCAATCTGGCCCATCACCAGATCGATTTCGCTACGGAAGATGTCGACCGCCTTGCGCACCCCATCGAGGCCGCCGGCCACCGCGCCATAGAGGGTCGGGCGGCCAAAGGTAACGAACTGCGCGCCCAGGCATAGCGCGATAAGAATATCGGCGCCGCGCCGTACACCGCTGTCGAGCATGATTGTCAGGCGATCGCCAACGACTTCCTTCATCGCCGGCAACACATCAAGCGAGCCGGGTGCCTGATCGAGCTGCCGCGCTCCGTGATTGGATACGATGATCCCCTCGCATCCCATATCGGCGCAGCGGATCGCGTCTTTCGGGTCCATGATCCCCTTGACGATCAAATTGCGCGGAAACAGCCTCCGATACTTTTCCAATTCCCGCCATGTCTGCGAATGCGCCGGCGTGTTGGCGCTGAACATGTCGACAACCTCGTCGACGCTGGCGCCGGGTCGGGTGTAGGGCGCCCAGTTTTCCATACTCGGCGTACCGCCATGCTTGACGTATTCGAGCACCCAGCCGGGGTGCGCCATCGCCTCGACGAGGATATGCGGCTTGAGGCTCAGCGCCGCCTTCAGCCACGAGCCACGGATATTGGCAAAGCCGTTGCGGATGTTGCGCTCACGCCGCGGCCGTACCGGCACATCGACGGTCAGCACGACGGCCCCGAGCCCGGCATCGGCGACCCGGCGGATCAAATCTTCGGAAATACGGCCCTCGCGCGCCGCGTAAAGCTGGTACCAGCTATGCTCCGGCGCTACCCTGGCAGCCGTCTCGATCGAGTCGTTGCTGCCTCCAGACATGATGTAAGGGATGTTGGCTTCCTTGGCGGCCTGCGCCAGCATCATGTCGGCGCCACGGCGGAACAGTCCCGCCGTGCCGGTCGGCGAAATGCCGAACGGGCTGTTGTATTTGCGGCCGAAAATCGTCTGCGACTGGTCGCGCTTCGACACGTCGACCAGGTATTTCGGCAATAACTGATGCTTGTTGAAGGCGGCGCGGTTGCGGTCGATGCCGCGCTCGTCCTCGACGCCGCCCTCGATGAAATCGAAGGCGATCTTAGGGAGGCGGCGCTTCGCCAGCTGGTGCAGGTCTTCGATATTGACGACGTTGGCGAGCGACATGGCGAGGCGTTCCCGGGCGTTTTTAACGCCGGAGCATCGCCGATCACGCGCTCTATGAGAAGCCCGTCATCTCCCGTTCATAACAATGGGCGGCGGCCGCGAGACCAGGCGCGATCCCGCGGCGTTCCGGCTCAGACGCCGGCGCTGGCGTCGTCGATCGTGAAGCCGAGCTTCAGGCTCACCTGATAGTGGTGCACCTTGCCGTCTTCGAGATGACCGCGGGTGCCGATGACCTCGAACCAGCGCAGGTTGCGCAAGGTACGCGAGGCGCGGGCGACCGCGGATTGGATGGCGTCCTCGATGCTCTTGGTCGAGGACCCGGTGATCTCGATTACACGGTAAACGTGGTCGTCCATATCATCCTCCCTGTAGTAGCCCATGTGCAGCGAACACCCTCATTGCCCTGATCGCTCACAGCGCTCCACGCGCGTTCGAGCCTATGGGCTAACGTTACTTTCCCGCGATTGTCTCCCCGGCACCAGGACGATTGCAGCGGTTGCCACGGCGCCCGCCGCGCACAGCCAGAACATCAGGCGAAAGGCGGCGAGAAAGGCGTCCGCGGTATTGCTGCCGGTCGCCAGGACGGAGCCCTGCACGGTCTGGAAACCGAGGGTGAGACCGGCGGCGGCGCAGACCACGCCAATCGTGCGGGTCAGCATCGACAGGCTGCCGGCCACGCCACGATGCGCCAGCGGCGTGGCAGCCATTACCAGTTCCATATAGGCGACCTGGAACAGCCCGGCGCCGGCACCCTGCAGCGCCAGATCGAGCGCCATCACCAGCGCCGGGGTACCGGGCCGCCAGGCGCCGACCAAAGCCAGTCCGGCTGCTGTTGCGAGCGCGCCGGCCGGCGCAACCCGCGCCGCGCCGAACCGCTGTACCAGCCAGCCGGCGACCGGCGAGGCGAGCGCCATGCCGATAAACCCGGCGGCCAGCACGAGGCCCGCGAGCGGCAATGGCAGGGTTGTGAAGCGGGGAAAGAAATACGGCGCGAACAGCATGACCGAGAAGGTAACGAGATACATCAGGCAGCTCGCCAGATTGACCGCGCTGAAGCCGGGATCGCGGAAGAGCTGCACGCGCACTACCGGTTGTGCGGAACGCCCCTCCCACCAGACAAACACGATGAGGCAGAGCAGCGCCGCCGGGATCAGCACGACCGCGAGATAATCGCCTTGGGCGAGGCGCGGCGCGGCGTTGATCGCCAGCAATGAGCCGGCCATGCCGCCGGCGAGCAGGACGGCGCCGAGCAGGTCGAACTGGTGCTCGCGTGGTCCGGCGGGGGCGCTCGGGAGTCCGCGCAGACACAGGAGGCTGGTCAATGCGATGGGTGCGCGGAACCAGAACACCGCGGGCCAGCCCCAGCGGGCGACCAGCGCGCCGCCGATCAACGGGCCGAGCGCCGAGCTGATCGCGAAAATCAGGGTGAAGACGCCGAGGGCATGGCTACGGCGCGCCTCGCTATAAAGCGCGGTGACCAGTGCCGGGGCGCAGCTTATCACCAGGGCGGCACCAAACCCCTGCAAGACGCGGAACAGCAGCAGCCAGCCGAAACTCGGCGCCGCGGCGCACAGCAGAAACGCCGCGACACTCCATCCCAGCCCGATGCGAAAAACCCGGCCGTGCCCCCAGATATCGCCGACACGACCGAACGCCAGCAGCGGCCCTGCGTTGGTCAGCACGTAGCAGATGATGACCCACTGGATCATCGGAATCGGCAGCCCGAAACGGCCGGTGATATCGGGGAACGCAATGTTGACGGCGGTGTCCAGCGGGACGACGGAAATGCCCAGCCCGAGCAGCACCAGCCTCAGCCGCGGCCAGGCCGTGGCGGGCGCGCGCATGGTGGCGGGGCTGGTGCTGACGGCCTGTGACACGCGGCGCTCGCTCGCTGATCGCTTTCTCAGCATTATCGCTGCTTCTGCCGCTGGCGTAAGCTAGTCACGATTTGGGAGGAAAAATGGCCCGGCGGCCGGAACACGCGCATGCAGACGCGCCGGAAGACGCGAGCAGTGGCTATGCGCTGGCGCTCCACGGCGGCGCCGGCACATTGCGGCGCGACAGCATCGATGTGGCACAGGCGGCGCGATTCCACGGCGGTTTGCGTCGGGCCCTCGCTGCCGGTCGCGCCATTCTGGGGGAGGGCGGAAGGGCGCTCGACGCGGTGACTGCCGCCGTCGTCGCGCTTGAGGATGATCCGCTGTTCAATGCCGGGCACGGCGCGGTCTACACCTCTGCGGGCACGCATGAGATGGACGCCGCTGTGATGGACGGCCGCGACTGCCGAGCCGGCGCGATCGCCGGCATTTGCGGCCCGCGCAATCCGATCCTGGCGGCACGCGCCGTGATGGAACACTCGCCGCATATTCTGCTGGCGGGAGAAGGCGCGTTGGTGTTCTGCCGCTCGCAGCATCTCGTCATGGTCGATGCCGAATATTTCCACACGTCGACGCGCTGGCAGGCATTGCAGGAGACATTGGCGCGACAGGCGAGCGGCCTGGCGGAGGACGACGAAGCACGCCGTCACGGGACGGTCGGTGCGGTAGCGCGCGACCGGAACGGTGATGTCGCCGCCGCAACCTCCACCGGCGGCACCACCGGGAAGTTGCCGGGCCGGATCGGCGACAGCCCGCTGATCGGCGCAGGCACCTACGCCGACAACAGCAGCTGCGCGGTCTCGGCGACCGGGCATGGCGAATTCTTCATCCGTTTTGCCGTAGCGCATGAGATCGCGGCGCGGGTGCGGCTTTGCGGCGAACCCTTGGCTAGTGCGGCTCGCGGGGTGGTCGAGGATCTCGGTCACCTCGGTGGCTCTGGCGGCGTCGTCGCGGTGGGCCGCGACGGCAGCCTCGCTCTGCCGTTCAACTGCACCGGCATGTATCGCGGCTACGTCAAATCGGACGGCATTCCATACACGGCGATTTACGACGAGGCATATCAAACGGCATGAGCACGCAGCGACATCGCCCCGACCGAACCTGGCGCCTCCTGGCGCTGGCGGGCATATGTTCAGCCTACGTCTATGGCGGCGCGGCGGCGCAGACCGCGGCGCCGCCGCGCATTTCCGATGGGGTCGTCAAAATCGGCCTTATCCTCGACATGTCGGGACCCTATTCCGACACCGCCGGGGCAGGCAGCGTCACCGCCGCTAAAATGGCGGTCGAGGATTTTGGCGGCACGGTGCTGGGCGCGCCGATCGAGGTTGTCGCCGCAGACCATGGCAACAGTCCCGACCGGGCGGCGGAGATCGCGCGAGGCTGGTTCGGCGACCAGCATGTCGACGCGATCATGGACGTCTCGGGCTCGTCGGAAGCCTTGATCGTACAGGCGATCGCCAACACGCGAAACAAGATCATCTTGCTGAGCAGCGCCGGAGCACAGCGCCTCTCTGGAGAAGGCTGTACGGCAACTTCGATCCATTATGTCTTCGATACCGCCTCGATTGCCCGCACCGCCGCCACTTCGCTGCTGAAACAGGGTGAGCGCAGCTGGTTTTTCATCACCGCCGATTACAGCTTTGGCTACGACCTCGAAAGCGACACGGCCGCGGTCGTGACCGCCGGAGGCGGGCAGGTGCTTGGCCGCGCTCGGCATCCGTTCGGCGCGACCGATTTCCAGTCCTACCTGGCAAGGGCGCACCAATCCGGGGCGCAGGCGGTGGCGTTGGCCAATGCCGGCGCGGACACCGACAACGCGATCAAGCAGGCGGCAAAGCTCGACATGCTGTCAGGGGGACAGCTCTTCGTGCCGCTGGGCTTACGGATTAACGGTATCGATTCGCTCGGATTGAAGACCACGCAGGGGATGGCGATCAGCGAGAGCTTCTACTGGGATCTCGACGACGCGACCCGCGCCTGGTCCGAACGTTTCTTCCAGCGTGTGCATAAGATGCCCAACAGCCTGCAGGCCGGTGTCTATTCCTCGACGATGCATTATCTGAAAGCGATTGCGAAAGCCGGGACCGACGATACCGGCCCCGTCATGCAGGCAATGCGCGATACGCCAGTAAACGATTTCTTCGCGCATAACGGCTACATCCGCGGCGATGGCGTCATGGTGCACGACGTGCACCTGTTTCGCGTGAAGGGGCCGAGCGAGACGCAGCACGCGTGGGATTATTACCGCCTTGTCGCCACCGTTCCGGGTGACGAGGCGTTCGCGCTCATCGGCCCCTCGCGCTGCCCGCTGTTACAATCCAACAAGGCTACGCCAGCGAATTGATTGGCGCAGCAGCCACGGGTTGGCTATTCGCGAGCCTTGCCGAACGGCCAGATCACGTCGCCGGTTTTGAACTTCGCGGGCTCCAGCACCGTTAGGCGGGAATCGTCGCGGAACTGGTCGAGGCCGTTACCCTGGATGCCGTGGTACTGCACGAAGATTGGGCGCGCTTCGGTCCACTCGCCATCGGCGTTGAACGAGATATCGCCGACAATCGTCTTAAACGAATGACCGTGCATGTATTGCGCCAGCTTTTCGTCGTCGAGGCCCTTGGTCACTTCGACCGCCTCACCAAGGATCTGCATCTGCGCATAGGCAAATGGCGGCACGAAATAGCCGAGCGGATCGACGCCCTCGGCCGGCGCCTTGGCCTGGTAGACCTTGAGGAAGTCGAGGATGCCGGGAAACTGCATGGTCTTTGCCGGCTCCCAGAGCTCACCGACGACGACGCCGTTCATCAATGGCCCGAGCTGCGTACGCAATGCCGCCGTGACGCTGCCGACCAGCGAGCCGCCGAACATATTGGTCTTGAGGCCCAGCTCACCGATCGCGTGCATGATCCCGGCAGAATCCGGCGGGTATGACGCGACATAGACCAGGTCGGGATTGGTCGCCTGCACGGCGCGGATGATCGGCGTGTAATCGACCGTGGTTGGCGGATACGCGCGATCATAAACGATGTTGAGCCCGGCCTGTTTGGCGTTGTCGCGGGCACCCTCGGCGGCGTTCTTGCCGAACTCTGCGTCGGCGGTGACGAGCGCCACGGTCCTGGGCTTGGGGTTCTGCGCCATCGCGATGTCGAACCAGCCCTTCGAGAAGGCATGTTTTGGGTCCGGTCCAAAGACCAGCATCGAGAAGTAGCGCGGGTAGTGGAACTCGCTGTTGGCGGCCAGGGCGAACAGCCCCATGAAGGTGCGATTGTGCTGCATCACCACCGGCATCGCCGGCACCACCAGATTGGTGGCATAGCTCGACACCAGAAGGTCGACTTTGTCGATGTCGATCAGCTTTGTGTAGATGCCCGGAACCAGCGACGGGTTGCTCTGGTCGTCATAGTAGACCAGCTTGACCTGCCGTCCGAGCAAGCCGCCCTTCTTGTTGATGTCTTCGGCCCATATCTGCATTGCCAGCAGCGCCGATTTGCCGACCGAGGCGAGGCCGCCGGTCAATTCCATGCTAAAGCCGATCTTGATCGGCTCCTCGGCGCGCGCGATGCCGCCAAAGTACAGAAGCAGCAATGCCGCGAGCGCCTGCCGCAGCCCCATTCTTATGCGCACCGAAACCTCCCCCTTGCGGACCATGCGGCCCGTTATCGCGATTCTAGTCGAGCAACTCTTTGACTTGCGCCGGCGTCAGAAAGCGGGTCTTGGCGCCGTGCAACAGCAGATAAAGCTTGGCGGTCTCCTCCAACTCCTCGATCGCGTTGACCGCCGCGTCAAGGCTCGAACCGCCGACCACCGGCCCGTGATTGGCCAACAAAACGGCATGGTGCTTGCCGGCAAAGCCCCGTACTGCCTCGGCCAGAGCCATGTCGCCCGGCTTGTAGTAGGGGATCAGCGGCAACTTACCGATGCGCATCACGTAATAGGCGGTGATCGGTGGCAATACATCATGCGGATCGATCTCGGCCAGACACGACACCGCGACTGAATGCGTCGAGTGCAGGTGAACGACCGCGCCGGTGCTGCCGCGTTCCTCGTACATGACGCGGTGCAGAAAGCTTTCCTTGGTTGGCGCGTCGCCGCCCACCAATTTGCCGGCATCGTCGAGCTTTGAGATGCGCGCCGGATCGAGGCGTCCCAGCGAGGCATTGGTCGGCGTCATCAGCCAGCCGCCATCGACGCGCACGCTGATATTGCCGGAGGAGCCCGCTGTCAGGCCGCGATTGAAGATCGAGGCGCCGATTTCGCAGATCGCCTCGCGCGTCTTCGCCTCATTCATGCGTCACTCCCGATCAGGCGCCGCTGCCGAGGTCGGCTGGCGCGAGATTGCATCGCTGCGCTCCCTAAGACCGCGGGATTTTGACTTACGCGCCGCCATTGCGAGGCGCCGTCGGCAGCGTGGCAATCTCGCCGGCTCCGAGCGCAGGTGGGTCACCGGGTCACCTCATCCAGTACCGTAAAGGCGCGCATGAAGAAATCGGGGGCGCCGAAATTGCCTGATTTGAGGGCCAGGGCGATTGGTTTCTCATCGAGGCTGGTCGTCCATGGCACCCCCGGATCGATCTGCCGGCCAATGCGCAGTCCCGTAACGCCAAGCGCCTGCACCACCGCGCCAGCGGTTTCGCCGCCGGCGACGACGAGGCGGCGCACGCCGCGCTCGGCCAAGCCACGTGCCACATCGGCCATGATGTGTTCGACCCGGGCGCCCGCCTCGTCGCGGCCCAGCTTCTCCTGGATCGCGGCCACCTGCTCCGGCGGCGCAGTGGCGGAAATCAGGATCGGCGCCGGCCCCAGCCGGTCGGCCGCCCAGGCAAGCGCCGCAGCGGCGACGTCATGGCCCAGCGGATCAATCGTAAACACCGGGGCACGCTCGCTCATATGCGCGACCTGCGCCCGTGTCGCGACCGAGCACGAGCCCGACAGGACCGCGGCCGGACCCGCGACCGGCGGCAGGGTGTCCGCTCCGCCGCCCGCGCCGAGCAGCCCGGCGCGCCGAAAATTCTCGGGCAGGCCCAGCGCGATTCCGGACCCGCCGGTGATTAGCGGCAGATCGGCGCAGGCTTCGCCGATCGCCGCAAGATCGTCGTCGGCCACCGCGTCGACGATCGCGTGGCGACAACCGTCTCGGCGCAGTATAGCGAAAGCCTCGCGGATCGCCGCCGGTCCGCGCCCCACGGCGGCATGCTGCACCAGCCCGACTTTGCCTTTGCTCTGCGCCTGCAGCACACGCACGAGCGAGGGATCGCGCATCGGGGTCAGCGGGTGGTCGCGCATCCCTGATTCCGAGAGCAGCACATCGCCGACAAACAGATAGCCCTTAAAGATCGTGCGGGCGTTTTCCGGAAAGGCCGGGCAGAAGATCGTGAAGTCGCCGTCGAGCGTGTCGAGCATTGCCTCGGCAACCGGGCCGATATTGCCTTCTGGCGTCGAATCAAAGGTTGAGCAGTACTTGAACAGAAACTGCCGCGCCGCCGCCTCGCGCAGCCAGGCCAGCGCCTTGAGGCTCATCCTGATCGCATCGGGGGCGGGAACCGTGCGGCTCTTGAGCGCGATGACGACGGCGTCTGCCTGAGGCACCGGTGTGCCGGGCGGCGGCACGTCGATCAGCTGCACCGTCCGCATGCCGCGCCGGACCAACGTGTTGCACAGATCGGTCGCGCCGGTGAAATCGTCGGCTACAGCCCCGAGTAGCAGGCTCATGCAATCCTCCCGCGCAAGACACTAACGCCGGCCTGCGCCATGGGCAAACTCCGGCGCCGCACCGGCGGCCCGCCGCGTCGGAAGGCGGCGAACTCTTCTCCGGATAAGTCGTTAGTATCTCCGAAGTTTTTGGCTCCGGAGAAGTTGATGTCGATGATATTCGTGATTGCCTTGCTGGTACTGTGCGGGATTGTCGTGGGGCTTTGGCGTTTTGCCGCGAATGCCGCGGCAATCTTGGCCGTCGCCGGGATCGTCGCCCTCGCGGCCTGGGTGACTGTGACGCAGGTGCAGCAGTATCACACGCAGGAAACGATCAACGCCGAGAACAATGCATCGCGACCGGAAGAGACCGCCTCTTCGACTCCGCCGCTGCCGCCCGCTGTGGTGTCGCCGCAGCCGATGATGAACGGCCTGACGGGCGGTGCCGCTCCGGCAGTCGTGCGCTCGCCGCGCGAGCGTTCCTGAGGCGCTTGCCCGCCTAAAGGCGCTCTCCGTCGACAACGGGAGCGGATTTGCGGGAGTGGGTTTGCACCTCGCACATCTGGCGCCGATCAGGCGATCCGGGCGTACTCCCGCGTAGTCGCACCGGCCGGAGAGAGGCGGTTCACGTACCATGGTATTGTCGGCGCCTAATACTTTGGGCTTAGGCGGCCGGCACAATTCTCGCCAAAGCACTACCATGAATTCGATGGTGTTCTTGGCGCGATTCCCCGAGAATAGAAACGCTGACATGGTTAGCAGCACATTTTTGCGAGCTTCGAATGTCCGCGAATCTGGCCATTCTTCTTCTGGCAATGATGGGCGTAGCCATCCTGTTGTGGCAGGTCGCGACGAACCTCGCCGCATTGCTGATTGTCGCGGGGATCGTCGCCTTGGCGACGTGGGTCACCGCCGAGCAGGTCAGCCAGTATCGTCAGGCAAAAGCAACAACACCCGTGACAGAGAGTGCGGCTGCCGGCGCGACGCAGGATCAGAGTGCCGGACTACCGCCGCCAATGCCGCCGCCGGCCTTTTCGCCGCTTCCTCAAAGGCGCGGAATGACAGGAGGCGCGGCGCCTCCGGCCGTCGCGCCGCCACCCAGAAACCCGCGTTCATAGGGTTCACCAACCGCTGCTAGGCTCGGCGAAGCAGACGCGCCTCGGGCGGAACGGGATCGTCCGGCAATTGACAGTCCCGGTGCCGTGCGATCGCCTCATCGAGCAGGTGTGTGAGCAGGGCGGTAAAACCAAGCGACGGCGTCGCCGCCTCCCAGAGAAAATAGCCGAACGAGCCGGGACACGGGTTGATCTCGTTGAGCCACAATTCTCCGGTCGTCTCATTACAGTAGAAGTCGATCCGCGGGGCACCGCTGCCGTCGAGTGCCTCGAAGGCAGCAACAGCCCAGCGCCGCAGATTGCTCTCCATATTGCCGGGCAGTACAGGGTTGATGTCGCGAGTCAGCGACAGCATGCCCTCGCTGTTGGAGGTGTCGCCCTTGACCCCGCCTTTCCCTTTGCTACCCGAAAGGTATTTCTGGCGGAAATCGAGCAGGTCTTCGGCCCGCTTCGGCCGCTCGATCGCCGAGGTGCGGACAGTACCGCCAGACCGCGAGACGGCGACGTTGTATTCTACCAGATTCGGCACGAATGGTTCGATCAGCGCCTGCGAATCGAGCCGGAAGATCGTCGGCAACAGGGCTCGCACGTCGTCGATGGAGTCTGCCTTGCCGACGCCGATGCTGCTGCCGAGATGCGATGGCTTGACGATACAGGGGAAGCCGATTTGAGCATCGCCGAGCAGCGTGGTAAGCGAATCCGCCGACGGCAGACCACCTGCGCCTCGGCTGACCATGACATAGGGCAGGAGTGGGATATCGAGCCCACGCAACAGCCGTTTAGTCGCCGCCTTGTCCATGAAAACCGATGAAGCAAGCGTACGCATGCCGGTATACGGCAGGTTGGCCGTCTCAAACAGGCCCTGGAACTGGCCGTCCTCGCCGAACAGCCCGTGAAACGCCAACAGCGCGATGTCGAACTCGGTCGGCGCACGCCGGTTGAAAAGTCCGGTGCGCTTGCGCATCAGCAGACCATGACCCGGCTCGCCGAGCGACAGCGTCACCTCGGTCAGATCGTTCGCGATGGTGGCGTCGGGAAGATAATTGCGGCGTTCGTTCAGCGGTTCGCCGACATACCAGGCGCCGCGCGGGTTGACGTAGACGGGAAAGGCGGCAAAACGCTGCTGATCGATTGCCTTGAGCGCCTGCAGCCCGGTGATGACACTGACATCATGCTCCGGCGAGCGTCCGCCGAGGAAAACTGCGACACGGGTTTGACCATTGCCAAGCATCCTCTACCTCAACCCCCCAGACCCGCTCGCCCCGACATGAACGGCGCCGCACCCTATCCTCGGCGACGCCGCGGGCACAATCTTCGCGCTGTGCGATGACGCGCGAGACCGTGACGATGGCGGGTACCGAGACTGCCGTGTTTCGGCTACCCGGCGAGGCGCCATCGGGCGCGCCCGAGCTGATCTGGGCGCATGGGTGGGGGCATACGCATGCAGCGCTATTGCCGCTGGCCGAGACGATGCGCCGAGTGGCCAACTCGCGGCTGATCGATTTTCCGGGATTCGGCGCCTCGCCGCTGCCGCCCGCCGCCTGGGGCACCGAGGACTATGCCGCCGCCGCCGCTGAATGGCTCGCCAGCCTGCCGCCGGCACGTCGCGTCTGGGTCGGGCATTCGTTCGGCTGCCGCGTCGGGTTGCGGCTCGCGGCGCGGCACCCGGACAGCGTCGCCGGGCTGTTTCTGATCGCCGCAGCGGGGTTGCGGCAACAGCGTTCGCTGCCGGCGCGGCTGCGCTTATCGGTACGTCGCTCGGTATTCCGGGTGATGCGGCAAATGACGCCGGAGGGGCAGGCGCGCGACCGGCTGCGCGAACGCTTTGGCAGCGCCGACTACCGGCAAGCCGGCACGATGCGGCCGATCTTTGTCAAGACCGTGAGCGAGGACCTGACATCGACCGCGCAGCAGGTTCGCTGTCCGACGGTCCTGCTCAATGGCGACGGCGATACCGAGACGCCGCCCGATATGGGTCTGCGCTACAGCAAGCTGATCCCGAGTGCGCGTTTTGTCTTGCTGCGCGGCTTCGACCACTGGACTGTGCTGACCGACGGGCGGCATCAGGTCGCCCAACGCCTGACCGAATTTCTGGAGCAAATCGCGTGAGCCTGATCGCGCTGATCGGCTTTCTGCCGTTCGCCGCCCGCCGCCTGCTGACCTACCTGCATCTGTTTCAGCAGGAGGAATATGACGGGCCGCGCTTTCTGCGCTGGATCGTCGCGAACCAGGGTTTTGACCGGCGGCTATCGCTTGCGCTTCTCGCGGCCTTTGTCGGCCAGCTGGTCGTGCGCAATAGCGCGCCTGCCTGGTTGTTTCCGGCGATTGTCGGGTCGCTTTGTCTTGGTGCCGCAACCATCGAACGGGATCCGCGCAAGACTGGGAAAAAGCCGCTGGCGATGACGACGCGCGCCAAACGCATCTTTGCGCTGGCGGTGACATTGACGCTGCTGATCGGCGCCGCTGCCGCCTTGGCTGGGCCATGGGTCATCCTCTGGGCGGTTGCGGTGCAGCTGGTTCCGCTGGCGCTGGTCGGCGGAAATTTGCTGCTGATGCCATTCGAGCAGCGGGTGCAGAATCGGTACTGGCAGGAGGCGCGCGCGATCCTGACGCGGATGAACCCGGCTGTCATCGGTATCACCGGCTCGTACGGCAAAACCTCGGTCAAGCACATCCTCGGACATGTGCTGGAAACCGCCGCGCCGACCTTGATCACGCCAGGCAGCGTCAACACGGCGATGGGCATCGCCCGGATCATCCGCGAGCGCTTGCAGCCACATCACCGCTATTTCGTCGTCGAGATGGGGGCCTACGGCATCGGCTCGATCGCGCGGTTGTGCGCCCTGACCCCGCCCAAGCTCGGCATCATCAGCGCGATCGGCAAGGCGCATTACGAGCGCTTCAAATCACTCGACGCCGTATCGCACGCCAAATTTGAGTTGGCCGAGGCGGCGCGCGACAATGGCGGGCGCGCGATCATCGCCGCCGATGTGCTCGAATTCCCCTGGCCGCGCGAGTTCGTGCAGCGGCATGCCGACCTCGTGACGATCGTCGGCGAAACCGAAGAGAGCGCCCTGCATATCAGCGCGCTGCGCCAGGAAAGCGACGGCATCGTCGTTTCGGTGACGTGGCGCGGCGGCGCCTACGAACTGCGCGCGCCGCTGTTTGGCCTGCACCAAGGGCGCAACATGGCGCTGGCCTTTGCCGCGGCCTGCGAATTGGGGCTGGCCCCCGAGGATGTCGTCGCCAGCCTGCGCAGCACGCCGCAGATCGCGCACCGGCTGGAGGTCAAGCCGCAGCCCGGCGGCGCCATATTGATCGACGACGCCTACAACTCGAACCCGGTTGGCTTTGCCTCGGCACTGTCATTGCTCGACACGTTGCAGCAGCCGGGCGGGCGCCGCATCCTCGTCACCCCCGGCATGGTCGAACTCGGCAGCGAACACGAGGCCGAGCACATCCGTATCGGTCGCCTCGCGGCGGATCACGTCGATGTCTTGCTGGCCGTGGCGCCGCACCGCGTCGGCCCGCTCGCCTCTGCCTTCAAGGAGGCGGCGCCACAGCGGGAGGTCGTGTCATGCGCCACCTTTGCCGATGCGCGCGGCTGGCTCGATCGCAACCTCGGCGGCCGCGACATCGTGCTGCTCGAAAACGACCTGCCCGACCTGCTGGAGCAGAAATTGCGGCTGTGACGGCTACCTCCTAAGCCGGCTTTGCCCGGACGTGATCCGGGCGTTCCCGACTCGCGGCGCGCGCTTATCGCTGGATAGGTGCCGTAGATGGCCGGGCCAAACCCGGCCAAAGCGGAAGTTAGACGAACAGGCTCATCACAATCTACCGCCGAGCGCGCGGGCGCGCAGCAGGTGGTCGGCGAGGACGCAGGCCAGCATCGCTTCGCCGACCGGCACGGCGCGAATGCCGACGCAGGGGTCATGGCGGCCATGGGTGGCGATCTCGGTGTCGTTACCTTCGGCGTCGACGGTGCGCATCGGCTTCAGGATCGAGCTGGTCGGCTTGACCGCGAAACGCACGACAATGTCCTGTCCGGTTGAGATGCCACCTAAGATGCCACCGGCATGGTTTGACAGGAATTCAACCTGCCCGTCGCGCATCCGCATCCGCATCTCGTCGCCGTTGGTCTCGCCGGAAAGGGCGACGGCGCCAAACCCATCGCCGATCTCGACACCCTTGACCGCGTTGATCGTCATCATCGCGCGCGCCAGATCGCCGTCGAGCTTGTCATAGACCGGGTCGCCAAGCCCCACCGGCACACCGCTCGCCACCAGTTCGATGATCGCGCCGGTGGAGGAACCGGCTTTGCGCACGCCGTCGAGATAATCGCCCCATTGCGCGGCCATCTGCGGGTCGGGACACCAGAACGGGTTGTCGCCGGTCGCGGCCCAATCCCAGCGGCCGCGGTCGATCTGAAGCGGCCCGATCTGCACCAGCGCGCCGCGGATCGTCACATCGGGGCCAAGCACCTGGCGCGCGACGCCGCCGGCCGCAACGCGCGAGGCGGTCTCGCGCGCCGAGGCGCGGCCGCCGCCGCGATAATCGCGGATGCCGTATTTTTTCCAGTAGGTGTAATCGGCGTGGCCGGGGCGGAAGCGGTCGGCGATGTTGCGATAGTCCTTTGAGCGCTGATCGACGTTTTCGATCATCAGCTGGATCGGTGTGCCGGTGGTCTGTCCCTCGAACACGCCGGAGAGAATCTTCACCTCATCCGGCTCGCGGCGCTGCGTCGTATAGCGCGACTGGCCAGGGCGGCGGCGGTCGAGCCATTGCTGGATATCGGGTTCGGCCAAGGGCAGGCGCGGCGGCACGCCATCGACGACGACGCCGATCGCCGGGCCGTGGCTCTCGCCCCAAGTAGTAAAGCGAAACAGGGTTCCGAAACTGTTGCCGGCCATCTGAGTTCCTACCTGGGGTTCCTGCGGAGTGGCGGCGCCGCATTGCCCTCATCTCAGTGCGATGTGCCTGCGCCGACGCGCTCGATCGTGTAACATGCGCTTGTTGTTGGCGACAGTCGGCGCACCGGGCCGCCGACTGATTTGGCGCATGGTCGCGCGACTGGCGTCCGGTTCTGCATCAAACTTCTCAGAGAATAATTGGAGGAAAGCGCAATGGTACGTTCTGGTCTGATCGCCGCGAGCGCTGCGATCGGGTTGATCGCCGGGCTCGGCTTCGGCAATCCCGCGTCGGCCGACGATCCGAAATACGCCGATTTGTTCCGCGATAATGCGATGAAGTGCCTGCACCCGACGGTCGACCCGGCCAAGGCCACGATCGAGCAGGAAAAAGGGCCGGATAAATCGGGCGACACGACGACCGTGCGGTTCAAGGTCTACTACCCCGGCATGATCAAGAAGGATGTGCTGGAGGCCGAATTGATGGTTCGGCAATCAGGCTCGATTCGCCAGATGAAGGTGAACGTGCTGGCCGATTCCGCCAGCTCAAAGCCCTGCGACCTCGTCAAGAACTGGAAGGATTTCTAAAAAGCCCGTTTGCTTAAGGTAAGCGGTAAATCCCCCTTCCTGCGCCGCTGCGGGAGGGGGATTTTTCATAGCCTGGATGTCGGTTGAGATTACCGCGAGCGTTTATCCTCCAGTGTGCGAACCCGCTCATCAATTGCAAGCAACCGGCGGTCGGTGCGTTGATGCTGTGACGCCATCGCCCGCAGTTGTTCCGTATCGGAGTTCTGGGCTGTCTCCAGTCGCATCACGATCGCCGTCTGCACGATCATCTGATCGCGGCATTCGGCCAGTTCGTTGCGAAACGCCCGCATATCCGCCTGCATCCCGCGAAATAGGCGCGCCAGCACTTCTAGGCTCACGGTCTGGTCGGACACAGCTCACACCACCGAAATATCCGGCGCGTCGACCGCCTTCATGCCAACGACATGATAGCCGCAATCGACGTGGTGCACCTCGCCGCTGACGCCGGACGCCAGATCGCTCAGCAGATACACGCCAGCACCACCGACATCCTGGATCGTGACGTTGCGCTTCAGCGGCGCGTTGTACTCGTTCCATTTCAGGATATAGCGGAAATCGCCGATGCCGGAGGCGGCCAATGTCTTGATCGGGCCGGCCGAGATCGCGTTGACCCGGATGTTGTCGCGGCCGAGGTCGACCGCGAGGTATTTGACGCTCGCCTCCAGCGCCGCCTTGGCGACGCCCATCACATTGTAATGCGGCATGACCCGCTCGGCGCCGGCATAGGTCAGGGTGAGCAGGCTGCCGCCCGAAGTCATCAGCGGCGCGGCGCGGCGGCAGATATCGGTGAACGAAAAGCACGAGATATCCATCGTGCGCAGGAAGTTGGCGCGCGAGGTCGCGACGTATTTGCCGGTCAGCTCGTTCTTGTCGGAAAAGGCGATCGCGTGAACGACAAAGTCGAGCCGGCCCCAATCGCTGCCGAGCTGATCAAACACCGCGTCGAGGCTCGCCTCCGATGTGACATCGGCTTCCAGCACCATGTTGCTGCCGACGCTCTCGGCGAGCGGCCGCACCCGCCTGCCGAGCGCGTCACCCTGATAGGTGAAGGCGAGCTGCGCGCCCTGGTCGTGCAAGGCCTTGGCGATGCCCCAGGCGAGCGAGCGGTCGTTGGCCACCCCCATCACCAGCCCCTGCTTTCCGGCCATCAGCCCCATTCTTATCTCCTCTTCGCCGTCGCAGGAGCGCCACGCGCCGGGGAGATACTACACAGGTCACGCGCCGAAGGTGAATCGGCTTCCCGTGTTGGACAGCACGACGCGGTCGGGCATCTCGCGCAACACGCCGGCGATAAAGCCGCGGCCGCTGCAATGCATCGGCACCACGACATCAGGGTCGAGCGCCTTCAATTCGCTGATGGTGTGCTCGATATAGTCGGGCGGCGCGATGCCGAGATGAAAGCCGCCGAGCACCGCGTGCAGTTTCTGCACGCCCGACACCGCCATCGCGGCGCGGATCGTGTTGATCAGGCCGCAATGGCCGCAGGAGGAGATCACCACCAGCCCCTTGCCCTGCACGACATAGCAGGTGGCGTGCTCGTCCGGGTGGCGGTCGGGGACGAGCCGGCCGCGCTTTTCCTCATCGGTGTAATGGTCTTCCGCGGTCGGCTCGACATAGGTGTTGGGCAGCACGCGCTCGAACGAGATGCGGGCGATCTGGCCCGAGGTGAATGGGCCGGCAAGGGCGTGCGCATGGGTGCAGGGCACGGTCTCGACCTGCGCCGCCTGCAGCGCAGCGCCATCGAGCGCACCCCAGGGTGTCGGCGCGGCATCGCGCGAGCCGATCCATTTCTCACGAAAGCTGAGATCGCCGCCGGTATAGAGCTTGAGGTCGTCGCGCATCGCGGTGCGGTGCTGTTTCACAAAGC
>JAFAYW010000233.1 GCA_019240125.1 Alphaproteobacteria bacterium
AAACCGCTTCAACACTCACGCCGAGCGAAATGCCTTCATCGCAAACTTCGTCCGCAACTACAATCGCACACGATTGCGATGCCTCGGACACAACGCACCCGCCGAGCTCCTCGCTAACCTCCCGGGACACAACACGAAAGCAGGGACGACAGGGTGAGAACTTTCGCCCCTGGAGATTGATCGCACACTTCTCAGATACTGCTCTCGGCCAAAAATCTCGGTCCCGGGCTTTTGCCAGGGCTGCGATTAATATTGGCGCCGGCTTAAACGGTGGCGGCTGTGCCCCCCAGCGCGAGCGCGATGTCGGTGCGTACGGTGGGCGAGCTCCGATAATACTGGTGCGACGTAAGGGGATCGAAGGGGTAGTCGCGGTCATTGGTGCAATCGACCATGCGGTAGCGCAAAGGCGGGAATACCGTCGAGTTTGTCTTGCTGCGGGGACCGTCCTGTCCCAGGCGCTGGGCACCAAGGTTAACCAATTCGCTCAGTTTCAGAACGTCATCGGCGTGACTGTAATAAATCGATATGTGCCGGCCCAAGCGATGAAGGCTGCTGAGCCGCCCAGGCTCGGGAAACTCGAAACTGTCAAACCGCTCGTCCGCGGCCGCAAGGATGACCTCATCGAACAGGGTGGTGTTGCCATTGCCATGGCTGAACCAGCCTTCGACCGCGGCCTCGAGCGCGATGTGCCCCATGCTGTGTGCCAGCAGGAAGACGCGGCGCCCCTGTTGCCGCGCCCCTTGGATAATCGGCTGCAGGCGACTGAGGAAACTCATCAGGTGAAAGCCGGATTGGCCCGCCATCGTCTGGTCTTTCAGATAGGCCTCGGTCGGAATCGGAAAACTGATTGCCTGGCCCAGCGACGGCCAGGTGAAGGCAACCACGCTGGTATCGGCGCCAGCGACACCCGACGCGGCGAGCCATTCGCGGTTGAATGCGGCGCGGGTGATCGCATTCTCGAAACTATTGTCGAAACCATGAATGAATATAAGCAGATTGCGCCCCGCGTTCCTTAAATCACCGCTAACGCTAGCGGAGAAGTTTCCTGTTGTCGCATTTTGGATCGATGCGATCGCGCCTGTTGAATCGGCTGTTAGATTGGTCGTTTCAACAAACGCCGTCGCGTAAAGGATGGCATTTGGATCGGACGGAGAAACAATCGTTGAACCATAACTGCGCCAGTCGGTCGCCGCGCCGCTGATCGCGCGGTTCGTAGCAAAATAAACTGTTGTTAGCATATTCGCCTCCACCGCTTTGAATCAGGTTAGGGCAAATCATCACCCAGCCGAATGACAAAGCACCGCGACGGGCTTGACGCCGCCGGCCGCCTGCAATAGCCGTCCGCGACACATCCGGGGAGGACCTCCATGGCGGCGACCCGCACGATCGGCGTGGCGATTGATGGCGCGACCGGACGGCTCGGCACCACACAGCACCTGCGCGCCCTTCTGGCAATACGGGACGAAGGCGGGCTGGCGTTGGCAAATGGCGACCGGTTGGTGCCGCAGCCAACCCTGCTCGGTCGCGACGCCGAGAAGGTCGCGGCACTGGCGGCGGCGCGGGGCGGGCTCGACTGGAGCACCGACCGCGATGCCTGCCTCGCGGACCCGGCGATCGAGATCTATTTCGATGCGACCCCGACTGGCGGCCGCGCGAAGCGCGGAGCGGCCGCCTTTGCCGCCGGCAAGCACGTCTATGTCGAAAAGCCGGTCGCCGAGACGCTCGACGAGGCGATAGCCTTCGCGCGCGCGGGGGCGCGGGCCGGCCGCAAGGGCGGCGTCGTACAGGATAAGGTGTTCCTGCCCGGATTGCGCAAATTGAACAAACTGTACGAGGCCGGTTTTTTTGGCCGCGTCACCTCGGTCAAGCTCGATTTCGGCTGGTGGGTGTTCGATGGCGAGTTGTACCCGTCGCAGCGGGTCAGCTGGAATTATCGCAAGGCGGCCGGCGGCGGGCTGATCCTCGATATGTTCGCGCACTGGCGTTATGTGTTCGACCAGGTGTTGGGGCCGATCAAGTCGGTGTCATGCCGCCACATGACGGCCCAGCCGCGTCGCCGCGACGAGGCCGGCCGCGCCTTTGACGTCGATGTCGACGATCACGCTTTTGCGATGCTGGAATTGGAAGGCGGAGTGCTGGCGCAGGTCAGCTCGTCCTGGGCTACCCGGGTGAAGCGCGACGACCTGTTGCAGATCCAGGTGGATGGCAGCGCCGGCTCGGCAGTGTGCGGCCAGCATCGCTGCTTTATCCAGCCGCTGGTGGCGACCCCGAAACCGCTGTTCGGTCCTGATTTCCCGGCCAACATGCCGTATCACGAGCAGTGGCAGGAAGTCCCGGACATGGAGCCGCAGCAGAACGGCTACCGCGCCGGCTGGGAGTTGTTCTTGCGCCATGTCGCGGAGGATGCGCCGTTTCCAGGCACCTTGCTGGAAGGCGCCAAGGCGGTGCAGCTCGCCGAGGCGTGCTATCGCAGCGACGCCGAACGCCGCTGGATCGACCTGCCGCCCCTCGCGCTCTGACGCGACTCAGGCGACGGCGGCGGCCGGTTTGGGCGGGCGGCTGGCGGCTCCCGTCGCGGCGACCTCCTTGATGCGCGGCAGATAAAGGTGGACGGCGGTGCCAACCCCCTCGGCGCTCTCAACGCGGACAAATCCCCCGGCGCCGCGCAACACCTCGGCGGCGCTGGCGGCGGCGGCTCGCTTGCTGACGGCGGGGTCGAGAATGCGCGCCAACGCGTCCTCGGCGAAACCCGGCCCGTTATCGCGCACGGTGATGCGGACATACTCGCCAAGCCGTGCATCCGGCATCTCGACCAGCGCGGCGGCATCAAAGGCGTAGTTGCGGGTTCCCACGATGAGCTCGCCCTTGTTCTTCATATCACTCGCCGCGGCACCGACGAGGTCGAGCAGGACACTGCGCAAAAGCCCGGGATCGACGCGGCAGGGCCACAACTCGGGGAGCAATGACACCCGGAAACTCACTGGTCGCGGCAAGCGTTGCCGGATCGCCCGCTCGAGACGTCCGATGACCGCATTGAGGTCAGACGACGCGGTGGCGGGCGTGGCGCTGACGGCGGCCGCTTCCGGGGCGGGCGTGGCCGGCAGGGGACTGGCCGGCGCGGGGTCGGCGCGTCGGCGGGTCGCCGGCCGCGCGCCGCGCCGCCAGCGCATCACCAGCCACAGCGTCACCGCCAGAGCGAAGGTCACAGTGGCGCCGATCAGGATGAATGCACGCAAATCGGTCTTGCTGCGGGCCTGGGCATCGGGATCAAAGACGAAATCCTCGGTATCGGCGGTCCGCATCACCGCGCCAGCGGCCATCATGGTCTGCTCGATGCGGTCCCAGCGATCGGGGTTGGATTGACCGAGCGTCACATCGGGGAAGCGCGACAGGCGGCGCGCCACCTCGGCCTGATAGCGATCGAGAGCGGCGGCATCCGAGATCCCGGCCGGCGCCGGCAGCTCGGCTACCATGCGGGTGATGACTTCGTCAGGATGCTGCAGCGCGTATGCCCAGCCCTTTAACGAGGCGGTGCGGAACTTGGCGACCGTGTCCGGATCGGTATTGGCGAGCCGGCGCAACGTGTAGAGCGTATCGCCATAAAACTCGACCCGGTAGTCGGCCGGGTTGAAAGATTTAAGCGCCAGCCCCTTGTCACGCGCCAGAAACGGCACATCCCAGGCCGAACCGGCCGCGGCGTCGACGGTCTTGTCGGCGAGCGCCGGAACGATCTGAGTGGGTTCGAGCGGGACCGACTTCAACTTGGTCGGGTCGACCCCCTCGGCGCGTAACGCGGTGGTCAGCTCGATGTCGAGAGTATCGCCTGATGGCTGGCGCCCGACACGCGCCTTGGTGAGGCTGCCGGGCGAGGCAAAGTCGCTGTCGGCGCGGAAATAAACCGCGGCTCCGCTGGCCTGAAAGATCGGCGCCAGGAGCATCAGCGGCAGCCCCTGCGCCGCCCGCACCACCAGTTCGCCGGTGCCGGTGGCGAATTGCGCGCGCCCCTCGGTGATCTCGCGCACTGGATCGATCGCCGGCTGACCGCGGCCAGCACCCGGCTTAATCTCGACGGTCAGGCCGGCATCGCGGTAATAACCCTGCCACAGCGCGGCGTAATACCCGGCGAACTCGAACTGCGCCGGGCCATGCAATTGCAGCACCAGCTTGTCCGCGGCTTGTGCGGCGTTCGCGATCACCATCGCCGCCACCAGCGCGGCAATGGCCGTCCATCTCGACATTGCGCCCCCCGGCTTCAGACCGCCCCAGACGACGCCGGGTAGCGGGGAAATATCAGGCCATGTCAGCGCGAAATCGAGGCGAAATCAATGCTTCGTATCGTCTCGGGCAACGCAGTCCGGCTCACAGCACCATTTGCGTCTGCGTCACCACTGCGATGAGCTTCGATTCGGCAGAGGTGATCCGGGTTTGCCACACCATCGTGCGGCGGCCGCGGTGCAATGGCGAGGATTCGCCGACGATCCGCTCGCCGAGCGGCGCCGCACGCATGAAATTGGTCTTGCTCTCGATTGTCGTGGTACTCGCCCCGTCGGGCAGGTTGAGGATCGTGCCGGCGGCGCCCAGCGTATCGGCGAACGCCATGATAGCGCCGCCATGCAATACCGCTGGTTGCGTGCAAAGCTCGGCGCGCACCGTCATCGCGGCGACGACGCGGTCGATTGTGGCCGCGGTGAATTCGAGGCCGATCAGTTCGGCGAATGGCAGTTTCAGGCTCTTGAGCCGCTCCAGCGGGTCCATACCAGCTTCCTCTCCGGTCGATGGGCTTGCGGCATTATGGTGCCCATTGTTTTATGCCGCGACCACCCAAGGGAAACTCGATGGCTGCAACAGTATCGGTCCCGTCCACGCACCCGATCACCGCGCCGAGCACATGGCGACGCGGCGATTTGCTGCCCGCGCGGGGGCAGCGCCGCTGCGCGTTCAAGGGTTCTGAGGGGGCTGGGCTGCATCGAGCGCGGCCATGGCTGCGCGATGGCGGCCGCCACGGCTATACCGGCTGAGCGGGAGGAGACGAGCATGGCGCAACATCCCGCCAACACCGACATCGCGGCGGCGCTCGCCGAAGCGCAGGAGCACTACCGCGCCCGCAACCCGCGCAGCCTGGCGCAATATGAAGAGGCGTGCGATGCGCTGCCCGGCGGCAACACGCGCTCGGCGATCTTTGTCGATCCGTTCCCGCTGACGATGGTGCGCGGCGAGGGCTCGCGGCTGTGGGACGCGGACGGTCACGAATACACCGATTTCCTCAGCGAGTTCACCGCCGGGCTGTTCGGCCACTCGCACCCGGCGATCCGCCGCGCGCTGGATCAGGCGCTCGACAGCGGCATCAATTTCGGGGCGCATGGGCCGGCCGAGGCGCGTTTCGCGCGTGCGATCCGCGATCGCTTTCCGGCAATCGAACTGGTGCGCTTCACCAACTCCGGCACCGAGGCCAATCTGATGGCGGTCAGCGCCGCGCGCGCCATCACCGGTCGCGACAAGATCCTGGTGTTCGCCGGCGGCTATCATGGCGGCGTGTTTTATTTCCGCGGCACAGGCAGCGTGATCAACGCGCCGTTCGAGTTCCTGCTCGGCACCTATAATGACATTGAAGGCACGCGGGCATTGGTCGAGCCACATCGCGACGACCTCGCCGCGATCATGATCGAGCCGATGCTCGGCGGCAGCGGCTGCATTCCGGCGACCAAGGAGTTCCTCGACGATCTGCGGGCATTGGCGAGCGAGACCGGGGCTGTTCTGATCTTCGACGAGGTGATGACCTCGCGCCTGGCGCCGAGCGGATTGCAGGGCGTGCACGGCATCCGGCCGGACATGACGACGCTTGGCAAATATGTTGGCGGCGGCATGAGCTTTGGCGCGTTCGGTGGCTCAGCGGCTGTCATGGAGTGGTTTGACCCGCGCCGCCAGGACGGGTTCCAGCATGCCGGCACCTTCAACAACAACGTGTTGACGATGAATGCCGGCTATGTCGGGCTCACCGAGGTGTACACACCGGAACGCGCCCTCACCCTCAACGCGTTTGGCGACGGGTTGCGCGAGCGGCTCAATGGCATAGCGGCCGCCAAGCGGCTCACGATGCAGTTCACCGGCATCGGCTCGATGATCGGGGTGCACATGACCGATCTTCCGATCCGGTCGGCGGCGGATGCGGCGCACGGCAATTCGGCCTTGCTCGACCTGTTCTATTTCGACCTGCTGGCACACGGCATCTGGATGGCCAAGCGTGGCATGATGGCCTTATCGATCGCACTCGATGAGGCGGACGCTGACAAGCTGGCCGGCGCGGTCGAGGAATTCGCCGCGACCCGCGCCTCGCTGTTTAAGGGCACCCGGTCATGAGCGACGCGCGCAGCAATCACCGTGTTGCTTACTTCAACGGGCGGATCGTGCCCGAGCGCGAGGTCGTCGTGCCGTTCCGCGACCGTGGCTTCAAGTATGGCGACGCCGTCTTTGACATGACGCGAACCTTTGAGGGGCGCCCGTTCAAGCTCCAGGAGCACATCGCGCGGCTGTACCGGTCCCTGCGCTACGTCGGCATCGATCCGGGGCTGAGCGCGGCGGAGATGCAGTCGATAAGCGAGGAGGTGCTGGAGCGCAACCGGCATTTTCTAACGCCTCAGACCGATTTCTGGTTGGGGCAGCGCGTGTCGCGCGGGGTCGATGCGGTCGGTGACGAGGGCTGGGAGCAGAGCGGGCCGACCGTCATTGTCGAATGCATTCCGCTGCCGCTCAAGGCACGGGCGCGGCTGTTCCGCGACGGCATCGACATCGTCGTGCCGCCGACCCGGCGCACCCCGCCCGACGCGCTGAGCCCGCGCGCCAAGATGGACAACTACCTGAACCTGATCATCGCCGATCGCGAGGCCAAGGCGCAGGACCCGGAGGCTTGGTCGGTGTTGCTCGACACCAGCGGCAATCTCGCGGAGGGTATCGGCAGCAACATCTTCCTGGTACGCGACGGCGAGGTCATGACCCCGCGCGAGCGCTTTGTATTGCCGGGAATCAGCCGCGAGACGATCATCGAACTCTGCGCGGCGGCGGGCATTCCCTGCCGCGAAGCCGATCTCGATCTGTTCGACGCCAGCACCGCCGACGAGATTTTCATGACCTCGACCAGCCTGTGCATCTGCCCGGTACGCAGCATCGGCGGGCGCCCGCTGCCAGGCCAGGTTCCCGGGCCGATCACCCAGCGCCTGACCGAAGCCTATGCGCGCTCAGTCGGGTGCGATTTCGTCGAGCAGTATCTGCGCCATCTCGGCTGACCCTTGCCGGCGATGCCTGGATCAGCGGCATTCGGGGAGCAGCAATAATCCCTCAGGGTGCGGCCCATTATCATCGGCGGTCTTGAGGTATTTGTTGCCGTATCGGCTGGTGGCGACCACGACGTCAACGTCGCGTGCGGCAAGCGTCACGAAGAAATGCCAGCGGCGGGCTTCAATGCCGGCGATCGCACTATCGACACTGATATTCCAGCGCGCGCCATCTGGGTTCACACCGGCAATGCGTCGAAGGCGCCGGTCGTGGTTGAGACGGTCGCTGCGTTTAACAGAAATTATCCGGTAGCGTGGCGGCATCCGCGCTCGCCTGTAGGTTTTGTGGCGCGCAGCCTAGCAGAGCGCGCGACCCCGGATAACGCTTATTCGCGGCGGAAGGTGACGACGAGAACATCCCGGTACGCCGGGCGCGCCGGGTCGACCGGTGTCACCGGGGTCACCCCGTGATAGACCCGATTGTCGTCCGTCACCGCGCAATCGAGCGCATCGGTCAGCGTGAAACTGCCGAGCGGCCGCTGTGCCAGATCACCAATGCTGGTCTCGCCGCTGGAGATGTTCACCCGGTTCACCAGCAGGACGAGCACCCAATCGACGCCGTCCTGATGCATGCCTTCCGGGGTCGGGCGCCCATCCTGGCCGGGGCGCGCCTCGATACGGAACTGATGCACCTCGACGTGCCATGATGGCGGCCGGGTCGCTGGCGTGGTCAGGCCGTCGAACAGCGTGTAGCAGGTCGCGAGGATGGCTCGCAGCGACGGGTGGTCGCCGATCTCGTCGGTGACCGGCTCGAACCAGCGTTGCACGCCGCCATTGAGCGGATTGTAGTCGCGGCTCTGGTAATGCGGCTGGTGCGGTTTGCGGATGATGCCGGCCGAAGCGGCCCGGTAGCAGGCGAAACGGCGGCGGCGGTAGCGACCGCCATCGGCCATGTAGGTATCGACGCCGAGATCGTCCCAGCTCGCGGCGAAATGCGTCCAGTCGCGCAACCCCGCAGTCTCCAGGATGCCCTGCATTTCGGGGGCTCGCACATAGGCAAAGCCGGTGCGTTCGATCTGGTCGTTGACCAGCGCCAGAGAGACGGGTGTCAAGGGATTGCTCATCCCCTGCATGTCGTGCGCCTCAGTAAGCGGTCAACCCGCCATCGAGCAGCAAAATCTGCCCGGTGATGTAACTGGCCGCCGGGCTTAAAAGATAGCGTGCCGCAGCCGCCATCTCCTCGGCAGTGCCAAAGCGGTGCAGCGGGATGCGGTTGAGCATGGTCTCGCGGCGCTGCGGGTCGGTCAGCATCGGCGCGCGCGACTCGGTCTCGGTGGTGCCCGGCGCGATCGCGTTGACGCGAATGCCGTGTGGTGCCCATTCGATCGCCAGCACACGTGTCATATGGCTGATGCCGGCTTTCGCGACGCCATAGGCCACCACGTTGGGAAACCCGACAGTGCCGTGAGTCGATGCCAGACTGACGATCGAGCCCGGCCGCCCGGCGCCGATCAAATGGCGGCCAAGCTGCTGGCACATGAAGAACGTACCCGTGAGATTGACCGCGAGCGCGGCATCCCAATCGGCGCGGCTGATCTCGACAGCCGGCCGGGTCATCGGGATACCGGCGTTGTTGACGAGAACATCTACGCCACCAAGCGCGGCGACCGTCTTGGCGAAGCCGGCCTCGACGCTGTCCTGCGAGCGGACATCAAGCGCGATTGCCGCGGCCCTGCGGCCAGCGGCGCGAATGGCGGCGACGGTTTTTTCGAGATCGCCGGTGCGCAGATCGGTCACTGCGACGTCAAACCCGTCCTGCGCCAGGCCGATCGCGATCGCCGCCCCGATACCATAGGAGGCACCGGTGACAAGCGCACCCCGTGGCCCCGCTGACTGGCCTTGCATGATCTGAATTCCCCCTACGGCCGGCCTATCGAAGGCCAAACGTCACACGAGGTTCGAGGCCGATTTCTCGTTGACGCAACGCAGCAGGCGCCAGTAGCCGAAGAGGTTGCTGGGGCGGATTTCGCGCGCCTTGAACTGACTGGCACGCAGAAAATCCTCAAGCGGGAAATCGGCGTGGAAGCCGATATGGCGGGCGAGATGCGCCAGGCGCTTTTCCATAAAGCGCAGCGCCCAGTTCTCGCTGGTGAAGTGGTTGACCAGCACGATTGTACCGCCGGGAATGCAGACCCGCCTGAGTTCGGCGGCGAACCGGGCCGGGCTCGGCACCACCGAGGCCACGTAGAGCGCCAGCACGGCGTCGAAGGAATTGTCGTCGAATTCAAGGTTTTCCGCGTCCATGACGTGGAGCGCCTTGACATGCTTCAGCCCCTGCTCCTCGACCCGGCGCTCGGCCTTGGCAAGCATCTCCGCCGAAACGTCGATGCCGGTCACTTCGGAATCCGGCCGGAAATAGGGCAATGAGAGCCCCGTCCCGACACCCGCCTCCAGGATCCGCTGACCGGGACGGTCATTGGCGACCCGCACGGCCTCTTTGCGGCCGGGATGAAAGACCGGCCCGAAGATAAAGTCATACGACCCCGAAAACAGACGGTAGGTCCGGATTGTATCGCGCAAATCCATTGGATCGTTTCTCGACCTTTCCTTCCACTCACGGCTTCTTGGGCAAAGTGGGCCGCGAACCGGTTTTTGTAAACCCGCCGGGCAACAATGCATCAATGCACAAGCATGCGCCACTTGATGACGCGACACCATGCCGGATGTGTCGGGCGATATCGCCCCTAGACTGGCGGTGATATCGCCTGGCGAACTTAGAGTGACGCGCTCGCCCCCGGCGCCGAGGATCAGGCGATCACGGTGATGCGTTCGGCCTCGAGCCCTTTCTTGCCATCGACCACATCGACGCGGACCCGCTGGCCGGGGCCGAGCACGTTAACGCCGCTGCGCCGCAGGGCGGTGATGTGGATGAACACATCCTTGCCGCCGCCATCGGGCGAAATGAACCCGTAACCCTTGTCGGGCTCGAACCACTTCACGGCACCTTCCAGCGTCGTCGACGGCCGCGCCGGGCGGCGGTCAAAGCCATTCACGCTGGCGGCGGCGGTGCTGCTGTCGATATTGAGGACGGTGGTTACCAACGGGCCCTTGGCCCCCGCGCAGACCTCGCAGGTGATCAGCGCCCCCTCGCGGACATCGTCGTAACCCGCCCGGCGCAGGATCGCCATCGGCAGAAAAGCGTCCTGTGAGCCATCGGACAGGGTAACGAAACCAAACCCCTTGCTGGCATTGAACCACTTCACCGTGGCGTCGACGCGGCGACCGGGGGGAGGAGCAGCTTCGTGATCGAAGGTTCCTGGGCGGGGGTCTAACATAGGTCCTCTAAACGTCTGATTGCACGCGGCGAGCGCTGGTAACGCGAAACAATAGCGTAAAAGAGTCGCAGCGCGCTAGCTGTCACGTCGCTGTCATGACGCAACACCCCTGCCACTCGCAGGTAGAGGACTATGCCTAGGTATAGGAGGCGGCTGGTGTTTGCCTTGTGGTGCTCTCCACCGCCTCCCCTGTCCAGCCTAGGCCGGGTATGGGACGAGCTTCTGGGTTTGCTCGCCGAGGCCGTCAATCGTCAGGCGCATCGTGTCGCCGGCGCGCAGGAATTTGGGCGGCTTGAAGCCCATCGCGACCCCCGAGGGCGTGCCGGTCGGAATGACGTCGCCCGGATGCAATGTCATGAAATGGCTGACATAGCTGACGATGTGCTCGATCCCGAAGATCAGGTCCGACGTGTTGCTGTTTTGCCGGAGTTCGCCGTTGACCTCGGTCTTGACCTGCAACTTGCCCGCGTCCTTGACCTCGTCGGCGGTGACCAGCCACGGACCCATTGGGCAGAACGTGTCGGCGCTCTTGCCTTTGGTCCATTGCCCGCCGCGTTCGATCTGGTATTCGCGCTCGGACACGTCATTGACAATGCAATAGCCGGCGATGTGCTTTGCCGCGTCATGCACCGAGACATAGCTCGCCTTGGTGCCGATCACGATCGCCAGCTCGACCTCGTAATCGGTCTTCACCGAGCCTTTCGGGATGATGACATTATCGTTGGGACCGACAATCGACGACGTTGCCTTAAGGAAGAAGATTGGCTCCTTCGGGATCGGCATGCCGGCTTCCTCGGCGTGCAGCCGATAGTTGAGGCCGATCGCCAGTACCTTGCCCACCGCGCCGACACACGGCCCGATCCGCGGGTTGCCCGACACCGCCGGCAGGCTGCTGGTGTCAAGCGCACGCAGTTTTTCGAGCGAGGCCGGCGACAATGTCTCGCCGGTGATATCCTTGATCACCCCCGACAGATCGCGAAGCTTGCCGTCCCGGTCGAGCATGCCGGGTTTTTCCTGACCCGCCGGGCCATAGCGCAGAAGTTTCATCTGTTCCTCCCAGGTTGGACTACAGCGTGAAGCCGCCATCGACGATATGGATGGCGCCCGTGGTAAAGGCCGCCTCGTCGGAGGCGAGATACACCGCGAGCAGGGCGATCTCCTCGGCCGTACCGAGCCGGCCGAGCGGCTGGCGCGCGACAAAGGCGGCGCGCGCGGCATCGGTGCCGCCCGGCGACAACACGCCCTGCATCGCGATGCGCTCCTCCAGCGATGGCGTCTCGACCGTGCCGGGGCAGATTGCGTTGCAGCGGATCTTCTGGGTGATGAAATCGGCGGCGACCGATTTGGTCAGCCCGATCACCGCCGCCTTGGTCGCGCCATAGACGCAGCGGTTTGGCACGCCTTTGATCGAGGAGGCGGTCGACGACATGTTGATGATCGAGGTGCCGGCGGGGGTGGTCGGCGCGTGCGCCAGCATTTTTGGCAGAAAGGCGCGGATCATCTGGTACATCGAACGCACATTGAGCGCGAACGAGAAATCCCAATCCTCGGGCAAGACATCGAGGATCGTGCCGTGATGCACAAACCCGGCGCAGTTGAACAGGATGTC
>JAFAYW010000309.1 GCA_019240125.1 Alphaproteobacteria bacterium
CCTCGAACCTCCCGAGCCCTCATACGAGTGCTCCCGAGATCCTCTCCAGTAATCAGTGCCTCGTCATCCATTGCCCACCGCCCAAACCAAGACGGCAGAATCCCCCTCACCAAGCCGACCGCAAGACGCCCCTCAGCTGACGCTTACTTAGAAAGAAGTCGAAGAAGTCGAGCATCTCGCCCAGATTGGCGGTCATGATGATACGCCACTGATTCGCGGTCAGCTTCTTCTGCTGTTCCAAACGTTCCAGCATGAGTGCGCCTCCAATGCTCCGAGGCGGCACACAACGGCAGCAGCAATGGGCGCGACTACAACGGCGCGTCTAATGAATTATTATTGCTGATCGGCCGATCGCTCCAAACGTAAGCCCTCGCCCATCGGCCGCAGCGTCGTCGCCGCGCCCGAACCTCCTCCTGTTCGAAATAGAGGCGGATTGGTCCGCTCTCCGTTTGTGTCCCTCTTATGAGGCGGTTGCAGCTTTCATACAGTGCTGCGCAAGAGTCAAGTGAGATATCAACGAGGCTCATGCGTGAGACGCCCGACCGGCAGAGCGCCGCTTATGACGCGCCGTGACGCCCAGGCCCGAGGAGCGGGCGACTGGTTACGGCGCTCAGCTGCTGTTCAGGTTGAAACCATGAATGTACCGTTCGGATCACCTCCCGGACGTTGTTAGGCATTCGCTAATCTGTGGCTCGGCGACCGGATACGCCACTAAACGGAGATTAAAACCTTAGATCAGCTTACCATTGCCGCGCGCCGGCAGGTGCCTTGTCGGTTAAACAGGTGAGATAGAAATCCGGCTGACCAAGTATTGCGCCATGCTCGGGGCCGTCAAAACCGCTGCGCGGGCCTCCCGCGTAAGTTCCACTAGCCTCGCCCGCCGCTCCCCCGGCGTCATCTGTGCAATCCGTTGCTCGATTGCGCCGCTATGCTCGACCTCGCGCTTCTCACACCGGAGGTGCGCTTGGGTGCCGCATGCTGTGAGCTCTGTTCGCACCGGCTGTCCGGAGCCTCAAAACGGCGGGAAGAGCCTGAATTGCTTCCCGCAGTCATCGAGATTGGACGCGAAGAGGGCATAATTGATCACGCCTTATCCAGCCAGAACGTGTCCTCGCGCACGACGTCGTAAACACCGAAATAGTCGGTCGGGTTGTGGCCCTTGACGTAATCGCGGTAGACATCGTTGATCCGTTCCCATGCAACGGGCAGCACCGGTATTTCGGCTTCCATGATGGCTTCGGTCTGGTGGATCAGTGTAAGGCGCTTGGCCGGATCGACTTCACGATCGATTTGATCCAGCAAGGCGTCGAACTCCTTGCTGCTCCAGCTGGAATAGTTCTGCGGTCCTCCGGTTCGGTACCAGGCGTTGAAGTAATCGGAGGGGTCGAGCAGAGTCGACACCACCGCGCCGATCGCCAGATCGAAATGCCCGCTGGCGACATCGTCAAACCACACAGATTCAACGACGGTCCTTAGGTTGCACTGAACGCCAAGCGCCTCCTGCAGCATTGCCTGAATGGCCTGCGCCCATAGCTTAAAGCTCGGCACATCGCGGACCAGAAAATCGAGCGGCGCCTTGAGGCCGTCCTTATGGCCAGCTGACGCCATCAGTGCCTTTGCCTCCTTGACCGCGGCGGTCGTGTCGGACTGGTAGCCGAGACGCTTGAACAAATCGTCTTTTGGCGTCGCAAACTCAGAGAACGGGTAGATGAAGCCGCCAACTTGCATTGGCGTCACATCTTTCACGACATCGATCAGAGCCGGCCGGTCGAAGGAAAGATGTAAGGCACGGCGCACCTTGGCATCATCGAGCGGCGCTTTCTTGTGATTGAGCCAGACGCCCTGGATGACGCTCTGATTGAACTGCGCAGTCTTGAAGCCGGGCATCTCCTTCGCCTTGCGCACCGTCACTGGATCGGTAATGCGGATATAATCGGTGCGGCCTGACAGGATCGAAGAACCTAGTTCGGTCGAAAACGGCACGGCATGGTAGAATTCGATACCAGCGAGATAGGGTAGCGGTTTGTTCCAGTAATCCTTGTTTGCCTCGAACACCCAAATCTCGTTTTCGACTCGTTTGACGCTTTTGAATGGGCCGGTGCCAGGATAGATCTCGACCTTGCGGAGATTGTAGTTGTTGTCCTCCAATGTCTTCTTGCGGACGATGACGTTCCAGCCGCTGGCGATTGCCGACATGATGAAATTGGGCGGCCGCGCCTCAGATAATTTGAACTGCACCGTGTATTTGTCAGGTGTGGTGATCTCGCTGACCGATTTGAACAATACGCTGCGCGGGATGCTGATGCCCTGCGGCGGCTTTGCGATGCGATCGAACGTCGCCTTGATGTCGTCCGCGGTCAATTCGGCGCCGTCGTGGAACAGCACCCCCTTGCGCAGCATGAAGGTGTAAGTCGTACCGTCCTTCGAGATATCCCAGCTATGGGCCAGATCGGGGATGATCGTCTTGCCGCTGTCGCGCGGGTCGCGCCGGATCAGGTTGTCGAACATCACGGCCTGCGAGGCGAGGCTGTTGATCGTGCCCGATTGGTGCACGTCAAAATGCGGCGGACGCATCGTGATGCCATAGCGCAGGACGCCCCCTGCTTTCGGGTTGGGTTCGGGCGCCGCCAACTTAAAGTTCGATCCGTCGAACTGCAGCGGGACATCGGCCAATGCCCAATCCGGGCGCAAGCCGTACGCCGCCGCCAGAGCCGCCGCACTTCCCTTCAAAAAATCACGACGATCCAGCCGCCGCGACGACGCTTTCGCCCCAGGCATCGCTAATCCCTCCCTGCCGAAACTCTTTTGTCTGTCCGCCGCGCTCATGTACTAATCGCGGCGCGGTTTCATCCGGCCGCTCAACAAATAACACGCCGAATCAACCGGAGTCACTTGTTGAAACAGGGGGTTTCCGCCGGGGACGCGACGCGCGATGCGCGTGTTGTCCCGGGATCGCCGATCCTCGAGATCGACGATCTACGGACGCATTTCTTTACCCAGATCGGCGTGATCCGCGCCGTTGACGGCGTCTCCTATGCGGTAGGCGCGGGTGAGACGCTGGGGGTGGTCGGTGAGAGCGGCTGCGGCAAAAGCGTGACCGCGCTGTCGATCCTGCGCCTTGTCGCGAGCCCGCCCGGGCGCATCATCGGCGGTGCGGTCCGCTTTGGCGGCCGCAATCTGCTCGATCTCGACGAGCGCGCGATGGAGGCGATCCGCGGCAACGAGATATCGATGATCTTTCAGGAGCCGATGACCTCGCTCAACCCGCTGCTGACCGTCGGGAGCCAGATAGCGGAGGCGGTCGCGCTGCACCAGGGCTTGCCGCGGTCAGACGCGATGGCCGCGGCGGTTGAAATGCTGCGGCGCGTCGCCATTCCGGAGGCCGAGCGGCGGGCGCATGCCTATCCGCATCAATTGTCCGGCGGCATGCGTCAGCGCGTGATGATCGCCATGGCACTCTCGTGCAATCCGAAGGTGCTGATCGCCGACGAGCCGACCACCGCGCTCGATGTGACAATCCAGGCGCAGATTCTCGAATTGATGCGCGAGTTACAGAAGACCTTTGGCACCGCCATCATCCTGATTACGCACGACATGGGTGTCGTCGCGGAGAATGCAGACCGGGTCGTCGTCATGTATGCCGGACGCAAGGTCGAGGAGGCGAGCGCGAAGACTTTGTTCGAAGCACCGGGGCATCCTTATACGCGCGGGCTGCTGGGCTCGATCCCGGCGCTCGATGCCGCGGCGCATCGCGCGGCGGGTCGTGGCCGGCTGAACGAGATCAAAGGCATGGTGCCGTCGCTGCACAATCTGCCGAAGGGCTGCAGTTTCGCGCCGCGCTGCAAATACGCGACCGAGCACTGCCACGCTTTCCCTCCGCCGCTGGCGGAATACCGGCCGGGGCACAGTATCGCTTGCTGGCACGCCGAGACGTTGCTGGCCAACGCGGCATGAACTCACCCATCTCGGAAGCGGCGCCGGCTGACATCGATGACCGGCCGTCGAGCAGCCCGCTGCTCGAAATACGCGACCTGAAAAAGCATTTCCCGATCGTGAAGGGGATGTTCTCCCGCCCATCGGGCACGGTTTACGCCGTCGATGGCGTCTCGTTCTGGATCGCTCCCGGCGAAACACTGGGGCTGGTGGGGGAAAGCGGTTGCGGCAAGTCAACGGTCGGCCGGACCGTGCTAAAGCTCCTGGAGCCGACCGCCGGCCGCATTCTGGTGCGTGGCGAAGACATCACAAACCACGATGCCGAGCGCATGCTGCCGTACCGGCGGCAATTGCAGATGATCTATCAGGATCCCTATGCGTCGCTGAACCCGCGCATGTCAGCGGCGGAGATTGTCGGAGAGCCGCTGGCGATCCACGGCGTTGCCGCCAATGCCGGCGAGCGGCGCGATCGGGTGGCGGCGCTATTCGAGCGGGTCGGGTTGCGTCCGGAACTGATGAGCCACTATCCGCACGAGTTTTCCGGCGGCCAACGCCAGCGCATCGGTATCGCCCGGGCATTGGCGCTCCACCCGGCGTTGGTGGTTGGCGACGAGCCGGTCTCGGCCCTTGATGTGTCGATCCAGGCGCAGATCATCAACCTGCTGAGCGATCTGCAGGACGAGTTCAAGCTGTCGTATCTGTTCGTCGCGCACGACCTCGCGGTGGTCGAGCATCTGTCGCACCGCGTCGCGGTGATGTATCTCGGCCGCATCGTCGAATTGGCTGACAAGACCAGCCTGTTCGACATGCCATTGCACCCCTATACCCAAGCGCTGCTATCGGCGGTCCCGATCCCGAAATATTCGGCGCGGGGCCGCAAGCGGGTGATCCTCAAAGGTGATGTGCCGAGCCCGATCAACCCGCCAGCCGGCTGTCATTTCCATACGCGCTGTCCGTTTGCCATGGCCCGCTGCCGCAACGAGGCGCCGGCATTGCGCGAATTGGCGCCGGGGCACCTCGCGTCGTGTCATCTGCACGATAGCGGTATCAAATTTCCATTGGAAAGGCCCGCCGCGGCGTGATCACCGGCTGACGGCGCCGCGCAGCCGCGGGTCGAGCATGTCGCGGATGCCATCGCCGAGCAGATTGAAGGCGAGCACCGTCAACGTAATCGCGGCACCGGGAAACAGCACCAGCCACCAGGGCGGCACCAGCCCGCCATTCAGCGAATCCGCCAGCATGTTGCCCCAAGTCGGGGTCGGCGGCGGAATGCCAACGCCGAGAAAACCGAGCGCGGCCTCGATGACGATCGCAACGCCGAGATGCGTCGTCGCTAAAATCAGGTAGGGCGCGATGCATTGCGGCAGGATGTGCCGCAGCATCAGGCGCAGCTTCGATGCGCCGAGCCCACGCGCCGCCTCGACATATGACATCTCCTTCAGCGACAGCACGATGGCACGGATCACCCGGCCGCCGAACGGGATGCGCGTGACCGCGATGGCGACGATCACGGTCCCGAAACCAGCACCCAAACCCATCGCGATCGCCATCGCCAGGATCAGATCGGGAAAGGATTGCAGGAATTCGATGATGCGCTGACTGATCAGATCGAAGCGGCCGCCGAGAAATCCGCTCGCCAGCCCCCACAGCGCGCCCAGCGTGGTGCCGAACAACACCGCGCCGAACGCCACGGTCAGCGACGCGCGGCTGCCGTAGACGACGCGGCTCAGCACGTCGCGGCCGATCTGATCGGTGCCGAAAACATGCCGCTCGGTCGGCGGCTTGGTCATCGCACGAAAGTCTGATTTCAGCGGGTTGTAGGGCGCCAGAACAGGCGCGGCGGCGGCCATCAATACGATCAGCGCGGCGATGCATCCCCAGAACGCCGACAGCGGCGACCGCCGGGCAAACAGCCTCAGCCCGCGCAAGACGCGGCGCAAGCCGCGGGGCTGCGACGCTGCAGTTGCGGTGATCGTCAGGTCGAGATCCGGTTCGACAGCCGTCATTGGTAGCGGATCCGCGGGTCCAGCCAGGCGATCGTCAGATCGACGGCGATGTTCAGCAGCACGAAGATGATTGAATAGAGAAACACAAGGTTCTGCATGACAAAGACGTCACGCTCTGAGACGGCGGTGAACATCGAATAGCCGAGCCCCGGCGTGCCGAAGGCTCGCTCCACCGGGATCGACCCGGCCAGCACGAAGCCGAGAAGAATGCCCGACAAGGTGATGACCGGCAGCAGCGCATTAGGCAATGCATGCCGGCTGATCACCGGGCGCCGGCTGAGGCCCTTGGCGCGGGCGGTGCGAACATAATCTTCCCGGATCACCTCGAGCAGGCTCGATCGCGCCATCCGGGCGACATAGGCCGCCTGCCCAAGCCCGAGCACCACGGCCGGGCCGATGATGATCTGCAGATTGGCGATCGGATTGTCGAACAGCGATGCGCCGGCAAGCGGCGCCCGGTAGCCAAACACAAACAGTAGCACCAGCACGATCAGCATCCCCAGCCAGAAGCCGGGCACCGCCAGAAACAGGATGCTGAGAAAGCGCGAGATGTTATCGCCGATGCTGTTCGGCTTGAGCGCGCTGACGATCGCAACCGGCACACCGACCAGCCACGACAGAATGACCGACAAGATCGCGATCTCCGCCGTGAGCGGTCCGCGGCGTGCGATCATCTCGCCGACGCTCTCGGCGCGGAAGAAGGAATGCCCAAAATTGCCGCTGGCGATATCGCGCAGCCAATGCAGGTATTGCAGCCATAACGGGTCGCTGAGGCCGAGCGCCGCCATGTAATTGGCGCGCTCCGCGGCGCTGAGTTTCATGAACCCTTCCATGCCGAACACTGCTACCAGCGGGTCGCCCGGCAGAATTCGCAGGATCACGAACACGATGACGGATACTACAAGCACCGTTACCGCGCCAAAGACCAGCCTCCGAACCACATAGCTGTACATCGCGCACGACCTGTCGCGAAAAACGCGCGGGACACACTGACCTCCGAAATCCCGACGGGTCAAGCCGAACGGTAGCCGGCTACTTGGAATCGTAGATGGCGTCCGGAAGCTTCTGGCGAAGGCAGACCGCTGCCGCCGCTGTTGTTGTCGCCGTCCGACGCATCGAGGCTGACGATGCAATATCCGTTGATATTGCCTGGGACCTGTGCAGCCTAGCCTTTCAGTACGCCCGAGGCGATTGACAGCGGGGTCGGTGGCCCCTTCACTCACCTTCCATGACAGGAAAAACGCCAAGCATTGCAGTCATTGGCGGCGGGTTGGGCGGCCTTGCCTGCGCGTTGTCATTGCACCGTAGCGGGTTTGCCGTCGATGTTTTTGAGCAGGCGCCTGAACTCAGCGAGGTCGGCGGCGGCATCAATATGGGCCCTAACGCCGCGCGCATTCTCTATCGGCTCGGCCTCGGCGAGCGGCTCGACCGCGATGGCGTCAAGCCGCTTACCATGCACCAGCGGCGCTGGGACGACGGGCGCACCCTGCAAAAGGGACCGCTGAACCCGTTATGCGAGGAGCTTTACGATGCGCCGCACATAACGCTGCATCGTGCCGACCTGCAGCGGATCATCGCATCGGGGTTACCGCGCGAACGCATCCATCTCGGCTGCCGGCTTGTGGGGCTCGACGACACCGGCAATCATGTCGAGCTGCGCTTTGCCAACGGCAACCGCACGACGGCCGACATCGTCATCGGCGCCGACGGCATCCATTCGGCCGTGCGCGAAATTCTGTTTGGCGTGGCAGAGCCGCAATTTGCCGGTTGCGTCGCTTATCGCGGCCTGGTTCCGGCCGAGCGCATCACCGATCTCGGCCTTGAACGCGGCAATCAGTCTTGGCTCGGGCCGGGCGCGCACCTGGTGCATTATTTCGTCTCGGGCGGGCGTCTCTTGAATTTTGTCGGCTGGACCGAGCACGACACCTGGAATCGCGAAGACTGGACCGACCGCGCGACCAGCGAACGCGCGCTGGCTGCGTTCAAGGGTTGGCACCCGCAAATCCGCCGAATCATCACCGAGGCCGATACCTGCTTTATCTGGGCGCTGTTCGACCGCGACCCGCTGCCGAAATGGTCTGTCGGCCGGGTGACCCTTTTAGGCGACGCATGCCATCCGATGTACCCGTTCATGGCACAAGGTGCGGCGCAGGCGATCGAGGACGGCGCCGCGCTGACTGCGCTGTTGGCGCTGGGCGGCGATCCTATCGCGGCGCTGCAGCGTTATGAGCAGATCCGCCTGCCGCGCGTAACGCGGTTGCAGCAGATGTCGCGCGCCAACAAGCTCCGTTATCACATGCCCGACGGCCCTGAGCAGGAGGCGCGCGATGCGGCG
>JAFAYW010000191.1 GCA_019240125.1 Alphaproteobacteria bacterium
CGCATGGCGGAGGAGATTGTCGGGCATCAGCTGCCGGGCGAGCTGATCCACGCCGGCAGCCTCGACGCGTTCCGCCGCCGGGCCGCTTGATGGCGGAACGCGCGCGGGCGACCCCGCTCGCCGGCCTCAAGGTGCTGGAATTCAGCCACACCGTGATGGGGCCGACGGCGGGGCTGATCCTGGCCGAGATGGGCGCTGATGTCGTCAAGGTCGAGCCGGCGCCGAAAGGCGACCACACCCGCGGGCTGGGTGGATTTGGCGCCGGCTTCTTCGCCGCGTTCAACCGCAACAAGCGCAGCCTCGCGGTTGATCTGAAACGCGCCGAGGGGCAGGCGGTGATTCATCGCTTGGTGCCGACGGCCGATGTCGTCCTGGAGAATTACGGTCCCGGCACGATGGAGCGGCTCGGCTGCGGCTATGAGCAGCTGGCGCCGCTCAACCCGCGCCTTGTTTATCTCGCTCTTAAGGGCTATCTCGCCGGCCCTTATGAACACCGCCCGGCGCTCGACGAGGTCGTGCAATTTCAGACCGGGCTTGCCTTTATGACCGGCCCGATCGGCCAGCCATTGCGCGCCGGCGCCTCGGTGATCGACATCATGGGCGCGATGTTCGGCATCATCGCGGTGCAGGCCGCGTTGCGCGAGCGCGACAGCACCGGCAAGGGCCAGCGTGTCTCGAGCGCGCTGTTCGAGAGCGCCGCGTTTCTGATGAGCACCCATATGGCCGGCATGACCGCCACCGGGCTCGAGGCGCGGCCGATGCCGGCGCGGCGCGGCGCCTGGGCGATCTATGAGGTGTTCAAGACCGCGGGCGACGGTCAGCTGTTTATCGGCGTCACCAGCGACCAGCAATGGAGCCGGTTTGTCGAGGAATTCGGCTTGCAGGAACTCGCCGCTGACCCGCGCCTTGCAACCAATGTGATGCGGCTGGCCGAGCGGGCCTGGCTGATCCCGGCGTTGCAGCAGGTACTGGCAGCGTTCCCGCAAGACGAGGTCGCGCGCCGCTGCGAGCGCGCCAACGTCTCCTGGGCTCCTGTCGGGCAGCCGGGTGACCTGTTCACCGACGAGCATCTGCTGGCAACGGGCGGTCTCGTCGACGTCTTCATTTCGCGGTTTGGCGGCGGTGACGGCAAGGTCGCGGGCCTGCCCGCCCTGCCGGTCGAGTTCGGCTCCGATCACCGCCGGCCCGGCCTTACCCGGCAGCCGCCGCGCATCGGCGAGCATAATTGCGAGATCCTCGGCGAAGCGGGGTTCAGTTCCGCCGAAATTGCAACTCTGGCGCAATCGGGGGTAACGGCCGCGGCCGACAGGAGTTAGCGTCAGGCGGCGGAGCCGCGGCCCGACAATCCTTCGCGTGACGGCATGATCAACGACCTCTGGTACAAGAACGCGATCATCTACAGCCTCTCCGTCGCCACTTTCATGGATTCGAATGGCGATGGCATTGGCGACTTTGTCGGGCTGATGCGGCGGCTGGATTATCTGCAAGGGCTGGGGGTCACGGCCATCTGGCTGATGCCATTCCAGGTGTCCCCGCAACGCGACGACGGCTATGACATCGCCGATTACTATGGCGTCGATCCGCGCTATGGCACGTTCGGCGATTTCGTCGAATTTACCCACGCCGCCAAGCAGCGCGGTATCCGGGTATTGATCGACCTTGTCGTCAATCACACCTCGAACGAACATCCCTGGTTCCTAGACGCGCGCGGCGACCCAAGCTCGAAATACCGCGATTGGTACATCTGGTCTGACACGCGGCCGGCGGATGCCAATAAGGGCATGGTGTTTCCTGGAGTCCAGAAATCGACCTGGACCTACGAAGAAACGGCCAAGGCCTGGTATTTCCATCGCTTCTACGATTTTCAGCCCGATCTGAACACGGCCAACCCAGCGGTTCAAGCCGAGATATTCAAGATCATGGGATTCTGGATTCAGCTCGGCGTCTCCGGTTTCCGAATGGACGCGGTGCCGTTTGTCATCGCCAAAAAGGGCGCGGATGTCCGCCGCCCGACCGAGCAATACGCGATGCTGCGCGAATTCCGCGAATTTCTGCAGTGGCGGCAGGGCGACAGCATCGTGCTGGGAGAAGCGAATGTCCTGGCGAAGAACGACATGGAATATTTCGGCGATGCCGGTGATCGCCTGCATATGATGTTCAATTTTCAGGTCAACCAGCATCTGTTCTATGCCCTCGCCTCCGCCGACACCCGCCCGCTGGTCAAGGCCATGGAGGCCACCAAGCCGCGGCCCGTGACCGGGCAGTGGGGCATGTTTCTGCGTAATCACGACGAACTCGATCTCGGGCGGCTGACGGACGCGCAGCGCCGCACGGTGTTTGCCGCATTTGGCCCGGACAAGGACATGCAGCTTTATGATCGCGGCATCCGGCGCCGCTTGGCGCCCATGCTGGGCGGTGATCAACGCCGGCTGGAACTCGCCTATAGCCTGATGTTTACGTTGCCCGGGACGCCGGTCATTCGGTACGGCGATGAGATCGGTATGGGCGACGACCTATCTCTGCCTGAGCGCACCTGCGCCCGGACCCCGATGCAATGGTCGAACGAGCCGCATGGCGGCTTTACCAAAAGCGACAAACCACTATCGCCGGTAATCAGCGGCGGCCCCTATGGGTATGAACATATCAACGCCGCGATCCAGCGGCGTCACCCGGACTCGTTGCTGAACTGGACTGAACGCATCATACGCATGCGCAAAGAAGTCCCGGAGGTCGGCTGGGGCGATTTCAGCGTCATCGACACCGGCGACCGCGCGGTTCTGGTGATACGCTATGACTGGCGTAACAACTCCGTCTTGTTTGTTCATAATTTCCACGCCGAACCGCGCGAGATTGCCTTCGCCGTCGGCCTCACCGGCGATAATGCCGAGCATGGCAAACTGCTGATCAACCTGCTGTCGGAGGATCACAGCCGGGCCGGCGGGAACGGCAAGCACCAGATTGTTATCGAGGCCTACGGATATCGCTGGTATCGCGTCGGCGGGCTCGATTACCTGCTGCGCCGCACCGAGGCTGGAGGCGGCCCGGCCGGCACCGGCGCTCGCTCTGGCTGAGCCGGCCAAGACCGGAGGCTCAGGCAAGTCCCCGACGGGCGACAGCCTCGAGATTGCCACGAGTTTCATAGGCAAGCAGCAGCGTCAGGGTGGCGGCCAATAACATCCCGCTGGCTATCGCGCACCAGACAAGTGTCAGGCTGCCGGCGCCGATCAGGATGCCAGCGACAAGCGGCGAGGTCATGCCGCCAAAGCGACCCCAGCCCATCGCCAGTGCCGTCCCCTTGCCGCGGATGCGCACGGGGTAGACCTCGGGTGTGTAGACCGTCATCGCCAGCGACCCGATATCCTGGAAGAAGGCGTAGAACATCGCGGTCACCAGCAGGCTGGTCTCGGTGGTCGCCTGCGTGAAGGCGAGCGCGGCACAGCCGGCGGTACCAAACCCGATGATGATCAGGGTCTTGCGTCCGAGCTTGTCGATCAGCCCGACCGCGCAGCTTCGCGCCACGACCTGGGTGCCGGCGACGATGAAGGTGTAGAAAAGCGTCCGTGTAAGCTCGATGTGGTAGTAGGTCGAGTAGATTGTCGGCAGCCACACCGAGAAGCCCGTGCCAGCGAAATTGGCGGAGAACCACAACATCCAGGTGTGGATGACGCGCTGGAAATAGGCCCGCGTAAAGAGATCGCGGAAATTTGCCTCCGGCACCGGCGCGCTGGGCGGGAGTATTGCCACGTCGCGGCGCGCCTGCTCAATCTCGGCATCGCCGACACCGATATAGGTAAGCGACTCGCGCGCTTCCTCCTCGCGCCCGCGCGCCGCCAGCCAGCGTGGCGACTCCGGAACTCGGCGCCGGATGACGAAGGCGAGGATCGCCGGCAACACGCCTATCGCGAAGAGCCAGCGCCAGCCGACCTGCGGCACCAGCGCCAGCGCCGCGCCCGCGGCACAGAAATAGCCCATCGGCCAGGCCAGGGGCAGCATGGCGCTGACCCGCCCGCGGATGCGCGCGGGCGAATATTCCGCCACCAACGCCTGATCGATCGGCACCATGCCGCCCAGGCCCAACCCGGTGAGGAAGCGCGCGCCGACCAGCATTCCGAGGGAAACGGAGAGCCCCGCCAGCCCGGTAAACACGGAAAACGTCAGCACCGTGGCGGCAAACACGACCCGACGCCCCCAGCGATCGGCTACCCAGCCCCAGCACCACGACCCCAGCCCCATTCCCGCCAGCGCCGCCGAGCCGGCCAGCCCGACCTGCTGCGGCGTCAGGCTGAACTCCTCCCTGATCTTCGGCAGAGCGTAGGCGACGATCGTGATGTCGAACGAATCGAACAGAAACCCCGCGGCGGCGACCGCGATGATGAATTTCAACGCACCAGTCAGCCGCGTATTGTCTATCGCGCGCCCGATGATCTCGGGCGTTAACCGCACCCCGCTCATGCACTCTCCCCAGCGTGTTTTTGAGTATCCCGCAGCCTGTGAGGCGCTACGCCTCTTCGAGCGGGATCAGAAGTTTTCCGGCGCGTTCGCGCGTCTGATCCGGCCAGCGCGCCGGACGGCGCGCGTCGAGATCGAGGTTCACCCCGTACTGACTCATGCGCGCCACTTCCGCGCCGGTCCGTGCATCGCTGAGGCGATGGATCATTCGCATCGACGAATTGCCGAAATGCCCGATGCCGCTTTCCACAAGGTACGGGTCGTCGAGCGGCAACGCGCCGGTGATGCGCAGGATCAGCTCAAAGGTCGAAAAGCCGCGCCGATTGCTTTCGAGAAAGGCGGCGTCCATCCCGATTGCCGCCCCGATCTGCAAGGAGGCATCGGTAAACCGATGCACAATGGCTTCGAGCGAAAATCGGTCATTGGCGCTGAGATCGCGTGGCTTGACCCGGCCGCGGCCGGTCGCCAGCAAATCCACCATACTCTGCGGCTCGGGCCGGCTTTCAGTCGCCGGCCCATCCCACGCGACAATCCAGGGAGCGATCGCGGCTTGGCGTTCGGAGGGCAATTCGCCGTGCACAAGCTCCCATTGCTCGACGACCCAGGTGACAACCTCGCCGTTTCCCGAATCGATTACGCGGTGACCCAGCCGCAGGCCGCCCTCGAGCCCGATCGGGGCGCTTTCGATGTGAAAGCTGCTGCCGGCCCGCAATTCCCGCGCAAACCGCACATCGAACTGACGCGGGAAGCGGCCGCCGCGGAGAAACTCGCGCAGCCCTAACGCCTCGGCAGCGGTCCGCTCGGCCTCCCCGATGCGATCGAAGTAGAATGCGATCGTGAAGTGCTCGGTGATGTCGCATTGCCAGGGAGGCACGGTGCCGCGATAGGTCTCGGTCCAGATCGTCATGGCAGGCGCGTCCCGTCAGCTACCGCCGCGCCGTTGTGCGCGGCATCGCGATGTTATGCCGAATCGCGACTATGAAACCAGCTCATGCGCGGCATTCAGCTCTTCAGCGCCAGGACCCGCTCGGCGTTACCTCCGAGAATCGCGACGCGGTCGGCATCGGAAAGCCCCGGCTGGTTGAGCACGTGGTCGACCGCCGTCGTGGTCCACGGAAAGGGATAATCGGTGCCGATCATGATCTGGCTGGTCCCGACTTCGGCGATCAGATGGCGCAGCCCCTCGGCGGTAAATACCAGCGAGTCGTAATAGAGCTGCTTGAGGTATTCGGTTGGTTTCTTCTTGAGCTGGCGGGTGCAGCGCGCCGGGAACGTGACGCACCCCTGGTCGGAGCGCGCCGCGTATGATGGCAGATAACCGCCGCCATGCGCGCCGCATATCTTGAGGCCGGGATACTGGTCGAGCGTTCCCTCGAAGATCAGATGCGACAGCGCGATCGTCGTCTCCAGCGGATTCCCGATCACGTTGTCGAGGACGCCGTTACCCTTGAGCCGACCGGTCGCCTCGACCTCCGGCGTACCCTGCGGGTGGATAAAGACGAGGATGCCGAGCTGCTCCGCCTTGGCCCAGAACGGGTGGAACTTCTCGTTCGAAAGATCCTCGCCATTGACGCTGCCGCCAATCAGCACCCCGCGCATGCCAAGCCGCTTCGCCGCATCCTCCAATTGCTCGGCCGCCAGATCGGGATATTGCAAGGCCACCGACGCCATGCCGACAAAACGGTCGGATTGGGCGGCGCAAATCTCTGCCAGCTTTTCGTTCTGCAGTTTGACGACCTGTGCCGCCTGATCGCGCTCGGCCTTCAGCCAGAAGATCGGGTTGAGGCTCAGCGCCTCCATATCGATGCCCTGCGCATCCATCGCCTTGAGGCGGTCGGGCATATTGCTGAGCGGCGGGTAGTTCTCCTTCAGGCCCATCAGCGCCAGAGCCTCGGGAATGTGGCAGTGCGCGTGGATATCGACCGTCCGTACCCGCTTGCCGCTGACAACCACCTCACGGCGCCGCTGTTGCGGTGCGACACCGGTTTGCGACGCCTGGGCGTGGGCATGGCGGCCGAGACCGCATTCGGTGAAGGCAAGACCGGCAATCGCGCCGGCTAAACCGCCGAGCAGCTCACGTCGATTGGTCATTTCACTCCCCAGGCTGATTGTTTTTGAGTCGGGTTTTGAGATCAGGCAGCGCGGCGGCGGTGCTCCGGGAAAAGAGCCAACAAGCCGTCGCGCGAAGCCGGGCAGACACCGCGCTCGGTGATCAAGGCCGACACCAGGCGAGCGGGGGTTACGTCGAAGGCGAAATTCGCCGCCGGGCTTTCGGCGGGTGTGAGGCGTACTTCGGCGCGGCGCCCATCCTCGGTCCAGCCGGCGATATGGGTGACCTCGCGCGCGTCCCGCCGCTCGATCGGGATCGCGTCGCCGTTCTCAAGCGTCCAGTCGATCGTCGGCGATGGCAGCGCGACATAAAACGGCACGGTGTTGTCATGCGCCGCCAGAGCCTTGAGATACGTTCCGATCTTGTTGGCGACATCGCCGTTGGCGGCGGTGCGGTCGGTGCCGGTTATGCAGAGATCGACCTCGCCCCGGCGCATCAGATGCCCGCCGGCATTATCGACGATGACCGTATGCGGTACGCCGTGTTGGCCGAGCTCCCACGCGGTCAGGCTGGCCCCCTGGTTGCGCGGCCGGGTCTCGTCGACCCAGACATGCAGCGGGATGCCGGCATCGTGGGCCCGGTATATCGGTGCCAGCGCGGTGCCCCAATCCACCGTTGCCAGCCACCCGGCATTGCAATGCGTCAGCACCGCCACCGGACCTGACCTGGCTTTCGCGAGAAACGCGGCCTCGATCAGCGGCAGGCCGCAATCGCCGATGCCGCGATTGATCGCGACATCCTCGTCGGCGATCGCGGCGGCCCGGTCTAGTGCGGCGGCGAGGCGCTGCGAGGGCGCCAGCTCGGCGAGGGCACGATGCATCTCGGCCAGAGCCCAGGTGAGATTGACGGCGGTCGGCCGCGTTGCGCCCAGGGTCGCCACGGCATGGTCGAGGCCGGGATCGGAGGCATCGCGCGCCATCGCCAAAGCCACGCCATAAGCCGCCGCTGCGCCGATCAGGGGCGCGCCGCGCACCTGCATGTCGCGGATCGCACGCGCGGCATGGTCGAGGCCGGTGAGGCGCGCGATGGCGAATTCATGCGGCAGCCGGGTCTGATCGATGATCTCGACGACAGGCGCCGCGAGCGTGCTTCCCGGCGCCAGCCAGATCGTACGGGTTGGCCGGCCGTTGACGTTCACGCCGCGGCCCCGCCGAACCGCAATACTCGGCCGGCGACAGCGTCGAGGCGCGCCAGCATTGCGGGGTCGCGCTGGGCGGGAGCGGTGATCAGCGCGTGTTCGAGCGCATGCCGGCAGCCCTGGCGGCAGGCTCCGCTATGCGCCGCCAGATGCGGCACGACAGCTCGCACCAGGGCGCGCGCATTGGCGGCATTGGCATTAAGCACGGAAAGGATCATCTCGACGGTCACCGCTTCGTGCCCGGGGTGCCAGCAATCGTAATCGGTGACCATGGCGACCGTCGCATAGCAAATCTCGGCCTCACGGGCGAGTTTGGCCTCGGGCATGTTGGTCATGCCGATCACCGCGCAACCCCAGCTGCGATAGAGTTCGCTCTCTGCCAGGGTGGAGAATTGCGGCCCCTCCATGACGAGGTAGGTGCCGCCACGCTTGATCGGGACATCGACCGAGGGCCCGGTAGCCGCCAGCGCGTCGCCCACCCGGCCACACACGGGGTGCGCCACCGAAACATGCGCGACGCAGCCAGCGCCGAAAAAGCTCTTCTCGCGGGCAAAGGTGCGGTCGATAAACTGGTCGATCACCACGAAATCGCCCGGCGCCAGATCCTCACGCAGGCTACCCACCGCCGACAGCGAGACGATGTCGGTGACGCCGCAGCGCTTCAGGGCATCGATATTGGCGCGGAAATTGATGGCCGAGGGCGGCAGCGTATGACCCCGGCCATGCCGCGGCAGGAAGACGACGGGCTGGCCATCGAGCGAGCCGAAACAGAATTCGTCCGAGGTTTCGCCAAACGGGCTGGCGACTTTGCGCCACCTGACATCGGTCAGCCCATCGATCTGATACAGGCCGCTGCCGCCGATTATGCCGATGACAGGCCGGGTCACGGTCGTGGAAGGGAGGGGTCAAACATGACCCAACCCATCACATGAGAGGCTCACAATGTCTACCGTTTGCGATGCAGGCCCGGTTCTACGAGGCTGGACCTGCCGACGGCTCAATGCTCGATGCGCGACCAGATCTTGCGCTTGGCGGCATAGAACAGAATGGTCATCACCAGCAGGAACACGATGACCTTGGCACCCATGCGATGGCGTTCGTCCAGGTTGGGCTCGGCGGCCCAACTGAGGAAGGTCACGACATCATGCGCCATCTGCGGCACCGTGCCCTGCGTCCCGTCCGAAAATTTGACCTGATCGGCGCTCAGCGGCTGCGGCATCTTGATCTGATGGCCGGGGAAGTACTCGTTGTAGTAGGTCCCGTCGGTCAGCTTGAAGTCCTTTGGCGCGTCCTTGAAGCCGTTGAGGATAGCCCAGACATAATTCGGGCCGTCCTCACGCGCCTTGGTGATCAGCGACAAATCCGGGGGCAACCCGCCCGCATTGGCGGCACGCGCCGCCTCGTCGTTCGGAAACGGCGCGGGGATCGGGTCGGACGGGCGGCCGGGGCGCTGGAACATCTGGCCCTGGTCATTCGGCCCGTCGGTAACCTGATATTGCGCCGCGATCCCCTTCACCTGATCCTCGGTGTAACCGATCTGGGTCAGGTCGCGGAAGAACAGGTGTTTGACCGCGTGGCAGGCGGAACAGACCTCCTTGTAGACCTGGAAGCCGCGCTGCTCGGCCGCCCGGTCATAAGTGCCGAACACCCCCTCGAACGACCATTGCTGCGCCGGTATCTTCGGTTCAGGGGCCGCTTCCGGCTGCTGCTGGGCGCGAGCCGCATCGGCCGCGCCAAGCAGCATCGCGGCGGCGAGCGCCGCTCCAATTAACCTGTGCATGTCAGCGCCCTTCCGCCGAGCCGGCGCCGGCAAGGCTCGGCGAGCGTCCGAGAACCGCCGCGCCGATGCTGACCGGCAAAGGCCGCGGCCGTTCGATCTTGCCCAGAAGTGGGATCAGGATCAGGAAGTGGAAGAAGTAATAGAACGCGCCGATCTGACCGAAGGTCACCATCGAGCCGGCCGGCGGCTGCGAGCCGATATAGCCGAGACAGATAACGTCAATCACCAGCAGCCACGAGACCCACTTGTAGATCGGCCGAAACCGCGCGCTTCGTACCCGTGACGTATCGAGCCACGGCAGGATGAACAGAATCAGGATCGACGAGAACATCAGCACGACGCCGATCAATTTGCTAGGAATACCGAGCACGTTGAAGGTGATCGAGCGCAGGATCGCGTAGAACGGCAGGAAGTACCATTCAGGCACGATATCCGGCGGTGTCTGCAGCGGGTTGGCCGGGATGTAGTTCTGTGCGTCGCCCAGCGCGTTGGGAAAATAGAACACGAAGCTGGCGTAGAACAGCAGGAACACGCACAGCCCGAAAACATCCTTGACCGTATAGTAAGGATGGAACGGGATCGAATCCTGCGGCCCGCGATGATCGATGCCGAGCGGGTTGTTCGACCCGTGCTTGTGCAATGCGATGAGGTGCAGGAACACCACGCCGACGATCACGAACGGCAACAGATAATGCAGCGAGAAGAAGCGGTTGAGCGTCGGGTTGGAAACCGTGAACCCGCCCCACAGGAGCGTGACGATCTTTTCGCCGACCACCGGAAAGGCAGAGAACAGGTTGGTGATGACGGTGGCACCCCAATAGCTCATCTGGCCCCAGGGCAGTACATAGCCCATGAAGGCAGTGGCCATCATCAACAGAAGGATGACGACGCCGAGCATCCACAACAATTCGCGCGGGTATTTGTAGGAGCCGTAATACAGCCCGCGGAACATGTGGATGTAGACGATCAGGAAGAACATCGAGGCGCCATTCATATGGATATAGCGGATGAGCCATCCATAATTGACGTCGCGCATCAGGCGTTCGACCGAATCGAACGCGAGCGCCGAGTTCGGCGTGTAGTGCATCGCCAGGACGATGCCGGTTACGATCATGATGACCAGCATGATCCCGGCCAGCGAGCCGAAATTCCACCAGTAGTTCAGGTTGCGTGGAGTCGGGTACTCATTCAGCTCGTGCTCCATCATCGAGATGATGGGCAGACGAAACTCGACCCAGCGCGCGATGCGCCCGACGCGAGTGCGAGAATTGAGGATGGATGCGCTGCCCGCGCCGGGTTGAGTTGCGGCCATGGCGGCTCCTAGCCGATCTTGATGGCGGTGTCGGAGGTGAAGTCGTAGGGCGGCACGATCAGATTGAGCGGCGCCGGACCTTGTCGGATGCGCGCTGAGGTATCGTAGATCGAGCCGTGGCACGGGCAGAACCAGCCGCCATAGGGCCCCCGATCATCGCCGTCCTTCTGACCGAGCGGGATACAGCCGAGATGCGTGCAGACCCCGACCACCACCAGCCACTCGGTCTTCTTGACGCGCTCGGCGTCGCTCTGCGGGTCGCGCAGGGTCGACACGTCGACATCCTGCGCCGCCTTGATTTCCTGCGGTGTGCGGTGATCGATGAACACCGGCTTGCCCCGCCACGCGATCGTCAGGCGTTGGCCTTCCTTGACCGGCGCCAGATCCACCTCGGTGCTCGACAGCGCGAGCGTGTCCTGCGCCGGGTTGAGGCTGTCGACAAACGGCCAGATGGCGCACGCGGCGCCGACGGCGCCAACCGCGCTTGCCGTGAGGGTGAGGAAATCGCGCCGCGAGCCACCGCCCCCATGGGCGCCCGGTGCATGCGCGTGTGCCGTATCGGCCATCAACTACCCCGTGTTCTTCTTCCAGTTTCCCCGACCGGCGCCGGCAACAGGCCGGCGCAAGCTATACCCTTGATCTACTCTAACTATGCGACAGACTGCCGCATAAAACGGCAACAAACTCTTGCCAATGCGCGTTCCTATACTGGCTCCGACGCCCCTGCAAGCCTGCCCGGATCATCCCCAACTTGCGTCTCGCATTGTTCGAACCCGACATTCCGCAGAATACCGGCACATTGCTGCGCTTGGCAGCGTGTTTCGGTGTCGCGGTCGATATCATAGAACCGTGCGGCTTTCTCTGGGACGACCGCCGGTTGAAAAGAGCGGCGCTCGATTATGTCGCACAGGCGAGCGTGGCTCGCCATGCGTCATGGCGTCGGTTTATCGCCGGCCGTGACCCAGCCTCGCGGCTGGTTCTGCTGACGACGCGCGGCGCGGTGCCGCTGCATGAGTTCGCATTCGCGGCAGACGACACCCTGATGCTGGGGCGTGAGACCGCCGGAGTGCCCGACTTTGTGCATGAGGCCGCCGCGGCGCGGGTGGTGATTCCGCTGCGCCCGGGTGCGCGCTCCCTCAACGTGGCGGTGAGCGGCGCGATCGCCGTCGCCGAGGCGCTGCGGCAAACCGGCCAGTTCCCCCAGCCTTCGGGCGACGAATTTTCCATCGCCGAAAGATCGTCAGACCGCTGCAATGATTGACAAGCGAGCGCCCGGCGGCTTATTTGCCCGCCGCCGACAGGCAGAGACCACGGGGCGCCCGTGGCGGAATTGGCAGACGCGCACGGTTCAGGTCCGTGTTCCGAAAGGAGTGGTGGTTCGACTCCACTCGGGCGCACCACTCTCGGCTTTCTTCCTCTAATAGGCGAAATCACGATACATCCCGGGCATACCGGGATGCGTCGCGGCGTAAAATCGACATAGGTCCCGATGGGGGAACGTCGTTTTTTGGTCCGCGGCTGCTTTGATCCGGGTTTTTGCCGCAAACGCAGGATAAATTCTGCTGTCTATCGCAATCGGCTCGACAGGATCCGCGCCATCGCCATGTTCCATATAGCGCCATGACTCACACTCTGCATAAGGGCGATCTGCCGGACGGGCTTCGCCTCGGCGATGTCGTCGCGATCGACAGCGAGGCGATGGGGCTCAATCCGCATCGTGACCGGCTCTGCGTCGTGCAGCTCTCGGGGGGCGACGGGAACGCGCATCTCGTGCAATTCGCCGCCGGCGCCTATGACGCGCCCAATCTGCGGCGGTTGATGGCCGACAACAGTGTGTTGAAGCTGTTTCACTTCGCGCGGTTTGATATCGCGATCATCTATCGCTATCTGCGCGTCATGCCACAGCCGATCTATTGCACCAAGATCGCCTCGCGCCTGGTGCGCACCTTCACCGACCGGCACGGCTTGCGCGATTTATGCAGGGACCTGCTGGGCGTCGAGCTTAAGAAGGAACAGCAGAGCTCGGATTGGGGGGCCGCGACGTTGACTGACGAGCAGCAGCGCTACGCGGCGTCGGATGTGCTGCATCTCCATGCGCTGCGAGCCCGACTCGACGAGATGCTGGCACGCGAGGGGCGCACGCAATTAGCTCAAAACTGCTTCGAATTCCTGCCGACACGCGCCTTGCTTGATCTTGAGGGCTGGCCGGAGCAGGACATCTTTGCGCATTAGGGAGCGTTCGCACTGCGCCAACGAGGCGGGTGCAAGCAGGGGAAGCGTCTTGGGGGATAAATCGTTTGCCGCGCCGGGGCGTGGCGCCTTCGATGTGGTCGGCCGTGAGCGACCTGCGTTGCTGCGCGACCTGGTCGTCGCTCGCCGGGTTATCCGGGCGGAGATCGACGGTTTGGAGCAGCTTTCGGAAACCCTGGACGCGAGCCTCGGCGATGCCCTCGATCTGTGCGCCGCGGCACGCGGCCGCATTGTCGTGACCGGCATCGGCAAGAGCGGCCATGTCGCGCGCAAGATCGCCGCGACCATGGCCTCGACCGGCACGCCAGCCCAGTTCGTCCATCCCTCCGAGGCGAGCCATGGCGATCTCGGTATGATCGGCATGGATGACGCAATCATCGCCATCTCGAATTCCGGAGACACGGGCGAACTCGCCGACATCATCTCCTATTCGCGCCGCTTCAAGATTCCGCTGATCGCGATCACCGGTGGGCGTGGCTCGGCGCTCGCCGAGGCTGCCGACGTGGTATTGCCGCTGCCGCACGCGGCCGAGGCCTGCCCGATGGGGCTCGCACCCACCACGTCCACCACGATGACGATGGCGCTGGGCGACGCTCTGGCCATCGGACTGCTCGAGCGGAAAGGCTTTTCGACCGCCGACTTCCAGCGTTTCCATCCGGGCGGCAAACTCGGCCGGCGATTGCTGCGGGTGGACGATATCATGCATTCCGGCGACGATGTGCCGTTGGTTGGGCCCGACGCGCCAATGTCGGAGGCGATCCTGGTGATGAGCGCCAAAAGTTTTGGCTGCGTTGGCGTTCGCGGCGAGGATGGTCGGCTGCATGGCGTGATCACCGACGGCGATCTGCGCCGCCACATGAATGACGGTCTGCTTTCGCGCCGGGTCGGCGAGGTGATGCATCGCGACCCGAAGACGATCCTGTCGACGCATCTGGCGGCCGAGGCACTCGGCATCATGAACCGGTTCGCGATCACCGCGCTCTTCGTGGTCGACGAGCAACAGCGTCCGGCCGGTTTTCTGCACATGCATGATTGTTTGCGGGCGGGGGTGGCATGAGGATGGCGTTTTCCGTGCCCGGGATCGGCGAGCTGCGGGGGTGGCTGCCGTCAGGGTTGCTGCGCTCGACCGCGGAGGATCGCCACAGCCGTCGCGTCGCGTTGCTGAAGCGCCTGTTTCCGGCCACTGGCGTCGCGCTTCTGCTGCTGATCATGATGTGGCCGCGTCTGGCACCGATGTGGGATCGGATGCGGCTTGGCTTCCCCGCGATTGATCTGCATGAGGCGGGCGATCTGCGGATGGTGAACCCGCGCTACGCCGGCACCGACCGTATTGGCCGGCCTTTTGTCGTCACCGCCGCGGTCGGGCATCAGGTGCCGGATCGCCAGGATCTGATGTCGCTCGACAAACCGCGCGCCGATATGAAGACGCATAGCGGCGCCGTTGTCGTGCTCGACTCGGCAACGGGCGTCTACCAGTCGCAGGCGCAGCTGCTCGATTTGTTTGGCAATGTCACGGTGGTGCACGAGAACGGCACGCGCTTTGTGACGGATACGGCCCATGCCGATGCGGCCCACAACACCGCGGAAGGTGACGACCCGGTCGAGGGTCATGGCCCCTCGGGCGATGTCAAGGCACAAGGGTTTCGCATTCTCGATCGCGGCGACAAGATCATCTTCACCGGCAAGGCCGACATGCTGTTGCGCGGCGCCAAGCCGGCGGCCAATGCCGAAGCACCGGTTCCGGCCGGCCTGCCCCCCGATGTCGTCGCGAGTGCGGCGCACGCCGAAAAGGAGGCGCGACCGTTGTTGGCGACGGCAAAGCCGACGGTGGCGGCACCCAAACCCCTTACGGCCACCAGCGCTATCGGAGCTAAGGGCAAGTCCACCGTCAAGGCGGCGGCCAAGAAAATCTAGATGGTGCTGCCACGTTTGACAGCGCGTTGCCGCTGGTGGCAAGGCGCGGCGATCGCCCTGGTACTCGGTGGCACTCCGGTGCTTTCGGGACGCGCCGCTCCGGCGGCGGAAGCGGGTGGCGGGAATGCGGCCTCGGAGAACCAGCCGCTTCAGATCCAGGCCGATTCAGGCATCGAATGGCAGCAGGACGCGCATGTCTATATCGCGCGCGGTAACGCGGTGGCCACCCGCGGCACCAGCGAGGTCCATGCCGACACGCTGATCGCGCATTACCGCGAGGTTAAAAGTGGCTCGGCGCCGAAACCGAATACCGGCAACACATTGGGGCTCGGGGGCGAGGGCGGCGGCAACACGGAAATTTACCGGGTCGAGGCGGAAGGCCACGTCACATTAAAGCGGGACGCGCAGACCGTCGTCGGCGACCGCGCCATCTACGATGTGGATAAGGCAATCGCGGTAATCACGGGCAAGAACCTCAAAATGACCACCGCGACCGATGTCGTTACAGCGCGCGACAGCCTCGAGTGGTTCGATCAGAAGCAGATCGCGGTGGCCCGCGGCGACGCAGTGGCGATCCGCAATGGTCGCACGATTAAGGCGGATATCCTGACCGCGTACATGGTCAAGACTGGCGCACCCGCCGCCGGGGCGGCCGCCCCGGCCGCAAAGCCGGGTGCCACCGGCAGGCCGTCGCCGAAAAAGCCGGTGACACCGGTATCCACCGGGGCTGCCGGCAAGCAGCCTGGCGCTCAGCCGGCTCAGGAATCCAAGATCAGCCGGGTCGATGCCCAGGGCCATGTGGTCATCACCAATAGTCTCGATACCGGACGCGGCGATTTCGGTGTCTACAACGCCGATACCGGCATCGCGACGCTGATCCGCAATGTCACGATCGAGCGAGGCAAGGATGTCATTCGCGGCCAACGCGGCGTGATCGACCTCAACAATAACGTCAGCCGCATGCTGCCAACGGCCGGCCCCGGCGCGCCGCCGCAGCGGGTGCAGGGTCTGTTGGTGCGGGAGCAGAGCAACGCCGCCGGCGCGGCCGGAAAGGCAGGCGGCAAGGCGTCGAACCCTGCCGCCGCTGGCGCGGCGAAACCATGATCGGTCGACGCGGCGGCGGTCCGCAACAACCGGTCTATGTCGCACCGGTGTGGCTCGGCGAGGATATGCCGGTGGCGCCCACTCCACGCCTTGTCGCCGATAATCGCGGGTTGATCGGACGCGGGCTCGGCAAGAGCTTCAGGCGCCGCCCGGTTTTGCGCGATGTCAGCGTATCGGTGCAGCGCGGCGAGGTAGTCGGCCTGCTCGGCCCCAATGGCGCGGGCAAGACCACCTGCTTTTACATCATTACCGGGCTGATCGCCGCCGATACCGGCGCGGTCGAACTCGACGGGCAGGACATCACCGAATTGCCGATGTACCGCCGGGCCCGGCTCGGCATCGGCTACCTCCCGCAGGAGGCATCTATCTTCCGCGGGCTCACGGTCGAGCAGAACCTGCGCGCGGTTCTCGAGGTCAGTGAACCGGACCCGCCGACCCGCGAGGCTATGCTCGATGCCCTGCTCGCCGAATTTTCGATCAGCCATTTGCGCCGGGCCTCCGCCATGGCGCTGTCGGGCGGCGAACGGCGGCGCTGCGAGATTGCCCGGGCACTCGCGACCGAGCCGCATTTCATTCTGTTGGACGAACCCTTGGCGGGTATCGACCCGATTGCGGTGGGGGACATCCGCGACCTAGTCGCGCACCTGAAACATCGCGGGATCGGGGTTTTGATCACCGATCACAACGTCAGAGATACGCTACGCATTGTGGATCGGGCCTATATCTTGCATGAGGGACGCGTCCTGATGGAGGGAGCCCCCGACGAGATCGTCTCGGATGCGGAGGTCAGGCGCGTTTACCTCGGCGAAAGATTCAGCCTATAAGCGGCTCCATATGGAGCCCCGCAGGTGAATAGGATCGGTTTTTCACAACGGCTTGAGCTGCGTCAGAGCCAGGCGCTGGTCATGACGCCGCAGCTGCAGCAGGCCATCAAGATGCTGCAGCTGTCGAACATCGAGCTGTCCGAGTTCATCGAAGCCGAGATCGAGCAGAACCCATTGCTTGAACGCAGCGAGGGGTCGCCTGACGACGCGCCGATCGCCGCCGACTCTGACGGACCGCCGGAGATAAACGGCCAGGCGACCGCACTGCCCGAACAGCTGGCGAGCGCCGGCAGCGGCGAGGTGGCGGGAGACGCGGCCGATCATTGGCAGGCGACGGCGGGCGACGAGGGCGACGGCTCGCTCGATCGTGGCGGCGACCTGCACTCCTGGGATGCGCGCGGCGGTGCCGGCGGACACGATGATGACCTGCCCGGGCTGGAGCAGACCGCGGCGCGCCCGACGACATTGCGCGAGCACCTCGTCGAACAGATCGGGGCGGACCTGCCGGACCTGGCCGACCGGGCCGTCGCTTTTTTCCTGCTCGACCAGCTGGATGAGGCGGGATATTTGCGCGCCGCCGAATTGGAAGGTGCCGCCGAACGGCTCGGATGCCAGCCGGAAGACTTCAACCGGGTCCTGGCGCGCCTCCAGGAGTTCGACCCTCCGGGGGTATTCGCCCGCGATCTGCGCGAGTGTCTGGCGCTGCAATTGCGCGATCGCAACCGGCTCGACCCGGCGATGCAGGCATTGCTCGACAATCTGCCCTTATTGGCCGTGCGTAACGTTACGGCGCTGTTGCGGGTCTGCGGTGTCGATGGCGAAGACCTCGCCGACATGGTTGCCGAGATCAAGACGCTCGACCCGCGTCCCGGCCACGCCTTCGACCCGCCGCTGGCGCAGCCGGTCGTGCCTGACATCCTGATGCGAGCCCAGCCCGAGGGCGAATGGCTGGTCGAGCTGAACCCAGATACCCTGCCGCGGGTTCTCGTCAATAACCGATACTACGCGCGGGTCAGCCGGGTAGCGCGCAGCAAATCAGAGCGCGAGTACCTGACCGATCGGCTGCAGGCGGCGAACTGGCTGGTCAAGTCACTGCACCAGCGGGCCACGACGATCCTCAAGGTGGCCACCGAAATCGTGCGCCAGCAGGACGGGTTTTTCCGACACGGCGTCAGGGCATTGCGGCCGCTGATCCTCAGAGACATCGCCGATGCGATCGGGATGCACGAAAGCACCGTCAGCCGCGTCACGACTAACAAATACATCGCCACGCCACGGGGCCTGTTCGAACTGAAATATTTCTTCACGTCATCGATCGCCGCATCGCGCGGCGGTGAGTCGCATTCGGCCGAGGCCGTACGGTTCCGCATTCGCGGCCTGATCGACGCCGAGCCCTCCGACGACACGTTGTCGGATGAGCGAATCGTCGAAATGCTGCAGCAGGAAGGCGTCGATATCGCGCGCCGCACGGTCGCCAAGTATCGTGAGGCGATGCGCATCCCATCATCGGTGCAACGCCGCCGTGAGAAGATGCTGGCGATCTAGTTCGCCCGCAGAACACACGGGGGATGCTTGACGGCGCGATGCGTCGACCCCAACTTCGCCGCAATACGGGCTGCCGGAGCGCAGGCGGCTGACGAGGCGTGAACGCTGCAGGCCATGCCGTCGGTAATCCACAACAAGCTCAGGGCGGATGGGCCCCGGTGATCGGAGTATGCGGCTGATGGAGATCGCCGATCTGTTGCCGCCGCGGGGCATCGTCGCCCATTTGCGGGTCGGCACCAAGAAACAGGCGTTGCAGGAAATCGCCAGGCGCGCCGGGTCCATGACCGGCATCGCCGAACGCCGCATTTACGATGTGTTGAACGAACGCGAACGCCTCGGCAGTACCGGCATAGGCCGCGGCATCGCCGTGCCGCATGGCAAGCTCGATGATCTGCCGGCGCTGTGCGGGCTGTTCGCGCGCCTGGAAAAACCGATCCCCTTCGAGTCGATCGACGAGCGTCCGGTCGACCTGATCTTCACCCTGCTGGCTCCAGCCAGCGCCAGCGCCGAGCATCTGCGAGCCTTGGCGCTGGTATCGCGCACACTACGGGATGCCGCGGTGTGTCAGAAATTGCGGGGTACCGACAATTCTGATGCCCTCTACGCCTTGCTGACGGACCGCACTGAAAGCAACGCAGCCTGAAGTGTCTGGCGGTGGTTACCGGCTGAACGGGAGCAGCGCGCGAACGCGGGAATCCCGGAACCACAATCCACCCCAGACAAGAAAGCCGAGATAGACGCCGAACAGGTCGTGGGTCAGCAGCGGGTCGCCGAGCCGCGCGTGCGAGGCGACCGCCCCGCCGAGATAGCCGGTCAGCAGGATCGCACCCAGCACGGCGGTACGTGGCAGGGCGTAAAGGGCGGTGCTGGCAAGCAGAATGAGGCCCAGCGCCGTCAAATTCATCGGGTCGACCGGCCAGCCGATCTGCCGCGTGGAGTCGATCACCACTTGCGGCTGGACTAGCTTCATCACGCCGTCCAGTGCCATGAAGGCAATGGCCAAGCCGCTCAAGACGCGCCCGACCCATAGGCTCGCGGACCCACCGCGTCGGGTCGCCACGCCGCTCGCTGCTGCGTCGCTGTACATCGCTTTGTCTCCTCGATAAGCCGGACCGGGCTTGCCGCTTAAAGGTTTGCGAAGTCTTCCATTTCGTACATCGGGCGGATTTCGATGTCGGAATCGCCGGGCATCGGGTTTGGGCAGCGCTTTACCCACTCGATCGCCTCGTCGAGCGATTTCACCTGCCAGATCCAAAAACCGGAGACGAGTTCGGCGGTATGGTCGAACGGGCCGTGCCGGACATCGCGGTTGGCGCCGGAGAAGGTGACGCGCGCCCCTTGCGCGCTGGGCCGCAGGCCGCCGCCATCCTGCATGATCCCGGCGGCGCACAATTCTTCGTTGAACTTGCCCATATCGGTCAGCAATTGCCGGCTCGGCAGCTGCCCGGCTTCGGAATCCGTCGTCGCTTTGACGATCACCATGACGCGCATCTCGCTTACTCCTTCGGGTTGTCGGTGGATGGTCGCGGTTTTGCCGCGGCCTGCGCCTGGCCGCGGAACAGCAGTTCGAGGTAGCGGCGCAGATGGTCGATCGTCTCAACGGCGGTGGACGGGTCGCCGGTCGCCTTGGCCAGGATGAAGCCGCCTTGCAAGACGGCCTGGGTGTGCAGTGCGAGGCTGCGGGCGGTCCACCCGGCGTCGAGGCCATAGCGCTGCATCGCCTCGGCGATATCGGCTTCGACAACAGCCGCGTGACCGCAAATACTGGCCTCGCAGGCAGCGCGGATCGCCGGGTTGGTCTCGTACAGCTCCTGCACCATCGTGCCGACGAGGCAGGTGAACTCCGGGATCTGCCGGCTGAGGATCGCCTTGCGGAAATCAATGTAGCCGAGCACTCGGTCGAGCGGGTCGGGGTGCGTGTGATAGGCCGCGGCGGCGAAAAACCCGCCGGTCATCTCGGACCAGTAATCCGCGGCGGCGATGCCCAGCGCCTCTTTATCCCTGAAATGGTGGAAGAAGGAGCCCTTCGCGACACCCGCGGTGGCGCAGAGCTCATCAATCGTCGTCGCGGCATATCCTTTGGTGCGGATCACCGCCACGGCGGCGTCGAGCAGCTTTTGCCGCGCTGGCGCTCTTACCGGTCGGGGTGGAGCCGTGTTTATCATACAGAATTTATACCGACTAGTCGGTATAAATGCAATACATTTACTGGTAAGCGCTGTCGCCCTCGCCTGAGGGGCTGCGTGCGCTTACGTTAGGCGGATGGCGTCGCAAGCAACCTATCTCGACTGGAATGCGACGGCACCGCTGCGGCCGGAGGCGGTGGCGGCGGTGACTGCGGCATTAAGCGACGGCGGCAACCCGTCCTCGGTGCATCGCGCCGGCCGCGCGGCACGGCAGCGCGTCGAGCGGGCGCGCCGGAGCGTCGCCGCGCTGGTCGGCGCCGCGGCGGAGGGCGTCGTCTTCACCAGCGGCGGCACTGAGGCCAACCACCTCGCCCTGTTCGGCAGCGGCCGCGAGCGAATTCTAGTCTCAGCGGTCGAGCACAGCTCGGTCCTGCAGGCGGCGCCCGAAGCCGAGCGGCTGCCCGTCGACTGCAACGGGATGGTCGATGTCGGAGGGCTGGAGGCGATGTTGCGGGCCAATCCGCGGCCGGCGCTCATATCCATCATGCTGGCCAATAACGAGACCGGCGTGATCCAGCCGATTGCCGCGTTGGCCGCGGCGGCGCACGCGCATGGGGCCCTGTTGCATTGCGATGCGGTCCAGGCGGCCGGCAAAATGCCGCTCGACGTGGCGGCGCTTGGGGTCGATTTGATGAGCGTCTCGGCGCATAAGCTCGGCGGCCCGCCGGGCATCGGCGCATTGGTGCTGGCGCCTGGCAGCGAGGTCGCCGCGCAACAACGTGGTGGCGGCCAGGAACGCGGCCGGCGCGCCGGCACCGAAAACCTGCCCGGCATTACCGGGTTTGCCGCCGCCGCCGAAGCCGCCGGCGCCGATCTCGCCGCTTATGACCGGGTGCTGGCGTTGCGCGACCGGCTGGAAATCTTCGCCCGCGACGCGGTGCCGGAGGCCATGGTGATCGGCGCCTGCGTGACGCGGCTGCCCAATACGACGGCGTTGGCCTTGCCCGGGGTGGCGGCCGCAACGCAGGTGATCGGGCTCGACCTCGATGGCGTTATGGTAAGCGCCGGGGCGGCGTGTTCCTCTGGCAAAGTGGGACCCAGCCATGTCTTGGCCGCGATGGGTCTGCCGCCCCATATTATCGGGAGCACGATCCGCGTCAGCCTCGGCTGGTCTACCACGGAGGACGACATTACCCATTTTCTCGAAGCCTGGACGCGGCTCGCCCGCCGCGTCCAGCGGAGCGCCCGAGCGGGGAGGGCGGCATGAGCGAGCCTGCGAGTAACGTTACCGAACTGAAGCCGCGCAACCGCCTGCCGATCTATCTGGACAACCAGGCGACAACGCCGCTCGACCCGCGCGTGCTCGAGGCGATGATGCCGTATTTCACCGAGCATTTCGGCAATCCGCACAGCGAGAGCCACGTCTACGGCCATAACGCCGCCGCGGCGATCGAGGCGGCGCGCGCCGATATCGCCAAATTGATCCACGCGGACCCGCGCGAGATCGTCTTCACCTCAGGCGCGACCGAAGCAAACAATCTGGCGCTGAAGGGCGTGGCGGCTTTCGCGCGGGCACATCCGCCGGTCAACGGAGCGGCTCGCGATGAGATCATCGTGCCGCTAACCGAGCATAAATGCGTCCTCGAAAGTGCCGAAGCTCTGGGCCGCGAGGGGTTTACCATCAATCGCTTCCCGGTGGAGGCGAACGGCCTCGTATCGCTCGACCGGCTTGCCGAGGCGATCAGCGACCGCACCCTGCTGGTCAGCGTATTGGCGGCGCATAACGAGATTGGCGTGATCCAGCCGCTCGCCGAGATTGGCGCGCTGTGCCGGGCACGCGGCGCGCTGTTCCACACTGACGCCGCCCAGGCTTTCGGCAAGATTCCGCTCGATGTCGAGGCGATGAAGATCGATCTGATGTCGATCTCCGGCCACAAGATCTATGGGCCGAAAGGGATCGGCGCATTGTACATAAGGCGCCGCCCAAGGGTGCGGCTGTTGCCGCTGTTTGATGGCGGTGGCCAGGAACGCGGTATTCGCTCCGGCACTCTGCCGACGCCGCTTTGTGTCGGGCTTGGCCGCGCCGCGGCGATTGCCGCTGAGGAGATGGGCGAAGAGGCGACGAGGCTGCGCACCATGCGCGACCGGCTGCGCGCCACCCTGACGCGGCGCCTGCCTGATGCGCGAGTCAATGGCGATACCGAGCACCGCCTGCCCGGCAACATCAACCTGTCATTTCCGGGTGTTACCGCCCCCGATCTGATCGCTTCCTGCCCGGGCATCGCGATCTCCACCGGATCGGCCTGCACCTCGGCGGTCGTCGAGCCCTCTTATGTGTTGCGCGCCATCGGGCTCGCCGACCCGCTTGCGAATGCGTCGATCCGGCTTGGCCTCGGCCGCTTCACGACGCCGGACGAGATTGATCTCGCCGCCGATACGATTGCCGCCGCAGTGACGCGTCTGCGTGGAGGCAGGTGATTTCCGCCGTGGCAGCGCCTACATGATGCGAATGAATTTCACGGTGCGGACATTCCGTAACGGGGGAACCGAATGATGGCGAGTAAGCAGGCCTTATTGGTGACCGATGCCGCGGCGGAGCATATCCAGGCGTTGTTGGCTAAACGGGGCAAGCCGTCCGTTGGCGTGCGTGTGGGAGTGCGCTCGCGGGGCTGTTCGGGGCTCAGCTACACGCTCGAATATGCCGACGAGAAGGGTAAGTTTGACGAGGTGGTCGAGGATAAGGGCGTGACCGTGCTGGTCGACCCCAAGGCGGTCATGTTCATCATTGGGACTGAGATGGACTACGTCGAGGAAAAGCTCGAATCCGGCTTCGTCTTCCGCAACCCCAATGAGAAGGGCCGCTGTGGCTGCGGCGAGTCGTTCCACGTCTGATACCTACTAAGCGCTGGGTCGAGGCAAGGTGAAGCTGTTTCAAATCGAGGAGCCGGACGGGTTGCCGGTGGACCCGGACGCGCCGGGGAAGGCAGTAGGGGTCGATCTAAGCGGTGCGCAGGCCCAGGTTGCGCTCGCGGTTGGTGGCAACGCGGTATTGCTGGAAGACCGCGAGGGGCTCGAACTCGATCTGACCTTGCCGGCCGGCGATTCCGAGGTCGCCGATTCCGAGGTCACGGAGTGGGAGCGCCTCTTCGAGGGAGTCAGGCTGCGCGCCGAGCGCGCTTTGGCCCAGCCGGTGACGCACGCGGTATTGCTGTTGCCCGCGGCTCCGGATGCCGCGCGCGCGGCCTTGCTGATGACGGCATGCGAGACCGCCGGCTTGTCGTTACTGCGCTTCGCAACACCGGCGGACATAGCCGCCGGTGATACTGGCGCCGGCGCTGCCGCCGCGATCGCCGAAGATCTGGCGCCGCGGCCAGTCGGTCTCTGAAGCCAGTCGGTCTCTGAAAAATGAAAAGCCCAGCAGCTTTCTGACGATCGCGGTAGCCACCATGATGATTGACGCGCCATAAAGCACGTCATTCCCCAGCATTGCCCGCTCCGCAACGATGGGGGGCAACCGGTTCCCATTGGACACGCGCGTCGCAAGGCTTCCTTTACGGATAGAGTTTGATGCCGAAAATCGTTTTTATTGAGCGCGATGGAAATCGACGCGAGGTTGATGCGCCGCTGGGCCTGTCGGTGCTCGAAATCGCACACAAGAATGATATCGATATCGAAGGCGCCTGCGAGGGCTCGCTTGCCTGTTCGACCTGTCATGTGATCGTCGATCCGGAATGGTACGAGCTGCTGAGGGAGGCAACCGAGGACGAAGAAGACATGCTCGACCTCGCCTTCGGGCTGACCGGTACATCCCGCCTCGGCTGTCAGATCATCATTACCGAAGAACTCGACGGTCTGACCGTGCGACTGCCGTCAAGCACCCGCAATTTATTGATCGGCTGATGGCGGCGCGCGTCAGACCACAGTCGATGGCGGAGGTGCTCGCAAGATCGGCACCCCCACATCACCTTGCCCGGATTTGGTCGGGGCATCCACGCGACCTCGTGCCCGACAATGTGGTTGCGGATGCGTGCCATGGATGGCCGGGCCAAGCCCGGCCAAAGCGAGTGGAGGCGGTTTGAGGAATGGCCGACTCGCTCTTCGATCGTCTGGTTGCCGCCGCCGGGCCGATCTGGCCTTCGTACACGCGCCACGAATTCGTCGTGCGCCTCGCGCGCGGCGACCTCCCGGAGGCCGCGTTCCGCCGTTATCTGGTTCAGGATTACCTGTTCCTGCTGCATTTCGCGCGCGCCTGGGGGTTGGCCGTCTATAAGTCGGAGACATTGCCCGAGATGCGGCGCGCGCAGGCGCTGATCGCGGCGACGCTCGATGTCGAGATCGGCCTGCACATCGATTATTGCCGCGGCTGGGGTCTCACTGAGGCACGGATGGCCGCCGAGCCCGAAGCACTCGAGACGGTCGCGTATACCCGCTTTGTGCTCGATCGCGGTCTGGCCGGCGATCGGCTCGACCTTGAGGTGGCGTTGGCGCCGTGCATCGTCGGCTATGCCGAGATCGCCGCCGAGCGCCTGGCTGATCCGGCGACCAGGCGCGACGGCAACCCGTATGGCGAATGGCTCGACATGTATGCGGGCGACGAGTACCAGGGCCTCGCGCGCGATGCCCGCACCGCGCTCGACGAGCAATTCGCCCGCCGTGGCGGCGAGGGCCGCATCGCCTCCCTGGCAAGCGCCTTCACCATCGCCAGCCGCCTCGAAGCCGATTTCTGGCAGCTGGGCCTTGCTGCTGCCCGCAATGATTCCGCGCGATGACTGCGCCCCTCGACGATATGGACCTCCCCGGCAATCCCGCCGATCACCGGGTGGTGGTGGCGATGTCGGGCGGCGTCGACTCGTCGGTTACCGCGGCAGTGCTGGCGCGCGCCGGCTATGACGTGGTCGGCATCACCTTACAGCTTTACGACCACGGCGCCGCGATCGGCCGCAAGGGAGCGTGCTGCGCCGGGCAGGATGTGCGCGACGCGGCGCGGGTCGCCGAACGGCTCGGCATCCCCCATTACGTGCTTGATTACGAGACCCGGTTTCGTGAGGCCGTCATCGAGGATTTCGCCGACAGCTATCGCCGCGGCGAAACTCCGGTGCCGTGCATCCGCTGCAACGAGCGCGTCAAGTTCCGCGACCTCCTCGGCACGGCGCGAGATCTCGGCGCCAGCGCGCTCGCCACCGGGCACTACGCGCGCCGCCTTGCCGGCCCGCACGGCCCGGAATTGCATCGCGCGCGGGATGATGCACGCGACCAGAGCTATTTTCTCTATCGCACGGCGCGCGAGGAATTGGCGTTTCTGCGCTTTCCGCTCGGCGGCCTGCCCAAGCAGCAGACCCGCGCGCTGGCGCAGGAATTTGGCCTCGCGGTTGCCGACAAGCCCGACAGCCAGGATATCTGCTTTGTCCCGACCGGCTCCTACGCCGATCTGGTGATGCGGCTGCGCCCGGAGGCGGGCGAACCGGGCGACATTGTGGACAGCGCCGGCATCGTGCTCGGCCGCCACTCCGGGATCGCGCATTTCACGGTGGGGCAACGCAAGGGGCTTGGTATCGCCGCCGCCGAGCCGCTGTATGTGCTGCGGCTGGAGCCTGCAACGCGACGTGTCGTGGTCGGCCCAAAAGAGGCGCTGGGACAGACGACCGTCCGGCTCGCTGAGCTGAACTGGCTCGGACCGGGTCCGCAACCGTCCACGGCTGGCATCGCCCTTGCCGCCAAGCTGCGCTCGACCCAAACACCCGTTGCGGCGACGCTGGTGCCCGGTGGCGATGGTGCGGCGAAATTGCGGTTCGATGAGCCGGTCGGTGCGGTGGCCCCGGGCCAGGCCGCCGTGCTCTACGATGGGGAGCGCGTGCTTGGCGGTGGCTGGATTCGGCGCCTGGATTCGGAGCGAGGTTAAGGGGTTGGCACGCTTGACCGGGAGAAGCCCATCTCCTATATGCGGGGCCGCGACGTCAACACCCCGGGGCGGGGTAGCTCAGCTGGTTAGAGCAGGGGAATCATAATCCCAAGGTCGGGGGTTCAAGTCCCTCTCCCGCTACCACAATTTTAAACACGGGTCAGCCGCTGGGATTGGGTCAATGAGGCCTCCTGGCCCCCCGGCCGTGGGTGCCGCCACTGGGGCGCGCGCCTCTGAGAGCTGTGCGTCCCGCGGGAACGCCCTGATGATTGCTGTCATAGACCACGGGCGATCCGGGGGCGATCCGCCAATTTCATGCCCTCCGCCGCCTTGACTTGACCGGTTTATCGCCGGGAGGTCAGTCTTCGAACGCGCTACAGCCGGAAGGCCCGATACGCGCGACATTCGGAGGAAACACCATGCCCGATAAGCGCACCGAAACACTTGATCCCGCGCTTGATGCCATTATCGATACATCGGAAACGATCCACGACCTCTGTGCCGGTTTCGGGGGCGAGCAGGGCCCGGCCGAGGGGCCAGTGTGGTGGAAGGAAGGCGGGTATCTGCTGTTCAGCGATATTCACAACAACAAGCGGATGAAATATGAGCCGGGCAAAGGCGCATCGCTGTTCCTGGAGCCGACCAATCGCGCCAACGGGCTCACCCGCGACCTCTCGGGCCGCCTCGTCGCCTGTGAACACGACAGCCGCCGCGTCACCCGGCTCGAACTCGACGGCAGCTTGACGGTCATCTGCAACAGCTTCCAGGGCCGGCAATTGAACCGGCCCAATGATGTCGTTGTGAAGTCTGACGGGTCGATCTATTTCACCGATCCCTGGACCAGCCCCAATCCGCCGCAGCAATGGGATTTGCAGTTCTCCGGCGTCTACCGGCTATCCGCCGATCTGGGGAGTCTGACGCTGCTGGTCGACGATTTCACGCTGCCGAATGGGCTCGCCTTCTCGCCTGACGAGTCGGTGCTGTACATCAATGACACCCGCCATGGCCACATCCGCGCTTTTGACATGATGCCGAACGGCACCATCGCGCGGGCGAGCGATCGGGTGTTTGCCGACCTGCGCGGCGCCGAGCCTGGGGTTCCCGATGGGATGAAGGTCGATGTCGAAGGCAATGTCTACTGCGGCGGGGCCGGCGGTATCCACATTATGGATAAGACGGGCAGAAAACTGGGCCGCATCGTCCACGGCGCTTCGGCGACAACCAACATCGCGTTCGGCGGCGACGACTGGAAGACCTTGTACTTCACCAGTCGCAACCATTTGGGTTCGGTCCGGGTGAAGATCCCCGGAGTGCCGGTGCCGAACAGGCGCGGCTGAGACAGTCTGCCGGCTCACCAATATCTGGTCGGTGCGCGGCGTCCGATCGCCGGCGATCAACCAAGATCGGCGTCGGGTGGCAGGTGCACGAACAACACCCGCGCCGGGCCGTCGATCGTACGTGTGCGATGGCCGCGGCTGCCGACATCGTCGGCGAGAAATACCTCGCCGCTGCCGCACCGGTGCGTCTTCCCATCGCTGGTTTCAACTTCGAGAGTGCCAGAAAGCACGAAGAGAAGCTGGCGCCGGGAGGCCGGGTGCCAGTCTTGATAGAGGCCCTCTGGCATATCCGTGATCATCGTACTCTGCGCCGGCAGAACCGCGGAGCGCTGGACGGTATTGCCGAAGGCGTCGGTTGTCGCGTTGTTTATCGGTATATCGAGCTCGATGAATCGCGACCCCTCACCCGACGCTGTAGCGAAGCGAACGACTTTCATGGTGCCTCTCCCAAAATCGCGCCACCCGGCGCCCGGTGCAGCCGCCGAGTGCTGATCAGCTCTCAGCCAGTTGCCGTTCCAATTGGATCAGTTTGTTCCGCAACCTGAAATACTTCCTGTCCCAGGAGGGATCGTTTGTCGACCCGACCGCCTGAATCTGGCACTGATGCAGGGTGCACCAGGGACGCAGATGCGGTGCCGCGGTGCAGCCGGCCGGGCCCATCAGCGGGAATTGATGGCCGCTGGTCGGCAATCTGATGCCCCAGTCTTTTTCGGCATGCTCGATCGTCATCTCGCAGTGCAGCCGGTCGCAGCAGCGATAGGCCTTGTGGATCATGTCAGGACACGCGCGGCCACCGCACTTCGTGCGGGTGAGCTCGGACATCTCGCGGTACAAGCGGCTGATCGCGGCACGCAGCTCCCCCTTTTTCATGCTGTTCCTATCTCTGCCTTATTCAAACGCACCCCGCCGGCTCACGGTGCGAGTTTCGCGCCCGGTCATTGCCGGCGTTCAATGATTTCGCCCGCGAGCTCCCGGATCAATGAGGCAATCGCGTGTTGCAACGCGGTTTCCGGCTTGACCAACGGCCGGGCGATCACAACGCGCCGCTCGAACCGATTGTCGCGCACCGGGATGATCTCGACCTCGCCGCGGGCGATCTCCTGACGCACCAGTTCCTAGCTCAGGATCGTATAGCCGAAGCCGCGCTGCACGAACGCCTGGGGATGCCGATGCTGTCCACCTCGGCTCTGAATTTGAGCGAGACGCCACTGCCCGCGGCGATCTGTTCGAGATGCACGCGCAATGCCTTCGGGCGGCTCGGCAGGATCAGCGGCAGTGGCGCGATAATGTCGAGATCGCCCGGTTTTCGGCGGCGCGGCGCGGCGCCTGGCGGCCCGACCAGGAGCAGCGGCTCGGTCAGCAGCGGCGTTGCCTAAAGCCGCTTGCGGTCTTCCGGGTCGTGCGACACACCGAGACCGGTCCGCCTCTATGACAGGCGCAGTTCTGCCGGTCGATGGCGGTGGATCGGCTACCGTGTGATTGCCTGGCTATTAAAGCGATTTAAATGATTAATATGACACAGGGAGAACGTAAAATGCAGACACCGCTTCGGCTCAGCTCGGCTCGGCTCGGACGGCGGCCAGCGTGATGGAGATCGCGGCGGGGCTCGCGGGCTACTGGCTGCTGCCGCTTGGGGGCGATCGAGCGGATCGTCATGAGCGCGGCCGCATGTCTGCTGGTGACGCCGGCGCCATGGGTGATCGGCGCCAGCCGGCTTTGCCTCGTGGCTCTGTGGCTGAAGCCGTTCATGCGGCGCCGGCGGCGGGCGATAAGTGACACACCCCTTTCGGGGTCTGCCGCCGCGGGGGTGATCTATTTTGCTGAACGACGCGAAAGGAGATGATGCCATGACAATGCAAGTACGACCGCTGACCGATACTCTTGGGGCGGAGATCATCGGGGTCGATCTGGCTCAACCCCTCGACGATGTACACAAGCGCGAGCTCTACCGGCTGTTCGTCGACAATGCGGTCGTCGTGTTCCGCGACCAGCATTTCACACCGCAGCAATTCGCCGCCGCTGCCGAGATCTTCGGCGAGATCATCCCCGAGCAATTCCCAAACTACCGATTACCGGAATTCCCCACCGTCAGCTTTCTGTCGAACAGCGATCTGGAAAAAACCGGCAAGAAGCGTGCGGTGCGCGGCGAAGGGTTTCATACCGATCACTCGAATTACGAAGCGCCGCCCAAGGCGACGATCCTCTACGGCATCGACATTCCGACCAGCGGCGGGGACACCGAATTCGTCTCGGTGCAGGCCGCCTATGATGATCTCTCCGCCCAGACCAAGCAGCTCATCGCCGGATTGCGCGCCACCCATGCTTATAAAAGTCAGCGTGACCAGCACAAATCCACGGTGTTGTCGGCCGACGCGCTCGCCAAGACGCCGAGCGCGCGGCACCCGCTGGCGCGGTTCAACCCGGATAACGGGCGGCTCGGTCTGTTTGTGAACCCTGGGCGGGTCACCGGCATCGACGGGATGGAGGAAGACGCGGCGTTCGACCTGATGGACAAGCTGTACGCTCACGCCACGCGCGGCCGCCACCTCTACCGCCACGTATGGCGCAAAGGCGACATGGTGCTCTGGGACAATCGCAGCGTGCTGCATCAAGCGACAACCGATTACGACATGGAAGAACGTCGCTATCTCTATCGCGTGCTGTTGAAAGGCGAGGTTCCGCTACCCGCCCCCCGGCAGGCTGCCTGAACCTCGGTTAACGCATTTCCAGGTTCGGCCGCTTCGGATGGGGCTGGCGCGCTCGCACGGCTCATCTGACACCAGCGGTCCCCCTTCGGGCGCCGGGTCAAGACCGGTGCGACCTTGATCACGGATGCGAGGTTGGGCCGGACCCTGGTGGTCGAGAACCCGGGAAATGCTGGCTGTTGGACCGGCTAATCGGCGGCGGTTGACGGCTGCGTGGAAGCGCCGGCGGCGTAGCGGCTCACCGGGCGATGAAGCCCCAGATTTTCCCGCAGCGTATTGCCCTCATAGTCGCTGCGGAACAGGCCGCGGCGCTGCAATTCGGGCACAACCAGCGCCACAAAGTCCTCGCATCCGCCCGGCAGATGCGTTGGTGTGATGTTGAAACCGTCACAGGCACCCGTCTCGAACCACTCCTGCATCGCATCGGCAATGTCGGAGGGCGTACCGATCCGCGCCGAGCCGGTGATGCCGGAACGAAGGTACAACTCGCGAATAGTCGGTTTCTCCTGTCTCACCCGCTCGCGAAATTGAGCGCTGAGACTGCGGATCTCTGACTTGCCGATGGCCTCGTCGGGAACCGGACCGTCGAGCGGGTAACCCGAGAGATCGCCAAACGTGCTGTAGAGCGAACCGAGGCCAGCCAGAGGATCGACCAGCGCCTGCAACTGATCGAACTTTGCCTGGGCTTGCGCGCGCGTTTTGGCCACAACCGGGCAGAATGCCGGCATTATCTTCAGTTCGTCTGGCTCGCGGCCGTATTTCGGCATCCGCCCTTTGACATCGGTATAATACGCGCGCGCGACGTCCAGCGAGCCGTTGATGGCGTAGATGACATCGGCGGTTGCCGCGCCCAGCTCCCGACCCTGCTCGGAGGCGCCGGCCTGGACGATTACCGGATGGCCCTGCGGCATGCAGGCGACGCTCAACGGCCCGCGCACCTTGAAGAACCGCCCGTGATGGTTGAGCACGTGCATCTTCGCTTCATTGAAATACCGGCCGCCAGCCTTGTCGAGCAGCAGAGCGCCATCGTCCCAACTGTCCCACAAGCCCTTTACGACATCGACGAACTCGGCGGAGCGGGCGTAACGCGTCTCGTAGTCGAGTGTTGTTTCCAGTCCGAAATTCTGAGCTTCGTGCTCTGACCAGGAGGCGACCACGTTCCACCCGGCGCGCCCCTTACTGATCAGATCGAGCGTGGCGAACCTGCGCGCTAGATTATAAGGTTCGTTGTAAGTGGTGGATGCCGTCGTCACGAGCCCTATATGGCTGGTGACCATGGCCAGGGCCGGCAGTAACATCGTCGGCTCAAGTTCGACCATGTCCCGGCCGGTTCGGGCCAGCGAGCCTGGCGGATTGTCGCCCTGTCTAATCCCGGCACCATCGGCGAAGAAAATCATGTCGAGCTTGCCGCGTTCGGCGGTCTGTGCGCTGCGAACGTAATGCTCAACCTGCAGCGTGCCTTCCGCCGGAACATCCGGGTGGCGCCAGGCGGCTGGGTGGTAGCCATGGCCTCGGATCGACATTCCGATACGCATCTTGCGCGGGTTCATGGCGGCGCCTTCTCGCGGTTAGGTTTGAAGCATGCGGTCTTGCCGCATGCGATACTGTAGACAGTCAAGCGAGCATGCTGCGACCTGTTCTGCGCAATCCGATAGCCTCGGTTCAGGTGGTTGCTGCGGCTACGGCCGGTGATATCGCGATGCCACGCATTATGGTGCCGATCAAAACAACCGAACCTGAGGACCACAAGATCGTGACTGAACCGCTTCCCATCAGCCGCTTCCCTATTCCGGAGCTCGCAAGCCTGCCCGAGGACATCAGAAGCCGCATCCTCGCCGTGCAGGAAAAATCTGGATTTATCCCCAACGTCTTCCTCACGCTTGCTCACCGGCCAGACGAGTTCCGCGCGTTCTTCGCCTATCACGATGCGCTGATGGACAAGCCAGGGAACCTGACCAAGGCTGAGCGCGAGATGATCGTGGTCGCGACCTCGAACTTAAATCAGTGCCAATATTGCGTCATCGCGCACGGGGCGATCCTGCGCATTCGCGCAAAAAACCCGCTGATCTCCGACCAGGTCGCGATCAACTACCGCAAGGCCGATATCACCGAGCGCCAGAAGGCGATGCTCGACTTCGCGATTAAGGTCTCCCGCACGGCCGAGAGCGTCGGCGAGGATGATTTTCACGTGCTGAAGTCGCATGGCTTTGACGAAGAGGATATCTGGGACATCGCCGGTATCGCCGCATTTTTCGCGCTTTCGAACCGTATGGCGAACGTGACTGGAATGCGCCCGAATGCTGAATTCTACGCCATGGGCCGCGGCTGAGCCGAACCCTTGCGGATGCTCGGAGCGCCGACGATGCCCTGGCAGATGGGTGTCCCGCCGCCGCTGCTCAGACCGAACTTACGCGCCGATTCGCCGTTTTCCAGGCTCAGTATGTGAGGCGGGAGACTGGCCGCACCGACCTGAGTTGGAGGCCATGGTGATACGCGGCACGGTTTCTGATCTGTAGTTTAATTCTTAACTAAGAATCCTTCGCGACAGGTGGCTTTCCTCGATAGCAGGCGTGCGCATGGTCATCGTGAGAAGCTCAGGTCCGGTTCTGTGACCGCCGCCTGCATCACTCAAAGGGCAATGTCGGATAGCTTTCGACCATAAACTCAAAGCGACCGGCTCAAAGCCGGGTGGGAGCGGCATCCGAAGATTGGGCATCGAGCAATCGCCGCCTCGTCGCCCGCATCCAGGAGGCTCTGCCTGGTTTCCGGGCGAGCAGCCGGTTTCCCCGCAGTTCCGGAACGGAGACGAAGCCGATGCCTGATGGCATGGCACCAGGCGCTACACACTAGCGCGAGAATTTGGGGTATGCGATGATGCCTGAAATATGGTTAATAGGTAGTTCTCGTGAGGTATCAATGGGTTCTGGGGAGAAGATGACCCGCTATGCCAAGCTCGACCGACGGTCCGGACGCACTCAATAGTCCCCAAGGCCGGGAATTTAGCGCCCCTCCCTCTGTTAATATTATTTTAACCATAATGTGCGATAGTTATAGTTTGCGGAAACGCTATCGTTGCGCAGAACAGTATATACAAACTCAATGGTAAACCTCTCAAATACCGACATTTGGTCGGACTGGAAAAGCGGCTCAGGCTGCGTCTTTACCGATTGTTTAGGTGTCCAGCACATTATCGACCCTGCCAACCAGCAATAGGGGTATTTTCCATGTTCAAGACTCTGAAGATGCTCGCCACGAATGAAGACGGCGCAACCGCTATCGAATACGGCCTTATCGCCGCTCTCATCGCGGTGGCCGCGATCGCCGCGTTCCAGCTCGTCGGGACCAATCTGAGCTCGGTCTTCAACAACGTCGCGACCAAGCTGTAACCCACACGCACGGCCCGTTGATTTAGGCTCAGGCACGGCGGCGTTCGAGGCTAAAACGGCCCGAACTGCCGCCGTGGGTTGTTTCGCGCTCGGATCGGAAGCGGCGATCCGCTAACGTATTGTGATCATGTTGCTTCCCGCCATGCTGGCCCCATTCGGGGTGCGCAGCTTCCGCTTTCAATTTCCCGCCGACATGGCGACCTCCTGGGGTATCGAGATGGAAAATCTCGTGCTCGGCTGGTACATCCTGGTCGAGACGGGCTCCGTCTTCGCGCTGACGTTGTTCTGGGCGCTGTTGTATCTGGGCACTTTGCTGGCGCCGATTTTCGGCATGATGGGCGACCGATTCGGCCATCGCCGCGTATTGTGCGCGATGCGAGCCGCCTATGCGGTACTCGGCACTACGGTCACGATCCTCGCGTTCGCCGGCTTATTGCGCCCGGCCTTTGTCATGATCGTCGCCACCCTGTCGGGGCTGATCCGGCCATCGGACATGGGTATGCGCAACGCGTTGGTTGCCGCGACGATGCCGACCGAAACGCTGATGGCGACGATGGGCGTCTCGCGCACGACGCAGGATTCGGCGCGGATCGCTGGTTCGCTTGCCGGTGCCGGTCTCTTCGCGACATTCGGGCTCGGTCCCGTGTATGCGGTGATCGCGACGTGCTACGCCATCGGCTTTCTTCTGACGCTGGGTGTCGCCAGCGGCAGGGTGCCACTCGCGGAGGGTGCGGTGCGCGCTTCGGTGTGGCGCGATCTCTGTGAAGGCCTCTCTTATGTCTGGGATTCGCCGGGCTCGCTTGCCGCGTTGTGGCTGGCGTTTCTCGTCAACCTCACCGCGTTTCCGCTGACCAGCGGGCTTCTCCCCTATGTGGCGCGCGAGGTCTATCGCATCGACGAGACCGGGCTCGGGACCTTGATCGCGAGCTTCGCGATCGGTTCGCTGTTCGGTTCCATTGTCGTCAGTGTCGCTGGCCGCAGTCTGCGGCCGGCGCGCATGATGATCATGTTCGCGCTGGCGTGGTACGGCGCGCTGTTGGTTTTCGCGCAGATGCAGAACCCGATCAGTGGCCGCATGGCATTGGTCATCGCCGGCTTCACGCAAAGCCTCAGCCTCGTGCCGATGTCGGTGATGCTGTTGCACAGCGCCGGCGAGCGCTTCCGCGGCCGCGTCATGGGCGTCCGCATGCTGGCGATTTACGGCGTGCCGATTGGTCTGCTGGTCGCCGGCGCCCTCATCGAACGGATCGGTTTCGTCGCCACCACCTCACTCTACTGTTTCATCGGCGCCTTGCTGACGCTGTTCATCGCGGTGCATTGGCGCGATGCGCTATGGCCGGTCGATGCCCCGGCCAACGCGCGCTAAACTCAGCGCAAAATCGCTGGATAGAGTTTGGGGAAGCCGATGAAGCGGGTTGAGATCAACGCCTATGGCGCGCCGGAAGAGGTTGCCGCCTGCGTCGAGGCGCCGGATGTCGGCGCGCCGGGGCCCGGCGAGATCGTCTTTGATGTGCTCGCGTTTCCGATCAATCCCGCCGATCTGTCGATGTGCCGCGGCAGCTATCGCCTCGCCCCGAGCTTGCCGGCGACCCCGGGCGCCGAATGCATCGGGCGCATCACCGCGGTAGGCGCCGGAGTCGGGGACCTGAAGCCCGGCGATCTCGTGATCAACCTGCAGCGCGAGAACTGGGCGCAACGCCGTCGCATCAAGGCCGCCGATGCCGTGCCGGTCCCGGGCGGAGTGGATCTGGCGCAGGCCGCGATGCTGCGCATCAACCCGCCGACCGCGCAATTGCTGATCGAGGATCATGTCGCGCTCAAATCGGGCGACTGGTTGATCCAGAATGTCGCCAATTCGGCGGTCGGCCGGCACATCATCGTTTTGGCGCATTCGCGCGGCATTCGCACGGTGAATGTCGTGCGCCGTTCCGATGTCGATGACACGCTGAAAGGCCTCGGCGCCGATATCGTAATTGCTGACGGGGCCGATCTGGCGATCCGGGCGCGCGAGGCGGTGGGCGGCGCGCCGATCCGGCTCGGCATTGATGCTGTCGCCGGCGATGCCACCAAGCGCATTGCCGAATGTGTCGCCGATGATGGCGTTGTCGTCAGCTATGGATCGATGTCGGGCGAGGATTGTGTGATGAGCCGCGCCGCGATGGGGATGCGTGGCGTCGGACTAGTCGGCTTCATGCTTGGCCACGGACTCGCCAAGCGTAGCCCGGAGGCGGTGCGCGCGCTCTACGCCGAGCTCGCCGGCAAATTGCGCGATGGCGCATTACGGGCGCCTGTCGACAGCACCTACCCGATCGATGATATCAAGGCGGCGATCACCCAGGCGCAGCGGGGCGGTCGCAACGGCAAAGTGCTGGTATTGCCGAACGGCCCGCTGGCATAGACACCTCGATGACCACCGGATTAGTCGCGGTCCAGAAGCCGCGGCAACGGCTGCTCGCCAATCACGATTATGTCAGGTTGTGGTTTGCCGGCGGTGTCGGCAATGCGATGCGCTGGCTCGAGTTGTTGGTCGCCGGCATCTTCACCTACAACTTGACGCATTCGGCGTTTGCGGTCGCGCTGGTCTCGGTGGCGCGCAGCCTTCCGATGCTGTTTCTCGGCACGATTGCCGGCGTCGTGGGCGAGTCGCTCGATCGCAAGCGCCTGTTGCTGACGCAATTGACGGTGCTGGGCGCGACCTCCGCTGTTCTGGCGGGGCTGGCCTGGGCCGGGCGTTTGCAGGTATGGCATATCGCGCTGGGCGGCACCGCCGCGGGCATCGCCTGGGCCTGCGAGATGGCGGTACGGCGGCGCATGATCAGCGAGGTCGTGCCGCACGACCGGATAGCTGCCGCCGTCGCCTTCGACTCATTGACCGGCAGCATCTCCCGCGTCGTCGGGCCGCTCTGTGGTGGCGCGCTGTATCAGACGATCGGGCCAGGCGGCGCCTATCTGCTCTCGGCCTGGTTGTATGTGCTGGCGATCGGCGCCGTGCTGGGGCTCGATTTCGCGCAGGACTCGCGGCGCCTGCAGTTAGGTCGCATCCCGCGCGAGATCGTCGAGGGGGTCGCGGTGGCCCGCGCTAACCCGGCTATCCTCGCGGTCGTGCTGGTCACGATCATCATGAATACGTTCGGCTTTTCGTATTCTGCCCTGATCCCCGCGATCGGCGGTGGCTATTACCGCGTGTCACCGGTGCTGGTTGGCGCGTTGGCTGCCGCCGAGCCGCTCGGTGCGATCATCGTCGGCACGGCGATGTCGCTGGGCCTGGTGCGGCTCGACGGCAACCGGTCGCTGTTGCAGGGATCGTTCCTGCTGCTTGGCGGGGTCATCGCGATGACCGTGTCGCCGTGGTACGCGGCCGGGTTCGCGCTCCTCGTGATGGGCGGCCTCGGCACCGCCGCCTTCGCCAATATGCAGACCAGCCTAGTATTGACCGAGGCGCCTGCCGCCAGCCGTTCGCGCGTCATGGGCATCATCACGATGTGCATCGGCACCGGGCCGCTCGGCGTGCTGACCATCGGCGCGTTGTCCGAGCGGTTTGGCCCACGCAGCGCGATCCTGATCATGGCCGGGATCGGTGCCGCCGGGCTGTGCCTCGTCTGGCGGCACATGCGCCGCCGCGCATGAGCCGCAGCAGCCCCGTTCCTGCCGGGAGAGGGGCTGCTGATGCCGCGCGCTGGAGCCGCTGTCAGCCGCAGGCGATGCAGTAGCAGTCGCGCACGCCTTCGGGCAGGCGGCTTTCGCTCCAGGTCTTGCCGCCATCCCTGGTGCCGAAAACCTGGCCCACGCGTGAGATCGCGTAGATCTGGTTCGGGTCTTTTGGATGCGGCGTCACACCCATCATGGTCGCCTCGGCCTTGAAGCCGTGGTCGATGCGCTTCCAGGTCTGGCCGGTATCGTCGCTGCGATAGACTGAGCCGTCGGTGCTGCGCGCCGCCGGGCTCAGCGCGGCGTACATGACCTTCGGGTCGTGCGGCGAGGTGCGGATGTCGCGGCCATAGGTCAGCGGCGAGAAGCGGCCGATCTCCATGTCTTTCCAGGTCGCGCCCTTGTCGTCGCTGCGGAACAGGCCCATGCGGTTGGCGAGAAACACGCTGCCCGGCGCCGCCGCGCTGCACGCCAGCGCGTGGCCGTCGAGCATGCCTTCGATCTCGGTCTGGCTGCCGATGCGGCTGCGGTATTTCGGCTCCTCGCAAAAGCGGATCAGATCGGCGGTGCAGTCTTCCCAGCTTTCGCCGGCGTTGCGGCTGCGCATCGCGCCATTGGCCTCGATCGTCGCGAAGATGTCGTCCGGCGCGTTGGGATCGGCGTCGAGCCGCATCACCCGGCAGGCGAACTGCATGATGACGCGATC
>JAFAYW010000209.1 GCA_019240125.1 Alphaproteobacteria bacterium
GAGATCTCGCGCAGCAAGCGGCTGCAGGCGATGGCCGGGCTGCAATACCTGCTCGGCAAACGCGGCGCGCTGATGATGGGGGCGGCGCCGATCGGCCTGTTCGCCCGGACGCGCGAGGGGCTGATGTCGCCCGATGTGCAATACCAATTCCTCGCCGGCAGCTTCGACAAGCCGGGCGAGCCGATGCACCCCTTCCCCGGCTGTTCGCTGGTGGCGATCCCCTGCCGGCCGGAAAGCCGCGGCTGGCTGCGCATCAAATCGCCCGACCCGCGCGTGCCGGCGGCGATGCAGCCGAACTATCTCGCCACCCGTGGCGATCAGGAGACGATGATCGCGGCGCTCAAAATCTCCCGCCGCATCTACGACACGCCGGCGATGCGGGCGCATGTGACCGAGGAGTTCTGGCCCGGCCCGCAGGCCGACACCGACGCCGCCCTGCTCGACCACGCCAAGCGCACCGGCAGCACCACCTTCCACCAGACCAGCACCTGCATGATGGGAACGCAGCCGCATTGCGTCGTCGATAACGAATTGCGGGTGCACGGGATGGAGGGGCTGCGTGTCATCGACGCCTCGGTGATGCCCGCCGTCATCTCCGGCAACACCAACGCCGCTACCATCATGATCGCGGAGAAAGCGTCGGACATCATCCGCGCCGGCCTGCACGCGGGGGCGACGGCGCGGGCGGCGTGAACGGCTTGATAACTGTCGCCTAGGGGCTACATTGCGACATGCTTGACGTTCGCCAGACGCCGGAGTTCGAACGGTGGGTGAATGGGCTGAAGGATACCCAGGCACAAGGTCGCGTTCTAATTCGGGTGCGCCGGTTGGCACTCGGTAATCCCGGCGACGTAAAGCCGGTCGGCGGTGGCATCAGTGAGCTCCGCATCGATTACGGCCCAGGTTATCGCGTGTACTTCACACAACGCGGAACAACCCTGATCTTGTTGTTGTGTGGAGGAGATAAAAAATCGCAAGCACGCGACATCCAGAAAGCGGCCCAACTCGCAGAGAGTCTGAAATGAGCATTGAGACCGAAACAAAGCCGTTTGATGAATTGGACTATTTGAAATCCGAAGAAGACATTACCGCCTACATGAGTGAAGCGCTCGCAACCAACGAGCCAGCCTTGATTGCATACGCTTTGGGGGTTGTCGCGCGCGCGCGCGGAATGAGCAGAGTCGCGCGCGACACTGGGTTGTCGCGCGAAACCCTTCATCGAGCACTCAGCGCAGACGGAAACCCGGAACTCGCCACGGTCTTGCGTATTGTCGCTGCGCTGGGGCTTCGCCTGACAGCTGAAAGCGTGTCGAAGGCCGCTTAGTCGCGGTGCAGTGGCTGAACGTGTGGCCGCTTCGATGGCACCAGAGTTGACCGGGAATGAGCGGCTCAAAGCGGACCCGCGCTCCGTCGCTGAGCTGATCGACTTAGCCCTGACTAGGAACGATGAGTCCCACGATGGCTGGCTAGCGGTTTCAGTGCTTCATGCCCGAGGCACACGGGAGGTGCTGGATGCTGCCCTTGAGCTATGTCGTTCGCCCGACGCGGGCCGGCGGGCATGTGGTGCCCTGATCCTCGGTCAACTCGGTGTGCCTGATCGTCCGTTCTCCGAAATAAGCTGCGACGCGCTGCTCGATCTGATCAGGCATGATGAAGATGAGGGTGTCCTCGCGGACGCAATCTTTGCCCTGGGCCATCTTGGGAACCCGCGTGCCGAACCGGACCTCATCAACCTGACGCATCATCCGGCTGAAAGCGTACGGTATGGCGTCGCGTTCGCACTCAACCGCGCAACAACGGCTGCAGGAGTCGCGGCGTTGTTGGAGCTAATGGATAACTCAGGTGTGATGGCCCGCGATTGGGCCACCACGGCCATCGCTCATAATGTCTTAATAGACGGGCTGGAAATCAGGAAGGCGTTGCTGCGGCGAGTTCGCGACGAGGACGAGATCGTTCGTGCGGAGGCCCTGCATGGTTTGGCGCGGCGAAAAGACGAACGGGTCGCACCCTTCCTTCGGGCAGAGCTTCAGGTTCCTGGTGAGCGGGTCCACCTATTTGCCGACGCCGCAATTACCTACTTGGGTATAGCAGACGAGCGGGACGTCTCTCGCGAAGACTTATTGTTAGCACTGACGCGATTATCGTCACCCTGAGCATCGTGCACGGTTTGGGTTGAGGCGATCTCGCGGCGTCGCCAAGATGCGCGCAAATGAGGAGGAGCGCCCTATGCCGGAAACGCCGCAATCACCGCTGGCGATCTATCAATCCCATCTCGACAAGGGCGAACTCGCCTACCAGTGGAGCCCCGAGGCCGGACGGGCGGTGTTCTATCCGCGTGTCGTGTGTCCCTATTCGGGCGGCACCAATCTCGAGTGGCGCATCGCCTCGGGCCTCGGCACCGTCTATGCGACGACGGTCACACACCCGTTCCAGTCCGGCGATCCCTACAACATCGTGCTTATCGACTGCGACGAGGGGTTCCGGATGATGAGCCGCGTCGAGGAGATCGACCCGATGGCGGTCGAGATTGGCATGCGGGTGAAGTTCCGCATCCATCCGGCCACCGATAAGCAGCCGGCCTACCCTGTTTTCACCCCGGTTGAGGGCTGAGCGATGAGCGGATTGAAACGCGGTGGTGCGGCTGTTGTCGGCGCGGCGGAGAGCGATATCGGCGTCGTCGCCGAGGGCTATAACGTTATCGACCTGATGGCGCAGGGCATCGCCCGTGCCGCCGAGGATGCCGGCATCAAACTGCGCGACATCGACGGCATCTTCTGCGCCACGACGCAGAGCCGGACCTCCGGTCTCAACCTCAGCGAATATCTCGGCATTTCGCCGAAGTACATCGACTCGACGATCATCGGCGGCTCGTCCTTCATGTTCCATGTCGGGCATGCGATGGCGGCGCTGCAGCTCGGCCTGTGCAACGTCGCGGCGATCGCCTATGGCAGCACTCAACGCAGCTTCGGGCGGCAGAACGCCTCGGTGCGCGAGGTCAACCCGTACGAGACGCCGTACCGTCCGTTCCTCCCCTCCTCGGCCTATGCGCTGGCCGCGTCACGACACATGCACCAATACGGCACGACGCGCGAGCAGATGGCCGCGGTCGCGGTGGCGGCGCGGCAATGGGCCCTGATGAACCCGGTCGCCTGGGAGAAAAAGCCGCTGACGATCGAAGAGGTGCTGAACGCGCGGATGATCAGCTACCCCTTCACGGTGCGCGACATCTGCCTCGTGACCGATGGCGGCGGCGCAATCATCATGACCACGCCGGAGCGGGCCAAGTCATTGAAGAAGCCGCCGATCTACGTGCTCGGTCAGGGCGAATACATCAGCCACGCCAACATCTCGAGCATGCCGGACCTGACCGTCACCGGCGCACTGCAATCGGGCAAGCAGGCCTATGCGATGGCGGGGCTCTCGGCCCGCAGCATCGATGTGCTGGAGCTGTATGACGCGTTCACGATCAACACGATTCTGTTCCTCGAAGATCTCGGCTTCTGCCCCAAGGGCGAAGGCGGCCGGTTTGTCGAGGGCGGCACGATCGCGCCGGGCGGCAAACTGCCGGTCAACACCAATGGCGGCGGCCTCTCCTACTGCCACCCCGGCATGTACGGCTTGTTCCTGCTGATCGAGGCGGTGCGCCAGCTCCGCGGCGAATGCGGCGAGCGCCAGGTCGAGGACGCCGAAACTGCCATCGCGCATGGCAATGGCGGCGTGTTGTCCTCGCAAAGCACGGTCATTCTGGGGACCGCGGCGACGGTTTAGGCGTCCATTCAGCGAGGCAAAATGAAAACCCGGGAGGCACAAGTCGGCAAAGCAACAATTCGGATGGCAGAAACAAAAACGGGGTTTGGAGGGATTGTTCTGTTGGAGGGCGTCAGCCCAGTTCGCCTACAGGACCAGCATTCAGAGCGGTTGTGGGAACGCCTTCATCAAGAAGCAGCGAGACTCAACCCAAATTTCGTCGGGTACGACGGTGCACGGACACGGTTTTTGCGTCTGTTCCCTGACGGATTTAGTTCAAAAAAATATCTAGGTCAGGGCAAGCTTGGGGAGCGCGACTATAAACTCAAGGCTAAACGCCAACTGGACGAATCGCTCCCGTTGAACAGAGCGCACGAAGCGAAAGGTGCTGGTGAAGTTGTATTAAAGGTTTTTCAGGCAACTAATCTTCTCTTTCCAAACGAAAAGATGCGGCTCGCCGAGGCATTGCGAGGTCCGCACGCGGACAGGTTTGTCCAAGGTGCAGCTGAGTTTGCGCTGGGCGACCGGACGCGCGGAATTGCCGCAATGGCACAAGCGCTTAGAGCTCACGGGGCTGATAAGTGGACAACCGTGACCTATCTCCCATTCCTCTGGCGGCCCGATGCGCACATGTTCTTAAAACCGGAGGTCACACGCAAGTTTGCGAGTTGCGTGGGGCACCGCTTTCAGCATCAATACTCCCCTGAACTAGATGAACGCGTCTATAGCGGTCTGCTCGACTTGGTCTCGGAAGCGAGAGCTAAATTGGAGGACCTAACGCCGCGTGACAACATCGATATCCAAAGTTTTATCTGGGTCGTCGGTGCCTATAGCATCAAAGACGAGCAAGCTCTGCTGGATGAGGCAACGAATATCTAGTCTAATGAAAGAGCCTCAGCAGCGCCGCGACGCCGCCGAGAATTGCAAGGGTTTGCAAACCAACAGCACCGAACATCCACTTCATCATTTCCGCCTTCACATCGGCGATGTGCGTACTCACCTCCGAGCGGAGTTCAGCAAGGCGCAGGTCCAGGTACTCGCGGGTCACGACCGTATCGACGATCGTGTCCGCGATGGCGCTCGCCATGTCCTGCGCCTGTCTCGGCGGAAAACCAGCCGCCTCGAAGCGCTGGGCGAGCCGCAATGTGTCAAAGGTCAGCGACGCCATACCCCGTAATCGCGCGTGAGCAGATCATCGTCAATCCCGTTCCGTCCTTAAGATTGGCGCTCCAACCCGGCTGCGCTACTGTCGCCGCCAGATTCGGGGAGAGGGCTATGGCTGAAGGCGAGTTGGTCAGCTTCGAGAAAGTCGAGGATATCGGTGTCATCACGGTCGATAATCCGCCGGTCAATGCGATGTCGCCAGGGGTGCCGGAAGGCATTGTGGCGGCGCTCGACAAGGGCAATGCCGATCTGGCGGTGAAGGCGATGGTGTTGATCGGGGCGGGCCGGAGCTTTATCGCGGGCGCCGATATCCGCCAGTTCGGCAAGGGGCCGCCACGCCCGGCGCCGGCGCGCCGCCATTACGATGTGATGGATCAGAGCCCGAAGCCGGTGGTCGCCGCGATCCACGGCTATGCGCTGGGCGGCGGGCTCGAAACCGCGCTCGCCTGCCACTACCGAGTCGCGGTCCCGAGCGCCAAGGTCGGCCTTCCCGAGGTCTTGATCGGCATTTTGCCCGGCGCCGGCGGGACCCAGCGCCTGCCGCGCCTGATCGGCCCGAAAGCCGCGCTCGACCTGATCGTCTCCGGCCGCCACGTGCCCGCCGAGGAGGCGCAGAAACTCGGCATCATCGATGAGATCGTGCCGGAGGGCGGGCTGCGCGACGCCGCGATCGCCTTTGCAAAAAAGATCGCCGACCGGCGCCCCCTGCCAGTTATCCGCAACAATAATGGCCGCCTCGCCGAGGGCACGCCGGAATTGTTCGAGGGCACCCGCAAATCGATCGCGCGTCGCGCCCGCAATCAGCGCGCGCCCTATGCCTGCATCGAGGCTGTCGAGGCCGCCACTAAGCTGCCCTTTGACGAAGGCTGCGCGCTCGAGCGCAAATTGTTCGACGAGCAGGTCGCCTCGGAGGAAGCCAAGGCGCTGCGCTATGCGTTTTTCGCCGAGCGCGAGGTCACCAAGCTGCCGCACATTCCGCGCGACACGCCGCTGCGCTCGACCGACAACCCGGCGGTGGTCGGCGCCGGCACGATGGGCGGCGGCATCGCGATGTCGTTCGCCGATTACGGCTTCGACGTGAAGATCACCGATGCGACGCAGGAGGCGCTCGATCGGGGCATGGCGCGCATCCGCGCCAATTACGAAACCAGCGTCAAACGCGGCAGCCTCAGCCAGGAGGAAATGGACAAGCGGCTGGCCCGCATCCACCCGGTCACCAGCATCGACGATATCGCCGATTGCGATGTCGTGATCGAGGCCGCGTTCGAGCAGATTCCGGTCAAGGAAGTCATCTTCACCAAGCTCGACGCGGTCATGAAGCCGGGCGCGCTGCTTTATTCGAACACGTCCGGTATCGATATCGACATCATGGCCGACATGACCAAGCGGCCGCAGGACGTGGCGGGCACGCATTTCTTCGCCCCGGCGAATGTCATGAAACTGTTCGAGGTCGTGCAGGGCTCGAAAAGCGCCCCCGATGTGATTGCCACCGCGATGGCGCTCGGCCGCAAGATCGGCAAGGTCAGCGGGCTCGCGGGCAACACCGACGGGTTTCTCGCCAATCGCAGCCGCGCCCCGTTCAGCACCGAGATGGTCATCATGCTCGAGGAAGGCGCATTGCCCGAGCAGATCGACAAGGTGATGATCGATTTCGGCTACCCGGTCGGGCCGTTCGCGGTCGGCGACATCTCCGGTCTCGATATCGGCTACGACACGCGCAAGCGCCGCGCCGAGCAATACCCGAACTACCGCACACTCCCGATCGCCGACCGCGTTGTCGAGGCCGGCCGTCTCGGGCAAAAGACCGGCAAGGGCTGGTACCGCTATGAAAAGGGCGACCGCACCCCCCACCCCGACCCGGAAGTCGCCGAGATCATCAAGAAAAGCGCCGCCGAGATGGGCGTGCCGCAGCACGAGTTCACCAATGATGAAATCCTGAAGCGGCTGCTCTTTGCGTCGGTCAACGAAGCCTGCAAGATCCTCGATGAGGGCAAGGCCTTGCGCGCCAGCGACATCGATGTGATGTGGCTGCACGGCTTCGGCTTCCCGCGCTATCGCGGCGGCCTGATGTACTGGGCCGACACGATCGGCGTGCGCGAAGTCTACAACCAGATCGCATCATGGCATCAGCGCTACGGCGAGCGGTGGGCCCCCTCCCCGTTCCTGCGCAAATTGGCCGATGCCGGCACACCCTTGCGCGAAGCCAAGGGCAACTGGCCGAGCTGACGGCCTGCCCCTCACCCCAACCCTCTCCCCGCGTGCGGGGGAGAGGTCGGGGTGAGGGGCAAGGGCCGCACAACATTTCGGCTGACATCGCGCAGGCACTGGAGTTGCATAGAGCTTCAGCCGTTGCGAAGGGAAATCGGATGACCAGAGCGGAACTGGATGCGGCGATGGCGCGGCTCGGGCTGGCGGTGCCGGAAGGCGAGCGCGACGAGATCGCCGCCGCCGCGAAATACATTGCGGACATGACGGCGCTGTTGCGCAAGCCGCGGCCGGTCG
>JAFAYW010000256.1 GCA_019240125.1 Alphaproteobacteria bacterium
CAGCTGGTCCTGCGGGTCTTGCGGGAAGGGCTTGCCGGTCTCCTCCTGCACCACGTCCTTAAAGCCGGCGGCAATGTTCTTCCAATCCTCGGCTTTGAGATCGGTGTCGAGCACGGCGCCGGTTTCGAGCTTGTGGTTCTCGATCAATTCCTCGAAATGGTGGTGCTCGATACCGAGCACGACCTGGCCGTACATCTGCAGAAAGCGCCGGTAGCTGTCATAGGCAAAACGCTCGTCACCGCTGCGCCTGGCGAGGCCGCGCACGGTCTCGTCGTTGAGCCCCAGATTGAGCACCGTATCCATCATGCCGGGCATCGACGCCCGCGCGCCGGAGCGCACCGACACCAGCAGCGGATGCTGCGGGTCGCCGAACCTGGCACCAATTGTCTTTTCAACCTCAGCCAGAGCCGCAGCGACCAGCTCCTTCAGCTCGGGAGGATAGCTGTGGGCGTGATCGTAATAATGCGTGCAGACCTCGGTCGTAATCGTAAAGCCGGGAGGCACCGGCAGGCCGAGATTGCTCATCTCGGCCAGATTGGCGCCCTTGCCGCCGAGCATGTCCTTCATGTCGGCACGGCCCTCGGCGGCGCCGCGGCCAAAATTGTAGACCCACTTGGTTCCGGTGGTCGCCATCGCGATCTCAACCCTCGATCTTTGAAAAATCCGCCACTTGGTTCATCACCGCGCGAATGCGCGACAGCAATCGCAAGCGGTTCTCGCGCAAGCGGGACTCATCAACGTTAACCGTCACCTTCTCGAAAAATTCATCGATCGGCGCCCGTAAAGACGCGAGGCGGCCCATCGCGTGCTCGTAATGCTCCTGCTCGAGATAGCTCTTGAGTCTCCCGCTCATGGCGTTCAGCCGTTCATACAATGCCTGTTCCTGGGGCAGGACGAGAGCGTCCGGATCGACCGCGTCGGTGTAGCTGCGCTGGTCGCGCCGCTCTTCAATCGACACGATGTTCGAGGCGCGCCGATAGGCCGTCAGCAGGTTCGCGCCATCCTCGTCGGCAAGGAATTTGGCCAGCGTGTCGACGCGAGACAGCAGCCGTACCAGATCGTCTTCCGCCAGCGCGAAAACCGCCGCGATCAGATCGTGGCGCACACCTCGCTCACGCAGATGCACCTTCAACCGATCGGCGACAAACTCGAGCAGCTTGTCCTTAACCTCGATCGCGTCGAGCAGATGGCCCTTGATTTCCGGGCCGAGTTGAACGGCTGCGTAGGCGAAGGCATGGCCCAGCGACAGGCGCATGCGGTTTTCGAGAATCAGCCGGATCGTGCCAAGCGCGGCGCGCCGCAGCGCGAACGGATCGCGCGAGCCGGTCGGGAACTCGCCGATCGTGAAGAACGCCGTCAGCGTGTCGAGCTTATCAGCCAGGGCGACCGCCACCGCCACCGGCAGGCGCGGCATCGAGTCGTTCGGGCCGAGCGGCTTGTAATGCTCGGCGATCGCGTCGGCGATCTGCTGCTCCTCCCCATCATGCAACGCGTAATAGCGTCCCATGATGCCTTGCAGCTCGGGAAACTCAGCGACCATTCCAGTCGACAGATCTGCCTTGGCGAGCCGTGCGGCGCGTTGCGCCCGCGCGGCAATCCTCGGCGGATCGGCGCGGGGACCGATGCGTCGTTCGACATGCGCGGCGAGGAACATCGCGATCTTCTCGACCCGTTCGACTTTGTCGTGAACCGTGCCGAGGCGCGCGTGATAGACCCGGTCCGCGAGCGCGGCCACCCGGTCCGCCAGGCGGACCTTGCGATCCTGCTCCCAGAAAAACCGGGCGTCGGCGAGCCGGGCCCGCAATACGCGCTCGTTGCCGGCTACGATGGTCTGACCGCCATCCGCCGCGACGTTATTGGCGACGAACAGGAAATGCGGCGCGGCCGAGCCGTCTTCATGCAGGCAGGTAAAGTATTTCTGATGGGTCCGCATCGCCGTCGCCAGGACCTCGCCCGGCAGGACCATCGTCTCGGTATCGATCGATCCCATCAGTACCACCGGGTATTCCACCAGTCCGCTGACCTCGTCCAGCAGAGCCGGGTCCTCTCTGACGCGCAATCCTTCGGCGGATGCCAGCCGTTGGAGACCATGCTCGATCATGGCGCGACGACGATCCTGATCGAGGATGACATGCGCCGCTTCGAGGCGCGTGCGGTAATCCTCAGCGCTCTCGACCGCAATGTCGCCCTTGGAAAGGAAACGGTGTCCTTTTGTGGTGCGCCCCACCGGGACGCGATCGAGCACCAGCGGCAGAACCGCGCCATCGTATAGACAGATCGCCGAGATGAGCGGCCGCACCCAGCGCATCGCCGCCGCCGGAAAGCGCATCGATTTCGCCCAGGGCAACTCGTGAATGGCGGCGCGCAGTAAATCGGGCAATACCTCCGCCGCGGGGCGCCCCGCATGCCGGACGACCGCAAAGTAGAATTCCCCGCGGCCGGTATCACGGGTCTCGCATTGCTCGAGCGATTGCAAGCCGGTCGAGCGCAGGAACCCTTCGACCGCCTGCGCCGGAGCCCCGACACGCGGACCGCGCCGCTCGTCGGCGTGATCGGGCTGTGCCGCGGGGATGCCCTCGGCGATAACGGTCAGCCGCCGCGGTGTCACAAACCCGGTCACGTTTGCCGCCGGGATTTCCGCCGCAGCGAGCTTGTCGCGGATCAGCGCGGTGAGATCGGCGATCGCCCGTCGCTGCAGGCGCGCGGGGATCTCCTCCGACAGAAGTTCGAGCAAAAGTTCGCCGCTGCTCATCGGAGCTTCCCGCCGGAGGATGTCCGCGGCGTCATCGCGTTTCCGCCAGCCAGGCTTCGCAGCAGGCGCGAGCCATCGCACGGACCCGGCCAATATAAGCGGCGCGCTCGGTGACGCTGATCACGCCACGCGCGTCGAGCAGGTTGAACAAATGGCTCGCCTTGAGGCACTGGTCATAGGCGGGCAGGGCGATGCGCCGCTCGATCAGCGACTCGCACTCGGCCTCGGCATCCTTGAAGTGCTGAAACAGACGAGGTGTGTCCGCGACCTCGAAATTGAAGGTCGAGAACTCCCGCTCGGCGCGTTTGAAGACCTGGCCGTAGGTTATACGGGCATCGCCTTTGGCGCCGTTGAAATCAAGATCGTAGACGCTCTCGACGCCCTGCACGTACATCGCCAAGCGTTCGAGGCCATAGGTCAGCTCGGTCGATACCGGATCGCATTCGATGCCACCGACCTGCTGGAAATAGGTGAACTGGCTGACCTCCATTCCGTCGAGCCAGACCTCCCAACCCAACCCCCAGGCGCCGAGGGTGGGGCTCTCCCAATCATCCTCGACAAAGCGAATGTCGTGTTTCGAAGTGTCGATCCCGAGCGCCATAAGACTGCGAAGATACAAGTCCTGGCTGTCAACCGGGGAGGGCTTCAGGATTACCTGCAGTTGATAATAGTGCTGCAGCCGGTTCGGGTTTTCGCCATATCGCCCATCGGTCGGGCGGCGCGACGGCTGAACGTAGGCCGCGCGCCACGGGGCCGGCCCCAGCGCGCGCAGGGCCGTTGCCGGGTGAAACGTACCGGCGCCGACCTCGATATCGTAGGGTTGCAGGATGACGCAACCCTGCTCTGCCCAGTACCGCTGGAGACGAAGGATCAGCGCCTGGAAGCTGTTATCGGTTGCGGCGTCCATAGGTTGAGTCTAGCGCGGTTGAGCTTAGCGTGGTTGCGGGCAACCGGCTTTACCACAGTTGCGCGCGTTCGCGACCATGTAAGAACCACAGCGCCGGCAAGCCACAAGGTCCTCGACCGTCAGTTGCGGCGCCGCCGAGGGCGCGGGACGCCGGCGCAACACCTTCTCCGCTGGCCGGTTCAGCCAGCGGCTCGCGTACCAGGCGAAAGCGACCAGGAGCGCGAAGAGAAGGAGCTTCGGCAAGCCGATCATCGGTCAGGTGTATGGGAGCCGCGAGATTCGGTCAAGCAGCCGGTCACGCGGCCGGGCTAAGCACCGACTGGGCGCACTCACAGGCCAAACCGTGCCCAGATTGCGCGGGTTTCGAGCCAATCGAGCGCCTCGCCGACCGCGGCGCCAACAATGCCCTGCGGATCGGAGACGGTATACGGCCGGACCCGTGGCCACCAGAAACGCCGCCGGCGCTGCGCCACGACCGGCACCAACCGCACGCGCTCGCCAAACCGCCCGCGCATGACGCCGCGCAGATCGCCGATCCCATCAACCAGGCCGCGTGCCACTGCCATGCGCCCGGTCAAGACCTCGCCGCTGAACAGCATTGTGTCGGCCGCATCGATCTTGCCGGCGCGGCGGCTGCGCACAAGGTCCTTGAAGCTGTCGTGGATGTCGCGCTGCAGCGCGCCGAGCCGCACTACGTCCTCCGGATCCTCCGGCAGGAACGGGTCGAGCAGCGATTTGCGTTCGCCGGCGGTATGCACACGGCGCTCGATGCCGAAGCGCTCGATCAGCTGGTTGAGGCCGAAGGTCGAAGTGACAACGCCGATCGACCCGACCAGCGACGCCTCCTCCGCGTAGACCGTATCCGCCGCCAGCGCCAGCCAGTAGCCGCCCGACGCCGCGACATCCTCGGCAAAGGCATAGACCGGGACGCTCTTTTCCTCGGCGAGCTGACGGATGCGCCGGTACAGCAGGGCCGACTGCACCGGCGACCCACCCGGCGAATTGATTGCAAGCGCCACAGCGTTCAGCCCGGACAGGCTGAACGCGTGCTCAAGCGCCGCGGCATGGCTGCCGAGGGAGATCGTGTTACGGCCCTGGCGCGAGCCGATCACGCCATCAAAGCGGATCACCGCCACAACGGGATGCGGATTGCGCCACCGTTCGACCGGCAGCCATCCCAGCATGTCTCGTAAAGCCATTCCCGCGAAATGGGGATGGGGCGGGATAATCGCCAGCGTTCGCGCAAGCTGCGCTACAGTCAGCCGCAGATCGAACCTGCGGGAGGGCCGTTATGAAGATCGCCTCATTCGAAACCGGTATCGTTCTCCTGCCCAATGATGAACCGCTCGCCGGCTTCTCGGAAAAGCCCGACGGCAAGAACCCGATCGTGTGGCTGCGATTGCGCACCGATAACGGCATCGAAGGGCTTGGCGTCTGCTATTTCGGCGGTGCGATCACCCGCACCTTGCGCCACGCGGTCGACGAACTGTGCGCCCTGCTGATCGGCGACGATCCGCTGCGGGTCGAGGCGGTGGCGCAGAAACTGCGCAACGCGGCGGGCGCCTCAGGCCCGGGCGGCATATTGATGATGGCGATGTCGGCGATCGACGTCGCGCTGTGGGACATCAAGGGCAAGGCGCTGAACCTGCCCCTGTGGAAACTGCTCGGCGGCGGCCGCGACCGCATCCGCACCTATGCGAGCGGCGCGTTGCGGCGCGGCCTCAAGCTCGACGAGGCGGTGACCGCCGCCGGACGGCTGCGCGACAAGGGCTACAAGCAGACCAAGATGCAGCTCGGCCTGCCCGGCATCACCTCGCCGGCCCGCGAGGTCGAGCAGGCCAAATTGATCCGCCAGGCCTGCGGCCCCGAAATGGACCTGATGTGCGACATCAATCAGCGCTGGCGGCCCGAACAGGCGGTCGATATCGGCCGCCGTGTCGAGGATGCCGGGGTCGGCCTGTTCTGGCTGGAGGACGTGACGACGCACGACGATTACGCCGGCCTGGCTCGCGTGGCGGATGCGCTATCGACACCCGTCGCGGGAGGCGAATACCTCTATGGCATCGTGCCTTTCCGCCACATGTGCGAGGCGCGCTCGGTCGATATCGTGATGATCGACCAGGTGCGCTCGGGCGGCATCACCAACTGGCTCAAGATCGCCGGCATGGCTGAGGCGTTCAACC
>JAFAYW010000282.1 GCA_019240125.1 Alphaproteobacteria bacterium
ACCATGATGACGACGGGCCTCACAGCCCTATTGCGAGACGGTCAATCTGCCCGCGCCGTGGCCCGGACGGCCATCCGGGCCACGGCATCCCGCTCAACACGAGACAACCTCACCTTACACCAGCCGCAAGAGACAATTGCGAGGAGCCGCAGGCTCCGCGGCAATCGCGTACCGATGGACGGCGCTTCTCGGGATTGCTTCGCTCCGCTCGCAATGACACTCGCGGGCGATTAAGCTTGAACCAAGAGACAGAAGGAGGATTGCCGATGCCCAATCAAGCCCCAACCAACGACCTGTTCGAAGCCATGAGCACGATGCGGGCGATGCGCCGGCTGAAGCCCGACCCGGTGCCCGATGAGCTGATCCACAAGATCCTGCAGGCCGGGCAATACGCACCGAGCGGCGGCAACAACCAGACCTGGCGCTTCATGGTGGTCAAGGACCCCGAGGTGAAGAAAAAGGTGCAAGTCTACTACAAGCGCCTGTTCGACGAGTCGGTCGGGCCACGCTATGCCGCCAGCGCTCCGCCGCCGGGTTCCGACCCCGAGAAATACAAGCGCCAGCACGCCGCCGTCGAATACCTCACCGATCATTTCCACGAGGCGCCGGTGTGGATTGTCGCCTGCCTTAATGATGGCGAAAACCCGGGCCGCACCGCCGGATCCTCGATCTACGGCGCGGTGCAGAACATGTGCCTGGCGATCCGCGCCCTCGGTCTCGGCACGACCTTGACGACGCGGCACACTGGCTACGGCAAGGAGGTCGACGCGATCCTCGGTATCCCGCCCAACGCGCATTCCTATGCGATCCTGCCGATCGGCTACCCAATGGGCAATTTCGGCAAGCTCGGTCGCGGCCCGCTCAAGGACGTCGTGTATGGTGACCAGTGGGGCAAGCCGTACGCGGGCTTATGATCCAGTAGCTCCGTCGTTCCCGCGCACGTGGACCGACGAAACCCTTGGGAGGGAAACATGCCGCGAGTGCCGCCAATTGCCGGTAAAGACGATGTGCCGGCCGACCACCATCACGTCGTCGATGACGTGCTCGGCGTGTTCGGCCGCATTCGCGGGCCGTTCAGCGTGCTGCTCTACAGCCCGGAAATGGCGAGCAAATTATTGCCGATGGTGCCGTTCAACCGCGAGGGCACAATCGTCGAGCCCACCCCGCGCTTTGCCGGCATCCTCGCGGCGGTGCGCGAGCGCGAGGGCGCCTATGTCTGGGCCGCGCAGGTCGCGGCGGCGCAGCGCGCCGGCGTACCGCAGGCAATGATCGACCTATTGCGCGCCAAGGGCGATCCAGCCGCGTTGCCGGAAGACGAGCGGGATGTGGTCAATTACATCCGCCAGCTGATGCGCACCAACCGTACCGACCAGGCCGTATTCGACCGGCTCAAGGAGCGGCACGGCGTCAAATGGCTGGTCGAGCTGACCGCCATCGCCAATTACTACGCGATGCTGTGCGGCGTAGTGAACGCGTTTGAGGTCGCTGTGCCTGAGGACGGCGACCGGTTGCCGGCCTAGCAATCAAAAGGAAATCTTGTCGTCCCTGCGAAAGCGGGGACCCACCCTTCAGCAACTCGTCAGCCCGACCATGGGTCCCTGCTTTCGCAGGGACGACAGAAAAGAGGCGCTGACGATCTCGTAAGAGGAGCGAACGATGGAATTCGGCGCTAACATGTTCCACACCGATTACTCGATGCCGGTCGTGCCGTTGGCGCAGGCCTGTGAGGAGCGCGGGTTTGAGTCGCTGTGGGCGCCCGAGCACTCGCATATTCCGCTGAGCCGCAAGTCGCCGTTTCCCGGCGGTGGCGACGTGCCGAAAATGTATTACGATGCGATGGACCCGTTTGTGACGCTGAGCGCCGCGGCGGCCGCGACCAAGAAGCTCAAGGTCGGCACCGGCATCTGCCTGGTGATCCAGCGCGATACGATCCAGACCGCGAAACTGGTGGCCTCGCTCGACCAGATTTCGTCAGGCCGCTTTCTGTTCGGCATCGGCGGCGGCTGGAACCAGGACGAAATGGAAGACCACGGCACCGATTTCAAATCGCGCTTCAAAAAGATGCGCGAGCAGATCGAGGCGATGCGCGAGATCTGGACGAAGTCGAAGCCCGAATACCAGGGCGACATCGTCAATTTCCCGCCGATGATGACCTGGCCGAAACCGGTGCAGAACCCATTGCCGGTGATCGTCGGCGGCGGCTTTCCGCAGGCGGCGCGCCGCGCGGTGCGCTACGGCAATGGCTGGATCCCGATCGCCGGCCGCGCCAGCTATGGCAGCTTCGACGACTATTTCCCGAAGTTTAAAGAGATGCTGTCTGAGGCCGGCCGCACGATGGCGGATGTACCGATCACGATGTTCGGCGCCGCCCCCGATTACGACCAGCTGATGCGCTACAAGGAACTTGGCATAGCCCGTGTCGTCGCCGGTCTCGCCTCGGAAGGTGCCGATAAGACCGTGCCGGTGCTCGACAAATGGGCCGAGCTGATGCGCCGGGTGAACGGATAGTTCGTTCGTCGCACTCTCAGTGCGAGACCGCCGCCGCCGCGTGTTCGTCGATCAGCGCGCCTGACGTGAAGCGCTCCAGCGAAAACGGCGCGGCGAGGTGGTGCGGCGTGTCGTAGGCGATCGTATGGGCAAAGACCCAGCCGGCGCCGGGGGTCGCCTTGAACCCGCCGGTGCCCCAGCCGCCATTCAGGTAAAGACCACCGACCGGCAATTTGCCGATGATCGGCGAGGCGTCGGGCGCGACGTCGACGATGCCCGCCCAGCTGCGCAGCATCCGCAATCGTGAGAAGATCGGGAAAAGCTCCAGCAAAGCCGCCATCTGGCTTTCGATCACATGGAATGAGCCGCGCTGAGCATAGGAATTGTAGGCGTCGATGCCGGCGCCCATGACCAGTTCGCCCTTGTCGCTCTGGCTGACATAGACGTGCACCGCGCCCGACATCACGACGCAATCGAGCACCGGTTTGACCGGCTCCGATACAAGCGCCTGTAATGGGTGACTCTGCAACGGCAGCCGCACCCCGGCCATCGCGGCGACGACGGAATTATGCCCGGCGGCGCTGATCGCCACCTTCTCGGCCGTGATCGGGCCGCGCGTGGTCTCGACGCCGGTGACCACGCCGGCCGCCGTGCGGATCGCGGTGACCTCGCAATTTTCGATGATATCGACGCCGCGCGCATCGGCGGCGCGGGCATAGCCCCAGGCCACCGCATCATGCCGCGCAACGCCGCCACGCCGCTGCAGGGTCGCGCCCAATACCGGATAACGCGCTTGCGGCGAGATGTTGAGGATCGGACAAAAATCCCGCACACCCTCGGCATCGAGCCATTCGGCGTCGATACCGTTGAGGCGGTTGGCGTTGACCCGGCGCTGGCCTTCGCGGATATCGGCCTGACTATGCGCCAGGTTGAGCACCCCGCGCTGGCTCAGCATGACGTTGAAATTGAGCTCGATCGACAGCCGCTCCCATAATCTCAGCGAATGCTCGTAGATGCGGGCGCTCTCATCCCACAGATAGTTGGAGCGGATGATTGTTGTGTTGCGCCCGGTATTACCGAGGCCGATCGGCCCTTTTTCCAGCACGGCGACATTGCGTATGCCGTGCTCCTTGGCAAGGTAATAGGCGGTGGCAAGACCATGGCCGCCACCACCGATTATCACCACCTCGTAATGCTGACGCGGCTCCGCCTTGCGCCATGCCGGCCCCCAGAAGCGGTGACCGGTCAGCGCATGCTGGAGGAGGGAGACAAAAGAATAGTGCTGCACCGACCCATCGCCGATCGCGCCCGCTCCACGGCCGCGTCGTGATCCTGCGTCACTCCACGAACGATATCCAGGCGATCCTACCGATTAGGGCCGAGCCACCGGCGGCGCGCCGCCCGGCGGGTTCCAGCCCCGCGCGCGCATGCAATCCTCGAACGCGCCCTGGCCGGCAAATCCGCTGGATAAATGCACCGACGACATAGCGCTGCTCCGGTTATCGCAAAAAGTTTTGTCGGCTGCGAACTCCCCTGGGCCGGCACCAGGCTTGACCCAACTCGGCGTCGTCACCGTGCAGCCGGCGAGCAGTAGCGCGAATCCGATGCATTTAAGGGAAACTGCCATCCGCCTTCTCCAAAAAACCGATCCGATACCGCCATTATCATCGTTTTGCGATGGCGAGGGTGTTCCGCATCCCCATTCGCATCGGTGCTCGCTCCGGCGCGCTGGAGCGGGCATACTCCGCGCCCCGGACAACAGGAGGCGTAACGTGCTGCAAGGCCGACGCATTCTCTTGATCATCGCCGGCGGTATCGCCGCGTATAAATCCCTCGAACTGATCCGCCGGCTGCGTGACCGCGGCATGTCGGTACGCTGTGTGATGACCAAGGCGGCGCATCAGTTCGTCACACCGCTGGCGGTCGCCTCGCTGAGCGAGGACAAGGTCTATAGCGAGCTCTGGTCTCTGACAGACGAGAGCGAGATGGGCCATATCAGGTTGTCGCGCGAGGCCGACCTGATCGTCGTTGCGCCCGCCACTGCCGATCTGATGGCGCGCATGGCCGCCGGCATCGCCGACGATCTGGCGGCGACGACGCTGCTGGCCTCGGACAAGCCGGTGCTGATCGCGCCATCGATGAACACGATGATGTGGGCGCATCCAGCAACCCAGGCAAATCTCGCGATCCTGACCTCGCGTGGCGTTAATCGGGTCGGCCCGGGGGCCGGCGATCTTGCTTGCGGGGAGGTCGGCTCCGGCCGCATGTCGGAACCGGCCGAGATCATCGCGGCAATCGAGGGACACTTCGCCGAAGTGGCCCTTGCTGGCTCGGACAAGCGGCTTGCCGGGCGCCGGGCGCTTGTCACCAGCGGACCGACGCGCGAGCCGATCGACCCGGTGCGCTATCTCTCGAACCATTCCTCGGGCAAGCAGGGGCATGCGATCGCCGCCGCGCTGGCGGCGCTTGGCGCCGAGACGGTGCTGGTGAGCGGTCCGACCCAGGAACCGACCCCGACCGGCGTAACGCTGGTGCCCGTCGAGACGGCTCAACAGATGCTCGCGGCCAGCGAGGCGGCGTTGCCGGTGGATATCGCGGTGATGGCAGCGGCGGTCGCCGATTGGCGCGTCGACCGCGAGGCCAACCAGAAGCTGAAAAAGGACGGCAAGGGGCCGCCGATGCTGCATCTGGTCGAGAACCCCGACATTCTCGCGACGCTCTCGCGGCGGCGTAACGACCGGCCGAGCCTGGTGGTCGGCTTCGCCGCGGAAACCGAGAACGTCGTTGGCAATGCCGTCGCCAAGCGCCAGCGCAAGGGTTGCGACTGGATCCTGGCGAATGACGTGTCGCCCAGCACCGGCACCTTCGGCGGCGACAGCAACACGATCCATCTCGTCGAGGCAGAGGGTGTCGAAAGCTGGCCCGCCATGACCAAACGCGAAGTCGCCACCCGCCTCGCTGACCGCATCGCGGCAACCCTCGGGGGCCCCCATTGACTCCTCCGCGCACCGCGGGCGCGGATAATTTCGCTGGATGGCGATAGGCGCCTCGACGTGACCTTGAACGTCGCCCTCCGAATCCTCGATCCACGGCTGCGCGACTGGGGGTTTCCCCGATATGGCTCGGATCACGCCGCCGGACTTGATCTGCATGCCTGCATCGAGGCGCCGGTGGTGGTGCGGCCGCAAGCCCCCGCCATGCTGATCCCGGCGGGATTCGCCTTCCATATCGCCGATCCGGAATGGTGCGCGCTGGTCTTGCCGCGCTCCGGGCTGGGACATCGCGACGGGCTGGTGCTCGGCAACGCGGTGGGATTGATCGATTCCGACTACCAGGGGCCATGCATGATCTCGGCATGGAACCGCAACCCGCCGCAACCCGACGGGCAGGCGGGAATCATCATCCAGCCAGGGGACAGGATCGCACAGCTGGTTTTCACCCGCACCGTGCGGCCCCAATACACGATCGTCCAGGAGTTTCCGGCCGCAACCACACGCCGGATCGGGGGTTTTGGCTCCACCGGCATCGCTTCTTCTTGTGGAAATCCCCCAGGACAGCGAAACTCCTGATCCCCCGTCCGGCTGCGGCCCTGTGCGCCTCCCATGATCCGGCTTAGCAAGAAGCTCCTCTACGCAATCGAGGCGGTCCTCGATATCGCTTACAACGCCGGCGGTGCGCCGGTGCGTTCGGCAGAGATCACCGAGCGCGAGGGGATTCCGCGCCGGTATCTCGAACCCGTGCTCCAGGAACTGGTGCGTGACGGTATTCTTGTCGGCATTCGCGGCCCCAGCGGCGGCTATCGGCTGGCCCGCGAGCGGCGGCGAATCAGCCTCGGCGATATCGTCCGCACGGTGCGCAACCTCGAGACCGGCGAGGACCCGATCAGCGATCCGGCCGGGAGCGCCCTCGGACATGAAGTGGTGCGGCCGCTCTGGCAGGAGCTGGAAGAGGAAACGATGCGCCGCCTCGATTCGCTGACACTGGAGGAGTTGTGCACCCGGGCGCATCGCGCCGGCATCAAGGGTCGGGTGACAGAGGGTGGCGATTTCGAGATTTGAACCGCACCATCGGCACATTGCCGCCGGCAGGCGCGGACGCTACATGACAGGGGACGGGACAGGAGACGCTCATGGCTACGGCAGCGGCGCCCCAGGCGCAAACCGGCGAATTTCGTGGACGGGTCTACGACAACATCACCGAAACGATCGGCGCGACGCCGCTGGTACGATTGCACCGGCTCGCGACCGAACACGGCGTCAAGGCGACGATCCTCGGCAAATGCGAATTCTTCAATCCGCTGGCCTCGGTCAAGGACCGCATCGGGCGGGCGATGATCGAGGCTGGCGAAGCCGCGGGCCGCATCAAGAAGGGCACCGTGCTGGTCGAGCCGACGTCGGGTAATACCGGCATCGCGCTGGCCTTTGTCTGCGCCGCCAAGGGCTATCGCCTGATCCTGACAATGCCCGACAGCATGTCGGTCGAGCGCCGCAAGATGCTGCTGTTGCTCGGCGCCGAATTGGAGTTGACGCCGGCTGCCCAGGGCATGCGAGGCGCCATCGCCAAGGCCGAGGAAATCGCGAAAACGCTGCCCGACGCCTTCATTCCGCAGCAATTCCAAAACCCTGCCAATCCGGAAATCCACCGACGCACCACCGCCGAGGAAATCTGGAAGGACACGGCGGGCAGCGTCGATGCGGTGGTCAGCGGGGTCGGCACTGGCGGCACGTTGACCGGCGTTGGCTCCGTGCTGAAGCAGCGCAAGCCCGGCCTCAGGATGATCGCGGTCGAGCCGGAAGACAGTGCCATACTGTCCGGCGGCCCGCCGGGGCCACACAAAATTCAGGGTATCGGCGCGGGGTTTGTGCCGGACATCCTCGACACCAAGCTGATCGACGAGACCGTTCGGATCGGCAATGACACCGCATTCCGCACCGCCCAGCAGGCCGCGCGGCTCGAGGGGCTGCCGGTGGGCATATCCTCAGGCGCCGCACTGGCGGCGGCGCTCGAGGTCGGTGCGCGGGCGGATATGGAGGGCAAGACGATCGTCGTGATTCTACCGAGCTTTGCCGAGCGCTATCTCTCAACGGCCCTGTTTGAGGGGCTGTAAGCACGGCGCTACTCCGCGATGGAACTCAGCGAAGAGCAATTCCAGCGCTATGCCCGCCACCTGATCCTCGACGAGGTTGGCGAGGAGGGGCAGCAAAAGCTGCTCGCGGCGCGCGTCCTGGTGGTGGGCGCCGGCGGGCTCGGCTCGCCGATGCTGATGTATCTGGCCGCCGCGGGGATCGGCACGATCGGTATCGTCGACAATGATCGGGTCGATATCACCAATCTGCAGCGCCAGATCGTACACGCGACGAAATCGGTCGGTGCGCTTAAGGTCGAAAGTGCCCGCCAGACGCTGGCGGCCGTGAACGACGGTATTCGCATTGAGGCGCACGCGATGCGTCTCGAGCCGAGCAACGCCGCCGACTTGATCGAACGGTACGATATCGTCGCCGATGGCAGCGACAATTTCGCGACGCGCTACCTGCTGACCGAGCAGTGTCATCAGCTCAGGAAGCCCCTTGTCGCGGCAGCGCTATCGCCATTCGAGGGCCAGCTTTCGACCTTCCGCCCTTTTCTCGGCGACGGTCACCCGTGCTACCGCTGCCTGTTTCGCGATCCGCCGCCGCCCGACATGGTGCCGCGCTGCGAGGAAGCGGGGATACTCGGCGCGGTGGCCGGCGTCATGGGCACATTGCAGGCGGTCGAGGTCCTGAAGGAGGTGCTCGGGTTGGGCGATAGCCTTGACGGCACACTGCTGATCTATGACGCGCTGCAGGCGCGCTTTCACCGCATCAAGATCGCCAAGGACCCGGCGTGCCCGACCTGCGGCAGCCACCGCCACAATGCGTAACCACCGACTGACGATCGCGGCAACCGCCGCGCTCGCGCTGGTGTCGTACCAGCCAGCGCGCGCCGCCGACGAAGATACCACGCTCAAGGTGCCACGTTTTGTCAGCCTGCACTCGGACAAGGTCAACCTGCGCACCGGGCCGGGCCCGCAATACCCGATAGAATGGGTGCTGACGCGCAAGGACATGCCGGTCGAGGTCATTCAGCAATTCGAGCACTGGCGCCGTATCCGCGAGTGGGACGGCACCACCGGCTGGGTTCAGGAGCATATGCTGACCGGCCGCCGATCGATCATCGTCACTGGCGGAACGCATCCGCTGTATCAGCAACCCGACACCGGCTCGGGGATCGTGGCAAAGGCAGAGGCCGGTGTCATGGCGCATTTGCAGGAATGCCGCGGCGCCTGGTGCCGTGTCGACGCGGGCGACACCAATGGCTGGGTGCGCCGCTCCGACATCTGGGGAGTCTATCCGGACGAAAGCATCCCCTGAAGGATGCCCTCCTCCGAGATCGGAGAATCCAGGAACCGCCTCAGTATGCGGCGCGGCTGCCGTGGATGTCGAATTGCTCGTTAGGCTGCGCCGCCTGAATATCACCTGAAATCTGGCCGCCGCGCTCGACCTCGATCTCGCCATAGCGGATTGAACCCGCAACGTGTCCGGTGCTGCGCACCAGAAGGCGCTTGCGGGCGATCAAATTTCCTTCGAAGCGGCCACGTACCTCGATATCCTCGACAGTTGCCGAGCCCTTGAAGAGGCCGGACTCAGCAATATCGACATCGCGGCAGTTCTGCAGGTTCGCTTCGACGCTGCCTTCGACGATGAGCTTGTCGCACGAATTGATCTCGCCGGAGAGCGAGATCTCACGGCCGACAATCAGCTTGCGCACGTCGGAGTCGCTAAGGCGCGGGGCTGAGGACACAGCGGGCATTGCCGGTGGCGGTGGCGCCGGACGCGGTGTCGGGTCGGGCACGCGCGCTGCTTCCGGCATCGGGCGCGGCGGATCAGGGACGCGCGGTGGCACGGGTGCCGGGGTCCGCGGCAACGGCGCGACATTGCCGCTCTGGGCCGGCGTCCGCGCCGGCTTCATCGGAATCCCCAGATCATCAGATGAATCCGACATTTTACGGTCCTCTGTTTCGGATTTCTTGCGGCTGAACATGGGTGAATTCCGTCAATGACTGCGAGAACAGGCGGGAGTTACGCCCGATCGAAACTGGATCAAAACGCGGTAAGGTGCGGCACGGTACGGCGCCACCCTTCGAACAGGTGCACCATGAACGCGGTCGCGACCACCGGCGCAATCAGGTTCACGACAGGCACCGCAAAAAGCCCGGCGATGACAACCCCTCCGATATACCACCGTATCGCAAGCCGGTGGCGTACCCGCCGCACTGATACCGGCTCCAATCGGCGCAAGGCAACCACCTCGAAATACTCACGCCCCAGCAGATATCCGTTCAGCGCGGCGAAGATCACGACATTGGCCACCGGGAAAAGCAGATAAAGCGGCAGTGCCAATAGGTTAAGGATGATCGTGGCAGCCGTGAGGCGAAGCATGGCCGTCAGGGTCACGGCCACCGATACCGGACGCGCCGAGGGCAGCAGTGGATAATCCGCGGCCTCCACTTCTCGAGCGATTCGGTCAAGGAAGCATCCCATGACCAAGGTCCCGACCGCGGGAAACAGCAGCCAGGTGAGGGCCAGCACGGTCAGCCCGCCCAGCAGATCGACAGTCCAATCGACGTAGCGCCAGCCGGATGGCGTGACATGACCGAGCAGGATCGCCAGTCCCACCCATAAAACCATGAAACCGGCTACAGCGAGCGAAAGGCTCATCGTGATGATGCGGCGCAATGCAGGGTTTCCGAGGTCGGCGATCGCGCGATAGAGGGCGGTGAGCATGGCGCGTTCTAGACTCTTTCCATCCGAGTGTCTGGCCGTGGGCAGGCTCTCATCGCGGTTCTGCGGGTAAGCGGGTTGCCGCGTCGCGCGCCGCCCGTATACTCCGCCGCCTTTCGCAATCGGTGAGGATCGACATGAAGTCCGCGGCTCTTGATGTCGTCGGCATTGGCAACGCGATTGTTGATGTCATCGCGCATTCCGACGAGCAGTTTCTCGCGGCGGAAGGCTTCGCCAAAGGCGCCATGACGCTGATCGACGCTGAACGCGCCGAGGCGCTCTATCAGAAGATCGGCCCGGCGATCGAAAGCTCGGGCGGCTCGGCCGGCAACACGATGGCCGGCATCGCTTCGCTCGGCGGTAAGGGCGGCTATATCGGCAAGGTGCGCAACGATCTTCTCGGCGACGTATTCCGCCACGACATCACGGCGATCGGCGTGCAGTTCACGACGCCATCGGCGGATCACGGCGCCGGCACGGCCCGCTGCCTGATCATGGTGACTTCGGACGGGCAACGCACGATGGGGACCTTTCTTGGTGCCTGCGTCGATCTCGGGCCGGAGGATATCGACGTCGATCTGATCGCCGCTGCGCAGGTCACCTATCTCGAGGGCTATCTGTTCGACCCGCCACGGGCGCAGGAAGCCTTTCGCAAGGCCGCTGCCGCCGCTCATAACGCGGGAAGGAAGGTTGCGCTGAGCCTTTCTGATCCGTTCTGTGTCGGCCGGCATCGCGATGCTTTTCGCGACCTCGTCGCGGGGAATGTCGACATTCTCTTTGCCAACGAAGCCGAAATTTGCTCGCTCTACGAGACCGATGATTTCTTCAGGGCAGCCCATGCGGTGCGCGGCCATGTCGAAATCGCTGCGCTGACCCGGAGCGAGCACGGCAGCATTATACTGGCGGATAATCTGACGCATCAGGTCGCTGCCGCACCGGTGAATCGTGTCGTGGATACCACGGGCGCCGGCGATCTTTATGCCGCTGGCTTCCTCTACGGCTTGACCCAGGGCCTGCCCCTCCCCACGTGCGGGGCAATCGGCAGCCTATGCGCGGCTGAGATCATCAGCCATGTCGGCGCGCGGCCGGAGGCTTCGCTTCACGAACTTGTCGCAACCGCCGGGGTAGTGTGACCGTCGGCGGTTGCCGCTTATTTTTCAGGGTTCCATGGACATCCGTAACATCGCCATCATCGCGCATGTCGATCATGGCAAGACGACACTGGTCGACCAGTTGTTGCGCCAGAGCGGCTCGTTTCGCGCCAATCAGCAGGTCGCCGAACGCGCTCTCGATTCGAACGAATTAGAGCGCGAACGCGGTATCACGATTCTCGCCAAATGTACCTCGGTCGATTGGCGCGATATCCGGATCAACATCGTAGATACGCCGGGTCACTCCGATTTCGGCGGCGAGGTTGAACGCATCCTCAGTATGGTGGATGGCGTGCTGGTCCTGGTCGATGCGGCCGAAGGGCCGATGCCGCAGACCAAGTTCGTGGTCGCCAAGGCGCTGGCGCGCGGGCTCAAACCCATCGTCGTGATCAACAAGGTGGACCGCCCTGACGCGCGGGTCGCCGAAGTCCACAACGAGGTCTTCGATCTGTTCGCACTGCTCGACGCGAATGAGGAGCAGCTCGATTTTCCGACGCTATTCGCCTCGGGACGCGACGGTTGGGCAGTCGCCGATCTCGATGAGCCCCGCAAGGATCTGTCGCCGCTGTTCGATCTGATCGTATCGCATGTGCGGGCACCCATCGCGAACGAGGATGCGCCGTTTGCGATGCTGGCGACGACCCTCGATTACGACCCGTTTCTCGGCCGCGTCCTGACGGGCCGCATCTTTTCCGGTGTTGCCCGACTCAACATGCCGGTGAAATCGCTAAGCCGCGATGGCCGCGCGATTGAGCAGTCGCGGCTTACCAAACTGCTGGCCTTCCGCGGGCTCGACCGTCGCCCCATCGAGGAAGCCCGGGCCGGTGATATCATCGCGATCGCGGGGCTGGCGCAAACCACGGTTGCCGACACGATCTGCGCCACCGAGGTGATGGAGGCATTGCCCTCCGACCCGATCGATCCGCCGACGCTGGCGATGACCTTTTCGGTGAATGACAGTCCGCTCGCCGGCCGCGAAGGCTCCAAGGTCACCTCGCGCATGATCGTGGATCGGCTGCGCCGCGAGGCGGAGGGCAATGTCGCGATCAAGGTGCAGGAAAGCGCCCAGAAAGACGCCGTGGAGGTATCGGGGCGCGGTGAATTGCAGCTCGGCGTGCTGATCGAGCAGATGCGGCGGGAAGGCTTCGAATTATCGATCTCCCGGCCGCGTGTCCTATTGCGCACCGATGCGGCGACCGGGCAGCGCCTTGAACCCATCGAAGAAGTCTATGTCGATGTAGATGAGGAATTCTCCGGCGTCGTCGTCGACAAGATGAGCCGCCGCAAGGCCGAGATGCAGGAGATGCGGCCATCGGGCGGTGGCAAGGTGCGGATCACCTTCCACGTCCCGACCCGGGGCCTTATCGGCTATCATGGCGAGTTCCTGACCGATACGCGCGGCACCGGCATCATGAGCCGCCTCTTCCACGGCTACGCCCCCTACAAGGGCTCGGTCGAAGGGCGAACCAATGGGGTTCTGATATCGACCGCGAGTGGCGCGGCGGTCGCTTATGCGCTGTGGAACCTCGAAGAGCGCGGTGCGATGTTCGTGTCGCCGGGCGAGGCAGTCTACCCCGGCATGGTCATCGGCGCGCATAGCCGCGGCAATGACCTTGAGGTCAATCCGATCAAGGGCAAACAACTGACTAATATCCGCACCACCTCAAAAGACGAGGCGGTTCGGCTGACGCCGCCGCTGCAGATGAGTCTCGAAGAGGCGATCGCGTATATCGAGGACGACGAGCTGGTCGAGGTGACGCCCAAGGCGATCCGCTTGCGCAAGCGTCTGCTCGACAGTAATGACCGCAAACGCGCCTCCCGCGCTGCGGCAGCGGAATAAAACCGTACTGCCCTGAACGTACTGCCCTGGGGATCGACGTTACCGTCGCTTCGGTTACGCGCTGGCGGGGCCTGACCCCGCCATCCGCGCTTTCATTTGTTCTGAGCAAGGCCTCCGTCGATGCCGGAATCAAGTGCGGGCAAGGCGCTATTGTGTGGGCCGCTTTGTTTCGTACCCTTGCTGACCCGTGCCGTTACGTCTTGACGCGCGCGAGTAAAGGACGATTCTGCGCGGCTTACCGGTTTGGGAGTTCGGCATGAGCGACGCGGCGTTTCACGAGCTGTTTGCGCTGGGCGACGACGAAACGCCATACCGCAAGCTCACCGGAGACTACGTCTCGACGGGCACTTTCGAGGGGCAGAAAATCCTCAAGGTCGGGCCCGAGGCGCTGACCCAGCTGTCGCGCCAGGCCTATATCGATTGCCAGCATCTGCTGCGGCCGGGCCATCTGGCACAATTGCGCCGCATCCTCGAAGACCCCGAAGCTTCGGGAAATGACCGGTTCGTTGCCTACGATCTGCTGAAAAACGCAAATATCGCCGCCGGCAAGGTATTGCCGATGTGCCAGGACACCGGCACCGCGATTGTCATGGGCAAAAAGGGCCAGCTGGTCTGGACCGGGTTTGATGACGCGGCGGCGATCTCCGAGGGTATCCGCCGCACGTATACCGAGACCAATCTGCGCTACAGCCAGGTCGCGCCCCTTTCGATGTATGAGGAGGTCAATACCGGTGACAATCTACCGGCGCAGATCGACCTCTATGCCGAGCCCGGCGACAAGTACAAACTTCTCTACATCGCCAAAGGCGGCGGTTCGGCCAATAAGAGCTTTCTGTTCCAGGCCACGCCGGCAATCCTGAACCCGAAGGCGATGCTGAAATTCATCGATGAACGCATCCGTACTCTCGGCACCGCCGCCTGCCCGCCCTATCACCTGGCGATCGTGATCGGCGGCACCTCAGCCGAGATGAACCTCAAGACGGTCAAGCTCGCGAGCTGCCGCTATCTCGACACATTGCCGAGCTCCGGCAACAAATACGGACAGGCTTATCGCGACCGCGATTTCGAAGCCGAGGTCTTGGAATTGACCCGCAACACGGGTATCGGCGCGCAGTTTGGCGGCAAGTACTTCTGCCACGACGTACGCGTCATCCGCCTGCCGCGGCATGGCGCCAGTCTGCCAATCGGAATCGGCGTGTCATGCTCCGCCGATCGCCAGATCCTCGGCAAGATCACCGCCGACGGCGTGTTTCTCGAGCAGCTCGAAACCAATCCGGCGCAGTACCTGCCCGAGATCGATGAAGACCAGCTCAGCACCAACGTCGTTAAGATCGATCTGCGGCAGCCGATGGACGAAATCCGCCGCACCCTGTCGCAGCACCCGATCAAGACACGGGTCAGCCTGACCGGCACGCTGATCGTGGCCCGTGACATCGCTCACGCCAAGTTGCAGGAGCGCATCGATCGCGGCGAGGGCCTGCCGCAATACATGAAAGATCACCCGATCTACTACGCGGGGCCGGCCAAAACGCCGGCGGGGTATGCCTCGGGCTCGTTCGGTCCGACCACGGCGGGCCGCATGGACAGCTATGTCGGTCCCTTCATGGCCGCCGGCGGCAGCTTTGTGACATTGGCCAAGGGCAATCGCAGCCCCGACGTACGCGAAGCCTGCCAGAAATACGGCGGCTTTTATCTCGGCTCGATCGGCGGTTCGGCGGCGCGGCTTGCCGAGGCCTGTATCAAGAAGATCGAGGTGCTGGAATATCCCGAGCTTGGGATGGAAGCGATCTGGCGGATCGAAGTCGTCGACTTTCCGGCCTTCATCATCGTGGATGACAAGGGGAATGACTTCTTCTCCAGCCTTTCCTGAGCGGACGCGGGGCCGCAAGGTGGGCTGATTGGCGAACGATGCCCTTCCCGAGGCGCTATTCAGCGGCGAGAAGACGGCTTGGGAGGCCTTTGTCCGGCGCTTTGGCGGTCTGATCGTCGCCGCGGTGCGGGCAGTAAGCCAAACGTCAGGCGACCTGGAGGACCTGACGCAGGAAGTCTTCGTTCGCCTGTGTAAGGATAATTTTCGCCTGCTGCGGACTTATGATCCAACGCGCGCCGGGCTTTCGACGTGGCTGACAATCGTTGCCCGCAGCACGGCGCGTGATGCGTTGCGACGACGCCGCGCTGAATCGGTACCGCTCGACGCGGTTCCGGAGGCGCATCTCGCGGTGGACGCGGTCGAGCCGGTACAGAAGCTGAAGTTGCCGGAGGCATTGTTGTCGCCGCGGCAGCGCGAGATCCTGGCAATGCTGTACGATCGCGAGATGGATGTCGCGGAAGTTGCCAAGGCGCTGGGCATTGACGCTCAGACCGTGCGCAGCGCGCACCACAAGGCAATGGTCAAGTTGCGGGCTCACTTCAAAGCAGATTTAAACTAGGTATGCGCGAACCGCAGGTTGCGGGGATACTGGCGTTTCTTTCGCCGTAGAATAGGGCGTGAGGAGAGTATGGTAGGTCAGGTTATTCGTTTGCCGCAGGCTGCTGCGCCCGATCGGTCAGATGGCGAAATCTGGCGTCTGAGCCGTGCGCGCGAGACGGACGACATCGAGGCGGAGCGTTTTCTGACGCTGGCCGCGGCCGCCGATCAGCGACTAGACGAAGAGGATCAGGCGCTCGTCGCCGAGTGGCTCGCGCATGATGCCTTCCTGCATTCCGATATAGCGGCGGCAGGCGCGGCGGCCGACGGCTCCGGTGAGGCTGTCCCAGAAACCATCCTGACACGCGCGATCGCGCTGGTGCCGGAAAAACAGGATGGCAATGTCATCGCATTGCAGCCGCGCCTCCGCACCATGCGGGCGCTCGGCGAGTGGGCCGGCTGGGGCAGCTTTGTCGCCGCAATGGCAGTGGCGAGCTGGCTGGGCTTTACTCTCGGGGTCGATACGTCACGCTCGCTAAGTCCGACTGAACAGTCAGCCGAGGGGGACGGGTTGCACGAACTGCTTGACCCCTCCAGTAACTTCCTGCGTGAGCTGAACGACGGCGCCCAAACGTGAGTTCGACCATGGCTGGCGTCACTGTCAGGACCGGCTGGTCGCGACACCGCCTGCTGACGGGGCTGCTGATCGTCTCCGCCGTCCTGAACGCCTTCTTCATTGGGGGTGCGCTTTGGATACGGCTACACCCGCCGCCGGAGTGGCCGCCGCATCCCGGAAACTGGCTTGGCGAACTCCGCCAGGATCTCGATCTGACGCCGCAGCAACGCACGGCGTTTCAGCAGTATTCGCTGGCGATGCGCGAGCGCAATCAGCTGATGCGTCAGGAAGTGGGGCCGCTTATCGCGAATGCTTGGGAAGAGATTGGCAAACCGGCGCCCGACCATACCAAGATCGATCAGTTCTTCGACGAAGCCGCCGAGCGTCGGCGCTTGTTTCAGCGCGACATCACCAAAGATACACTGACCTTTCTGTCGGCTCTCACCCCGGCGCAGCGCGACAAGTTCCTTAAGATGGCGCGCGAGAGGCGGCCGCCATGGACGCGCGACCTGCCGCCGGCCCACTGACAGAATGGCGTTTGCCTGTGACGGCATGAGGCGGCGCGGCTGACAACAAACGTGCTATGTCAATGCGGTCCGCCTCGATCAGGCTCCCGCCTTGCCCATGCGCCGTCTCTTCATTCTTGCGTTTCTAGCGTTGTTTGCCGATGCCTCGCTGCTGCCGGTCGGTGGACGGGCGGACGGCATCACCGTGCCGGGACGCCTCACGCATCCTGACGGCTCATCGATCCTGATAGAGGCGATCCAGGCGCGCGACGATTCCATTGTGCTTGCGGTGACAATCGCCAATCCCAGCCCGCGCGACATCGTGCTCAACGCCAGACGCAGCTTCGTTCTCAAGGACGGCGCGCGCGGGGTCCACTATCTCAACCCTCCGAGCGACAACCCGGAGCTGCGCATCGCGGCGGGCTCCCAGGTCAGGGGACAGCTCGTATTTGTCGGGCCTCCGGATCCCGGCGGTCGCCAGCTGGTGATTTCGGTCAACGATGGCATTGGCACGACCGATAACCCCAATGACGACATTCCTGCTTTCCGTGCGGTGATCGCCGCCAGAGCGGGCAGCGACCATGCGCCGGTACTCGCCCAAGCCGAGCACCCTGATGGTGTAACCCTCTCGATCTCGCGCGCCGAGGCGACGCCGAACGGTTGCCTCGTCTCGTTCCTCGCGGCCAATGGCAATGAAAAGCCCATTCTGCTCAACCGCAAAAACGGGCTGATGCTGGGCGATGCGCAAGGCGCGAGAGCGGCCGTGCGACCGCCAGCCGGCAATTCCGAGCTGACGATTCCGCCAGACAACCGCATCAGCGGGCAGCTCCTGTTTCCCTGCCAGAGCCTCGATGCGAAGTCCCCGTTGACCCTCACGTCAAACAGCGGTTCGGGCGGCACGGCCGACAACCCGTTCGAAACATGGCCCGTGCTGACCTTATCGCTGCGGCCTACCCCGTCGGACGATAGCTCGGCCGATGCGTCGTCTGTCACGACCTCCCCGATCGATCGATCGCGCCTCGTGCCAATGAACGCGGTGGCTGACAGCAGGTCGGGGACGCCGCCATCGGCCGCCAACGCGGCACCGTCGCCGCTGGCCGCCCCGCCGCCTCAAACCGTAACGCCTCAAACCGTAACGCCTCAGGCCGCTACGCCTCCGGCCGCCACGCCGGCGCGGCCACCCCAGCCGGCGCCGATAACCCCGGCAGCGCCCTCACCGGTGACGGCGGCACCATCCGCGGCCGCGCCAGCCGCGCCACCGGCAAGCCCCGCACCCCTTAGCAGACACGCGCCGCGCAGTCTGGCGCAATTGAAAGCCGCGCTGCATGTCGAGAGCATCGACCATGGCTTTCGGCTTGTCGTTGCGGCCGATGATCTGTTCGGGCTGAACGGCGCGTCGCTGCAAGCGGAAGCCGACAGCGAATTGCAGGATATCGCCCAGCTGATCGCCGATACCCACACGCGTGACGTTGTGATTGCCGGTCATACCGATTCGAACGGCAACGACGACGACAATCAGAAACTATCGCAGCAGCGCGCCGACGCCGTCGGAGGCTGGCTGACCGCGCATGGCGGCAAACGGCCGGCGGAGTTTGTCGAAAAAGGCTATGGCCGGACCCGTCCGATGGCGCCAAACCACAACGCGGACGGCTCCGACAATCCTCAGGGTCGCGCCAAAAACCGGCGGATCGAGATCACGCTGATGCGAGCATCTGACGATGCGAGCCGCGAGACGCCCTGACCATCAAGCCTTGGCCTGCCGAAGAATGAAATCGCGCAGCTGTTCGGTGGCCCGGCGCGAGGCGTCGCTGGCGGGGTCGCGCATGATGAAAGTGTGCGGCTGTCCGTCGAATTTGTGCAGGTCGAGACTGCCGCCGCGCGCGCGATAGGCAGCGGCAAACCGGTCGGCCATGTCGGGTGTGACGTTGTCGTCGCTGGTGCCCTGCACGACGATCGCAGGCGGCAGCGGGGTCACCGCCTCGCCGCGTTCGAGGATCAGCTGCGGGTTGCCCTCCTCCATCTCGGCTTCCGAGGCCCAGTACGCGTCGTGCGCTTTGACGAGGTTGGCGTTGCCCTTTTCCTTGACCATGCGATAACGCGCCAGCGGATCGGAGATCGGCCAGCACAGCACGATGTAGGGCAGGCTCGCATCCTCGGATGAGGACAGCGCCGCGTAGCGCGGTTCCTTTGGCTTCAGCGCCGCGAGCAGAAGTTGGTGCCCGCCGCTGGATGTTCCGAGCGCCGATACGAGATCGCGCCGGCTGTTGAACTCGGTTGCATGCGCCTTGAGCCAACGGATCGCGTAATGGATGTCCGCGATCGAGGCCGGATAGCGATGCTGCGGCGGCATGCGGAAATCGATCGCCAGCACGACAATGCCGCTTTTCGCCAAGGCTTCGTCTAGCGGTGCGTTGTTGAGCCGATCGCCCGATGCCCACGCCCCGCCGTGCACATCAAGCAGCGCCGGGAACGGCCCCTGGCCCTTCGGCTGATACAGCCGGCCCAGCAGCGGCGTGTCGCCGTGCCGGATAAACTCAATGTCGCGCGTCTCAATTTCGAACCGCGCCGGAATCGCCACCTCGGCCATTGCTCATCCTCTGACTATTCGCTGCTGTCTGGCCCGCAGCATGCCGCGCGCGCCCGCCCGTTCCAAGGAGCATTGCAGGAAGCGGCCTTGCCCCAATATTCTGCGCCAAAATCAAGACCGCTCGGGAGACCCGCCGTGATCCGTTCCGCTGCCGCGCTTGCCGCGACCCTGCTCTTGGCGACCACTGGACTCGCCATCGCCCAGGAAAAGCCCGAGGCGACCAATATGCGGCTGGTCGGCTATAGCGATCTGCAGGGCCGCAGCGCTTACCAGCCGCTGGTGCATCAGCAATTCGGCCGGTGGATCGCCTATATCGGGCATCACGGCGGTACCGATGAGGTGCCTCAGCCGGTCAACCCGATCACCGGGCAAGCCGAGTATAACGGCACCTCACTGGTCGATGTGACCGATCCGCAGAACCCCAAATACCTCGCCCATATTCCCGGCGAGCCTGGCAATTACGAAGCCGGCGGTGCCCAGATGGTGCGGGTATGCGACGGTAAATCCCTGCCGAAGGGCGACCCGAATGCCGTCTACCTGCTGCGTCCATTTGGTAATTCGGCGCAGGAAATCTGGAATACGACCGATCCGAGTCACCCGAAACTCGTCACCCGCATCGTCGAGGGCCTGAAGGGCACACATAAGAATTTCTGGGAATGCGACAGCGGCATCGCCTACCTCGTGACCGGCGAGCCGGGGTGGCGCGTGCCGCGAATGACCCAGATATGGGATCTGAGCGACCCCGCGCACCCGACCAAGATTCGCGATTTCGGATTGCCGGGGCAACAGCCGAACGCCCCCGGCGCCGTCCCGACGATGCTGCACGGAATGATCTCGGTGCCCAGCGCCAACCGTGTGTATTTCGGCTACGGCACCAACGACGGCGGCATCATGCAGATCGTCGATCGCGAGAAGTTACTGAACGGGCCGAAAGAGCCGACCGACGACGATCTGCGCTACCCGGAGGTCGGCCGTTACCAGATGTCACCGCTCAATGGCGCACACACGGCCTTCCCGATGCTCGACGTGCCAATCGCCGAATTCGCCAAGGACAAAGTCGGTAAGCGGCGCAATTTCGTCGTAATCACCGACGAGCAGATCAAGAACGAATGCCAGGAGGCGCGGCAGTTTGTATGGTTTGTCGATATCACGGTGGAAAACCGGCCGGTCTCGGTCGCGACCTGGGGCGTGCCGGAGGCATCGGGTGATTTCTGCAGCCGGGGCGGCCGTTTCGGTACCCACTCATCGAACGAAAACATGACGCCGATCTATTATAAGCGGGTCATGTTCTTCGCGCATTTCAACGCCGGGCTGCGCGCCGTTGACGTGCGTGATCCGTATCACCCCAAGGAAATCGCCTCGTATATCCCCGCGATCACCGAACGCAGCGACAAGCGCTGTGCCACCCGCGACGATGGCACCGAGCATTGCGCCAAGGTGATACAGACCAACAATGTCGAGGTCGATGATCGCGGGTATATTTACATCGTCGACCGTGCCAATAACGGAATGCACATTCTCGAACTGACCGGCTCGGCGCGCGATGCGGCCAATTTTCCAAAATAGCCGACGCGTGTTGTCGCATCCCTGCAGCGGGCAAAAACGGGGCGTCGCCACTGTGCTATACGTGCTCTTATGATCGACGAAATCGGGCATTTTTCGCTGGTGCTGGCGCTCTGCGTCGCGGCCTTGCAGTCGGTCGTGCCGCTGGTCGGCGCGGCGCGCCGGAACGCGCTGCTGACAGGCTGGGCGCGGCCCGCCGCCGTCCTGCAATTCGTGTTTATCGCAACCGCGTTCTTCGCCTTGATGCACGCTTATGCCGTGTCGGATTTCTCACTGGCGAACGTCGCCGAGAACTCCAACAGCATGAAGCCGCTGCTCTACAAAATCACCGGGGTGTGGAGCAACCACGAAGGCTCGATGCTGCTGTGGGTCTTCATGCTGTCGCTGTTCGGCGCGGCGGTAGCCTTGTTCGGCCGCAACCTGCCGCCCGGATTGCGGGCGCGGGTGCTGGCGGTGCAGGCCATCATCGGGGTCGGCTTCCTGCTGTTCATCCTGCTGACCTCGAACCCGTTCCTGCGGCTTTTTCCGGTGCCGGCGGATGGCGCCGGCCTCAACCCGATTCTGCAGGATCGCGGCCTCGCCTTTCACCCGCCCTGCCTCTATCTCGGCTATGTCGGATTCTCGATCTCATTCTGTTTCGCGATCGCCGCGCTGATCGAGGGCCGCGTCGATCCGGCCTGGGCACGCTGGGTGCGGCCGTGGACGTTGGCGGCCTGGTGTGCGCTGACGATCGGCATCGCGATGGGCAGCTGGTGGGCCTATTACACGCTGGGCTGGGGCGGTTGGTGGTATTGGGACCCGGTCGAGAACGCTTCGTTCATGCCGTGGCTGGTCGGCACGGCGCTGTTGCACTCGGCAATTGTCGTCGAAAAGCGCGAGGCGCTGAAGACTTGGACGATCCTGCTGGCGATCATCACCTTTTCGCTGAGCTTGCTTGGCACCTTCCTGGTGCGCTCGGGCGTCCTGACCTCAGTGCATGCCTTTGCTTCCGATCCGCGCCGCGGCGTCTTCATCCTGTTGCTGCTGAGCTTCTATACCGGGGGCGCCTTGGCGCTGTTCGCCTGGCGCGCGCCGTCGCTGGTCGGCGGCGGCCTGTTTGCGCCGATTTCCCGTGAGGGCGGCCTGCTGCTCAACAATCTGCTGCTGACCACGGCGGCGGCGACGGTCCTGATCGGCACCCTGTATCCGCTGCTGCTCGACGTCGTGGCACACGAGAAGGTCTCGGTGGGGCCGCCCTTCTACGCGGCGACCTTCAAGCCGCTGATGATACCGCTGCTGATTGCGATGGCGGTGGGACCGATGCTGCCCTGGAAGCGCGGCGACCTCGCCGCGGCACTGGCGCGGCTCAAATTCGCGTTTCTTGCGACGGCGGTTGCCGCCGTCGCAACGCTGTGGCTGGCCGGCGTGAGTTCTGTCGCCGCCGCGTGCGGTCTCGGCATTGCGGCATGGCTGTTCACCGCCACGGTTGTCGAGTGGAGCGAGCGCGTGCGGCTGTTTTCCGAGCCGCTTTCCACCATCGTCCGCCGCGCCGTGCGCCTGCCACGGGCTGCCTGGGGCATGACCTTTGCGCATGCCGGAATGGCGATTACCCTCGCCGGCATTACCGGCTCGACCGCCTGGACGGTTGAGTCGATTGTCAGCGGCAAGCCCGGCCAGACATTTCCGATTGCCGGGTACACAATCGCGCTCGACGCCGTGCATGACGTTCAGGGGCCGGATTATACCGCCACCCGTGCCGATATGCGCCTCATGCGCGACGGCCGCCAGATCACCGAGATGCATCCGGAGAAACGATTCTTCCCGGTCGAAAACGGCAACCAGACCGATGTCGCGATCCGCACCGATCTGTTGTCCGATGTTTATGCCGTGATTGGCGATGCCGACGGCAAGGGCGGCTACACACTGCGCCTCTACTACAATCCGCTGGTGCCCTGGATATGGCTGGGCGGCGCGGCGATGGCGCTGGGTGGGCTGATATCGCTGAGCGACCGGCGCCATCGAGTCGGTGCGCCGGCCCGACGCGCCCGGCTGATCGCCGCGGCGGAGATACAGCCGGCAGAATGATGCGCCGCTGGCTTTTCATCCTGCCAGTGCTGGTGTTCGTGGTGCTCGTCGTCGGGTTTTACGAGGAGCTCTACACGGATACGCTGGTGCTGCCGTCGCCGCTGATCGATCAACCGGCCCCCGCCACTGTGCTGCCGCCCCTCGACGATAAGCAGCCCGGCATTGGCGCCGCCGACCTCAAGGGGCATGTCAGCCTGATCAATTTCTTCGCCTCGTGGTGCGTCCCCTGTCGCGAAGAACACCCGGTCCTGAACGAGCTGGCGAAGGCCAAGAAAGTCCCGATCTACGGCGTCGACTACAAGGACAAGAAAGAGGCGGGCGCCGCCTGGATCGCCTCGCTGGGCAACCCCTACACGCTGATCGGCGCCGATACCGGCCGGGTCGGGCTTGACTGGGGGGTATACGGCGTACCGGAGACCTTTATCGTCGATGCCACCGGGCGCATTCGCTACAAGCATGTCGGCCCGCTGACCACCGACGACATCCAACACACGATCCTGCCGCTCGTCGCCAAGCTGCAGCGCTAAAGTACCCACCAAGATTTAGCTGGTTTAAGCCGGCAACACGGCGGTAGCCTCCCTGAGAAGGCGCAAAAAAACGCGCCAGCCATAATGAATATGGGAGGGCCCGCCAATGGCGGAGATTGCTGCCGTTTCGGCCGGCGTGCTGAGCCCGACGATCGCCGCGCGGATGGACCGCTTGCCGCCATCCGGGTATCTGCGGCGGTTCATCGTGCTGCTGGCGCTCGGCGCGTTTTTCGATGTTTTCGATAACGGGCTGATCTCGTTTATCGCGCCGGGTCTCTACAAGGCCGGGCTGATGGTCCCGACGACGCAGGGATTTTTCGACGTTCACGGCTATGCCAGCCTGATCGCCGCGACCTTCGCCGGGATGTTTATCGGCACCCAAGGACTGAGCCCGCTGTGCGACCATTTCGGGCGGCGCACGGTGTTCACCTTCGCGCTTGTCTGGTACTCGCTCTGCACCTTCGCGATGGCCTTGCAGTCAAGCGAGGTCGGGCTGGTTTGCTGGCGCTTTCTCGCCGGCATCGGCATCGGAGTCGAGTTCGTCACGATCGACACCTACCTATCCGAACTCGTGCCGGTCGGACGGCGCGGCAAGGCCTTCGCGTTCACCTCGCTGATCGGCACCACGGCCTACCCGATTACCGCACTTCTCGCCTGGGCGCTGGTACCGGAAGCGCCATTCGGGATCGAGGGCTGGCGATGGGTCGCGATTATCGGCGCGAGCGGTGCGATCATTGCCTGGTTCCTGCGCCTCGGCCTGCCGGAATCGCCGCGCTGGCTGGCGCAGCGTGGCCGACGCGAAGAGGCCGACCGCATCACCCGGATGATCGAGGCGCGCGTCGAAGCCGGCACCGGCCGCCCGCTGCCGCCGCCGGAAAGCATCGAGGAGGAAGTCGAAGCCCAGGACGGTGCCTTTGTCGAGATGTTTCAGGTGCCCTATCGCAATCGCACAGTCATGCTGATCGTCTTTCAGCTATTGCAGACGGTTGGTTATTACGGGTTCACCAGCTGGGTCCCGACCCTGCTGCTGGCGCAGGGAATCAACGTTACGAAGTCACTGGCCTACACGGTTGTCATCGTCGCGGCCAACCCGCTCGGCGCCTTTGCCGCGACCCGCTTTGCCGATCGCTGCGAGCGCAAATGGCAACTCGCCTTTGCCGCACTGGGGATAGCCGTGTTCGGCCTCCTGTTTGCGGTTCAGACAGCGGTGATCGCGGTGATGCTGTGCGGCGCCGCCGTCGCGTTCTGCAACACCGTCATGGCCTATTCGCTGCACGCCTACCAGTCCGAGCTGTATCCAACCCGCATCCGGGCGCGCGCCGTGGGTTTCACTTATGGCTGGAGCAGGTTCAGCACGATCTTCATCGGCTTCATAATCGCGTTCTGCCTGCGCAACTACGGCAATACCGGCGTTTTCATCTTCATCGCCGGGGCGATGTTTATCGTGTTTCTGGTGATCGCGACCATGGGACCGCGTACCACGGGGCTCCGCCTCGAAGCCATCTCGCGCTGACCGGCGTCTCCACGGTAGGCTTGCGCGCCGCGGCGGCTTACGCTCGGCGTCGCGGCCTCAACACGGGGAGATGAAGGAATGGCGGACGCGGAACGCATCGATCGGCAGCGCACGGCGCTGATCGCCTATGACGTGTGCCGCCGCGCGCTGACGCCGGCAGATCCAGCCCGTCGCGCTGCGATGCAACCGGTACTCGATGCCTGGGTTCGGCTCATCGCGACCGCCCGCGGCGCCGGCATTCCGATCATCTATACGACACCGGTCAGCCGCGCCGACGGAGCCGATGTCGTGATGCTACCGACCGACCTGTCGGCGGAAACCGGCGTGCCACCGCTGACCAATGGCGTCGAGGGGACGCCCGAAGCCGGCTTCCCCGACGAGATCGCCCCACGGCCGGAGGATTATGTGTTCCTGAAGCGCCGCCCTAGCGCCTTTTACGGCACCGGCGTCGCCGAGTTGCTGCACATGCTGCGACGCGACGTGATCATCATCGGCGGCGGCGCGACCAACCGTGGCGTCGAAACCAGCGTGCGCGAAGCCTTCAACCGCGATATTGCCTCTGTGGTGGCGCGCGAATGCTGCTGGGGCGGTGATGCAGCGGCACACACCTACAGCCTCGACAAGGCGATGAAAATGTATGCCCGCATCCGCACCCTGGCACAAGTTACCGCAATGCTGGGCGCTTAAAGCGTGTCGCCTGCCTTCGATACCAAAGACACTCATTTTGCCTGATCGGAGAGGCGGCTATGTGTCGACGATGGAGGCGGCGGCCCGGCGGTGAAGGCGGCGCGACCGCGGTGGAGTATGGGCTGATCGCCGCGCTGATCGCATTGCCGCAATCGCAGCGTTTTTGCTCGTGGGGGCCAATCTGAGCACCGTGTTCCACGCCGTCGGGACAAAGCTGTAAAAATCTCCGTCCCGCATCGGCGCTCAGCCGAGGGCATTTTGTCTGCCTATTGCGCCCGTTAATCTTCAGGGGACGCGCTGCTTTTCTCCAATCCCGTTGAAAACAAGGCCGCGGAGGAACCGCTTGTCACCGTCGATATTTCTACTTCGCGGAGTGATCGCGGACGCTATTCTATCTAACCCTAATTAAATACAGTACAGCTTGGGGTCCTCGGCGAAAGTTTAAAATACCGGCAATTAACCCCGCCAGCGACCCTTCATTTACTACTTGTTTAGGTTCGCAGCACATTATCGCCCCGTCAACCAGCAAAGGGGTACGTTTCATGCTCACCACTCTGAAGATGCTCGCCAAGAACGAAGACGGCGCAACCGCCATCGAATACGGCCTGATCGCCGCGCTGATTGCGGTTGCCGCGATCGCGGCGTTCCAGCTCGTCGGGACGAATCTGAGCTCGGTCTTCAACACCGTCGCGACCAAGCTTTAATCTCCTGATAGCCTTTATCGGGAGCGGCTGCGGGGCTCGATTGCCGTCATTGCGCCTGAGAAGCCGGCGCGATGCACCAAGCGATCGGCCCGTCCGGGATCGGCCGATCCGTTTCGAGTGATCGCGTTCAACGCGGCGCATCCCCCAGGCCTGCGCAAACCATTGATAACCGGTTAGCGGGTCACCACCCGACAGCTGGCAGAAGATGGCCGCTTCACCAACCAGATACACCATCCCGACCATCGTGAGCAGGTGACGCCAATCGATCACCACTCACGCCGCCTGCTCGTCCAGCATCACCTCAGCCACATCCATAGCGTCTCGGCCTCACATGGGCGCTTGACTAGGTTCGTCTGTGCAAGGACCATCTCGCATCCGGCTCCGTGCGCGGACAGTGACTTTCGTCTGGTCCTGGTTGAGATGAGCGCATGGAGCGACGTGCATGCAGGTGCAAGCCTGGTCGCGACAACGGATAGAGGAAACCGCGCTGCCGGGTCCCAGCGCGGTAATCTCGATGGCGGATGCGCCGGATCAGCTCGCGATCGTCAAAGATCAGGTCAATGTCGTAGCGCGTCTAAACCTGATCTTCAACGACACCACCGAGGAATACCTTGGCGTCCGCCCGCCGACTGTGGAGGACGCCCGACAAATACTCAGCTTCGTCAACGCATGGCACCATCAGCCATACTTGATCATCCAATGTCAGATCGGCGTGGGTCGAAGCCAGGCGGTGCTTGCCGCCTTGCTGAAGATCAATGGTCAGGAACACTATAAGAATGTGCTTGCGAATGGCACCTATAACCGGAGGCTCTTTAAGAGCCTCCTTATAGCAGCCGGTGCGACGCCAGAGCCGGAACCGCTGGTATCTATCGCCGTACGTATCAAATACGCACCCGACAGACTGAACATGTTCATTCTGTCGATGAAGCGGCAACGCCATGAGAACTGGGAGTTGGTGGCAGTTACCGATGGTCCCAATGAAGGTGCTGCGCGGCTCGTCACCAGTATGGACGAGCCACGTGTTCGCCTTATTCAAACCGACAAGCGGCTCGGCCGGTGGGGTCATCCGTATCGGCAACTCGGTCTGGACGCCTGCCGCGGCGAGTTTATCGGCGTGAGCAACGACGATAATTACTACGTACCGGGATATATCGAGCAGATGCTGAACGCGCTCGCCAATGCCGATGTTGCGATGTGCCAAACGCTGCATAGCAACGTCGCGTGGAGCGTTGATCGCGTTGGTATTGATCTTGGATGCTGGATCGCGCGCGCCTCGCTCGTGCGCCAGGTTCCGTGGCCCGGTGACGAATACACGAGTGATCAGGATTATATGCGATCGCTCGTCGAGGCTGCGAAAGGCCGGATTGCCGCAATTCAGAAGCCGCTATTTATCCATAACTGACAGCAAAGCCCCGGCGGCAAGCGTCGCGTGGACCGCCCGGCCGATTGACGCTCAGATCAGCCGAACATGACTATGCGCCTCCAACTCATGACTTGGAATGTTTTAGCTACACATGACTTTACAAGAGATATTCAGCACGCTCCAACTTTCCTGCGATAAGTTTTCGCATTATCTCCCGCTTTACGAGAAATGGTTTGCGCGGTTCGTTGGTAATGCTCCAAGAATCTTGGAGATCGGCATCCAATATGGCGGAAGCGCCGAGATGTGGAGTAAGTATTTTGGTTCAGGAACAATCGTTCATGGCGTCGATATAAACCCACAATGCACTGAGACAGAGTATCTAAAAATTCACATCGGCAATCAAGGCTCGCCGCATTTCTGGACGAATTTCGCTGGCACGATCGATAGTCAATTCGATATTATAATCGACGATGGAAGCCACGAAAACTATCATCAGATTTTGACACTTGTACAGACCTATCCTCTGCTCAAAGATGGCGGTATATATTGGTGCGAGGATACGCATACAAGTTATTATACTGGCATTAGAGTGCATGGCGGCGGGCTGAAGAACCCGACGAGCTTTATTGAATATGCGAAGCGGCTGGTTGATGTTCTGAATTGGCCACATACGCATTTTGCCATCGGCGTTGGTCCAACCCCCAACGGCCCGCATGTGGACGCCGAGTTGATTGCCTTGTTCGGCAACACTCAGGGCATTCATTTTTATGACAGTATCGTCATACTTGAAAAGGGCCCCCGTTTCCGGTTTGAGCGGGTGGTGCGCCAGCCGCCGGAGGGCAAAATCGGGTGACAAAATCGGGTGATAAGTGCCAGCCACCACGGGTCGGCAGCGCATCGCCAGGCACTTTTGCGGCGCCCCGCGGAAGGGTAAGTATTCACGACGGACGACGCTCGGGAGTTTTTGATGCTCGCAGACCGATATGGCTTAGGCTTGTCCACGACGTCTCCCGCGGCGCGCGATGCCTATGTGGAGGCCAGCGAACTAGCTTTGACGTTCTATCCGGGCGCCCTCCCCGCTTACGACACGGCCATTGCCGCTGACCCAGGCTTTGCGTTGGCTCATGCCGGCAAGGCACAGGTGCTGATGCGCGAAGGCAATGTCGCTGCCGCGCGCTCAGCCCTGGTGGCGGCCAGGGAGATGACCGGCGGCTTGTCGGACCGCGAGACGAGCCACATCGCGCTCTTTGATCTCGCCTCCACCGGGCAGACAGACGCGGCCATCGCCACTGTCTACAAGCATCTGGCGACATGGCCGCTCGACGCGCTTGTGATTTCGATTGCCGCCAATCCGAATGGCCTGCTCGCCGCTTCCGGCCGTATCGGACAGAAACATCAGATCGCCGAGTTGATGGACAGCATCGCACCGCATTACGGCGACGATTACTGGTTCCTCTCGTATCACGCGATGGCGCTCTCCGAGGATGGGCGTCTCGCGGAGGCGCGGCCGAAAATCGAGCGGTCTGTGGCGCGTAACCCGAAAAACGCGCATGCGGCGCACGGGTTTGCCCATGTCTGCTACGAGAGCGGCGAGCCGGATACGGCGCGCGCGTTTCTATTGCCGTGGCTCGCCCGGTATCCACGCGACGGGTTCTTCTACGGGCATCTGAGCTGGCATTTGTCGCTGGTCGAACTCGCGCTTGGCAATTGGGCGGAGGCGCAGCTTCTGTATCGCGATGCCATCAAACTCGATCGCCACAGCGGCGGCCCGCAACAGAAGATGTCGGATGGGTGCGCGTTCCTGTGGCGATCGGAACTTGCTGGCCACCCGCGCGACGCCGCGGCGTGGCGCGCGATGTCCGATTACGCAAAAGCCGCGCTGCCGCAGCCGGGAAACGGGCTCGCTGATCTGCACGTCATCCTCGCGCAAGCCGTTTCGGGAGACGATGCCGCGCTCGACCTGCGGGCTCGCCGCATGGAGGAGATGGCCGCGGCGGGACGTTATCCCTCCGGCTCCTATCTGCCGACGCTGGCACGGGGCGTCGCCGCGTTCGAACGCGGCGATTTCGCCGCCGCGATCGACGCGCTGGCACCGCTCGCCGGCCAGAACGAGCGTATCGGCGGCAGCCGCGCGCAGCACGATCTGATCGAGTTCACCCTGCTCAAGGCTTATCTCGCGGCCGATCGGGTGGAGGAAGCGCGCCGGCTGCTCGGCGGCCGCCGGCCGGGCGCTTCCAGCGTACCGGTGAGCGGGGTCGCCGCAGTGCAGTAAACCTCTGTGAGGTGACCTGCGGTTCCGCGGCAAGCGAGGGGACAATCGGTGATTTACATGGTCGAAATGGATTTCCCGCATCCCGAACGTGAGGCTGCGTGGCACGAATGGTACCTTGCCCACATCCGCGTGCTGCTGACCGTGCCGGGTTTTCGAGCGTCGCAGCGGTTCAGGGCGGTCAGCCCGATGCCGGCGCCATACCTGGCGCTGCATGAGGTTGAGTCGGCGGCGTTGTTTGACAGCGCGGATTATCGCAGCCGCGGCGGTCCGGCATCGACCGGCGAATGGCGTGACCTTCATACCAACTGGCAGCGCAACCTGCTCGACGGCCTCGATGAGACGCCGGAGGTGTCGCCGGACGCGCATCTTCTGCTGGTGCGCGATGCACCCGAGGTGCGATTGCCGCCGGAGATTACCGTCAGCCCGCTGCGTGGCGTCGGGCTCGATCGCAAAATCGAGGAATGCCGACTGGCTGTCGTGACGGGCGACGCGGCGGCGCTGATCGATTTGGTCGAACGTGACCCGAGATGCGGGCTCTACCGCCCGATCAGCGAGAAGATTTGCGCCGCGCCCGGCAGTTGCTGAAGCCCTGCGCCGCCGAGGCCGTGCTTCAACCGAGGCGCTGCTTTTGGCCGGTGGTGGAGGCGCGGACGATCGCATCGATCAGGTGGTGCCGCTTGACGGCGGCATCAAAACCGGGGCTGGCCGGCGTCCCGTTGCGGATACTCGTCGCGAGCTGCGCATAAAGCTGGGCAACGTTGTAGGGCGAGTTGATCGGGGTGTCCTCGGGCACGTTTCGATATGTCGCCGGTATCGGCAGTTCCGCGACGCTCGTACCCTTGCCCTGGCCGCCATGCAAAGACAGTTCCTGCCGCTGCATCGAACCGCCGGTGGTCGATGCGATCACCAGATCGCCCTCGCTGCCATGGATTTCAAATAGAAACTCGGTGCCGCGCGCCATTCCTCCGCGGATCTGGAACGACACGACTGCGCCGCTGTTCAGGATGCCGCTGACCGCGAGTTGGTCGGGCGAGGTCAACGGCACCTCGCCCTGATCGTCGGTGACGATGCGGTCGCGCTGATGGATGGCGAAGGCGCTGAGCTCGCGAAACTCGCCGAGGCAATGACACAGCGCATCGATCTGATGCCCGCCGGTTATGGTCATCAGATTCGCGCCGTTGCTGAAATCGGCCTGATAGGCGCGATCGAGCTTGGCGCCCCAGTTGGGGGCGCAACCGATCAGGGTCGCCGTCAGCACCTGTCCGACATAGCCTTCCGCCACCAGGTCCCTGACGTAATTGATGGTTGGCGACCATTGGCCCTGCAGCCCGACCGCATGACGCACTCCTTTGCGCTCCGCGGCATCGAGCATCCGCTGCGCCTCGGCGGTGTCGCGACCCAGCGGCCATTCGCTGTAGACGTGTTTCCCCGCATCGATCGCCGCCATGACCGGCTGATAGTGATCCGGCACCTTCACCGTGACGGTGACCAGGTCGACATCCGGATGCCGGGCCAGTTCTTCCTGGTTGGAGAACGCCATCGGGATACCGTAATGGCGCGCCGTTGCCTCGGCCGATTCCTGACGGGTCGTACAGACGGCGACAATCTCGAACTCGGGCAACGCCCGCAATGCCGGGATATGCGCGATTGACGCAAACCCGCGATTGGGGCTCAACCCCACGACACCGACCCGTATCCTGCTGCTGCCAGCCACCATTTCCTCCCTATCTACACCGGCCGATTCGCCTCGGCGATTAGCCGCTCGCGAGCGCGAGCAAGGCCTGGCCGAGCGTCTCGACGATGCGGTCGCATTCGGCGCGAGTGATGACCAGTGGCGGGCATAGCGTGATCGTCGTGCCAAAGCCGCGTCCGCCGCCGGCACGGCCGACGATGACGCCATGATCGCGGCAGAGATCGACAATGCCACCGATTTGGCCAGGATCGAGTTGTTCCTTGGTGGCCCGGTCCTTGACCAGTTCGACACCGATCAACAGCCCTTTTCCCCGAACATCGCCAACATTCCGGTGGCTCTTGAGACTCTGCAGCCCGTCGAGCAGGTACGCGCCGATCTCAACGGCGCGCTCGGTGAGGTTTTCCGCCTGAAGGATTTCGATGTTGCGCAATGCCACGGCAGCGGCGACCGGGTGGCCGCCATAGGTGTTGACCTGCATCACCTGGCGATTTTCCGAAGGCTCACCATAGAAGCTGTCGAAGACGCTGTTCTTCACCACCGTCGCTGCGATCGGCTGATAGGCGCTGGAGATGCCCTTGGCCACTGCGATGATGTCGGGCGACACGCCGTAATGCTGGTGCGCGAACATCTTGCCGGTTCGTCCGAAGCCGTTAATGACCTCGTCGACGTGCAGAAGGATTCCGTATTTGCGGCACAGCTTCTCGACCTCGGGGAGGTATTCGTCAGGCGGAACCGCGACGCCGACACCGCTCATCACCGGCTCGACGATGATCTCCGCAACGCTCTCCGGCCCCTCGCCGAGGATCGCGGTCTCCATCGCCTTGACGCAGGCCATGCCGCAGCTGGGATAGCTCAGGCCGAACGGGCAGCGGTAGCAATAGGGCGGCGGAACATGCACGAAATCGCCGGAATACGGCTCGAACTTGGCCTTGCGTTCGCCCATGCCGCCTGCATCGAGGGTGGCGAGCGTGGTGCCGTGATAGGCATAATAGCGGCTGATCGTCTTGAAGCGGAATTCGCCGGGGTGCTCGTGCTTCTGGTACTGGCGGGCGAACTTGAAGCCCGCCTCATTTGCCTCCGACCCGGAATTGACGAAATAGGTGTGATAGCCGCCACCCATCAATTCGTTGATCTTTTCCGCCAGCCCCGCGGCCGGCACATTCATCGCGGTATGGGGAAAATATGAGAGCTGGCGCATCTGCTCGGCCGCGACATCGGCGAGTTCGCCGCGCCCGTACCCGATATTGACGCACCACAGTCCGGCCATGCCGTCGAGATATTCGGTGCCATCGGCATCGACGATTGTCGAGCCCTCGCTGCGGGTCACGACCATCTGCCTGGCTTCGAGCGCCTTATGCTGGACGATCGGGTGTAGAACGTTGCCGAGATCCTGTTGCACGACGGCAAGCCGCACCGCGGGGTCGGGAGAGTTCGACAGCGACATGACGGCCTCTATGCTGCAAGTTTAACGACGTCTCACTGCGCGAGCCGGGACCAGCGCGCAGCGGCGTTCCCTCCGCGCGGCGGCAAAATCGGGAAATGCATGTTGCCCAGGTGCCGTCGCTTCTCGCAATGCTATCGTGATGGTTGATTGGCAATCGGCCGCAGCCCGCGGGAGCCCGTACCTGAATGCGGACATTGAATTTGACCCTGCCTGGCGCAGTCGGGGTGGTCGACAGCGCCTATGCCTGGGTGCGTCTGCTGGCCGGAGTGCTGATCAGCACGATCGGCGGTGTCGGGATGTGGTCGATCGCCGTCGTCTTGCCGACGCTGCAAGCTGATTTCGGCGTCACCCGGGCGGATGTGTCGCTCGCTTATACCGCCGTGATGTTCGGAGCGGTGATCGGCGGTCCGATCATGGGGTGGCTGTCCGACCGGTTCGGCATCGCGGTACCGGTCGCGATCGGCGCGACAATGCTGGCGAGCGGACTGGCACTCGCCAGCCAGGCTGCAACGATGTGGCAATTCACGCTGGCGCATGGATTGCTGATCGGGGCGGGAACCTCGGCCAGCTTTGGACCGGTCATCGCCGACACCTCGCTGTGGTTCGCCAAGCGACGCGGCGTCGCGGTCGCGATCTGCTCGAGCGGCAGCTATCTCGCCGGAACGACCTGGCCGCTGATCATCCAGCCCCTCGCCCAGTCGGTAGGGTGGCGCCACGCCTATCTCGGCATCGCCGGGTTCTGCCTGTGTGCGATGCTGCCGCTGCTGCTGGCGATGCGCCGGCGGCTGCCGCACGAGCGCCCGGCGCGATCCGGGGCCCCGGCATCTCCCGGCGCGGCGGGGGCCGGTGCCGGAAATCAGCTGCAACTGCTGCTGATGCTGGCGGGCGTGGCCTGCTGTATCGCGATGGCGATGCCGCAGGTGCACATCGTCGCCTATTGCAGCGATCTCGGTTACGGAGCGGCGCGGGGCGCGGAGATGCTGTCGTTGATGTTCGGCACCGGCATTATCAGCCGGCTCAGCTTCGGCTGGGTCGCCGACCGCATCGGCCCGGCGCCGGCTCTGCTCGTCAGCTCGTCGTTGCAGGCGGCCTCGCTGCTGGCCTATCTGGGGACAAGCGGGCTGACCTCGCTGTACCTCGTCACCGCGATGTTCGGCCTGGTCCAGGGCGGCATCGTGCCGACCTACGCCTTGATCGTGCGCGAGATCTATCCGGCATCGCAAGCCGGCAGTCGAGTGGGGCTCGTGCTATCCTCGACCCTGGCCGGCATGGCGATCGGTGGTTGGATGTCGGGCGCGATCTTCGACGCGACGCTGTCCTACCGGGCAGCCTTTCTCAATGGCTTTGCCTGGAACCTGCTGAACATGGCAATCGCGGCCTGGTTACTGTTCCGCCTGCCGCGCTACCGGGCGGCGATGTTCGCTGACGCAACGTCGTAATTCCCTTTGCTCCGCCTTGGCTCTGCGACACGCACCGCGGCAAACGGAACCGCCTCACGATCGGCTCTCCGTTACAGCTTCCAGCGATCCCGTTGTCTCCCGCCCGAACATCACCGGCACGAAGGCGCCAAACAGTGCAACGATTAACAGCGTGCCGAAAAAGATGACGGCCGATCCGGTGAAGGGCTCCAGCAGGTAGGGCGCCAGTACCGCGGCAAACACACGCGCCGAGGCCTCACCGAAATAATGCCCGCGTCCTCTCACAGCCGTGGGGAATTGTTCGGAGAGATAGACCCGGACCGCCGGGAAGGTCGACAAGACCGTAAACCCGGTGATCAGGGCACCGGCGACAAAGACCACAGTCGAATAGTCTCCCACGGAATGTGCCGTCGCCATCATCAGCAGGCCGGGCAGCGAACCGCCAAGACAATAGGTGATCGCCCAGCGGCGGCCGATAACCTCCATGATGAAGCCCGTAAAGGCCTTGCCGGGGATGCTCGCCATGAAGACGAGAGAGCTGAGGCCAAAGCTCATGGTGACCGCGGCGCCTTGATCGATCAGTGCCTTTGGCAGCAGAACGGAAATCGCGAAATAGGAGACCTGCGCGCAGATCAGACAAAGGATACCAACCACCGTCCATCGCAACTGGCCTCGGCGAAACAGCGCGGTGAACGGAGGAAGAGGCTCTGGCCTCTGATCCGGATCGCGGGGCTCGATCTGATCGACGGTCAGCGGCGAGACGCGGTTGCCGCCGCGGGCGATTATGCGATTGACGACATTGACCGCGGCCTGAAGGTTGCCGCGGCGCAAATAGAGGCGAGGGCTTTCCGGGATCAGCAGATAAACCAGCACCGGAATGACAAACAGCCCGAGCGCCGCCGGCAGCGCCATCAGCCGAAACGCCGCCGGGTTGCCGGCAAGCAGGTATCCAACAAACGGCAGCACGGTAAAGGTGCTCGCCAGCATGATCTCGTAAATGGCGCCGTAGGTGCGCCGGTGCTGAGCCGGCATCAGCTCGGCGGCGATTGGGAATGGTGCCGCACCGGCAAATCCGCCGGCCAGGCCGGTAAGCAGCCGGATGACGATCAGCTGTTCGGCGCTCTGTACGATCGCGATAAGCAGCGTGAACAGGTTGATTGCGGCAACGCCGATCAGGATGAACGTGCGGCGGCTCCAATGGTCGGAGACGGCAGCGGCCATAAAGCCGCCGATAACCACCGTGATGTTGGCAGCGACAGCGAGCAGACGGGTCTCCCCCGCCGTCATGTGCAGTGGCTCCTTTGCCAATACGAGCAGCGCGCCCGTCATCGCCAGATCATAGCCGTCGACGAACGCCACCAGCCCGAGCACCACAATGATCATCAGGTGGTAGGAGCTGAACGGGATGCTGTCGAGCTTCCGGCCAAGCACCTGGCTGGGGGTTGAACCGAAGGGCGCGGAATGTGCCGTAGCGTGCATAATTTGCGTCTCCCGAAGCGGCGTTCTCCCGATTTTTTTCCGCCGAGCCGCCCGAGGGAAGCTGTGGCATGCGATCGACCTCGAAGGGGTCTTGGTCAGAAGTTTAGCGCTCGTCGCGGCCAATTACGAAACCCGCTCGGCCAGCGAGTGGGTCACGCGCATCGCTTTTAACAGGATTGGTGCGGAGCGAGGGGTTACCCCACCAGAAATGGTGATTGCCCGGGGCGGTCAGTCTGGGCAAGTTCCGCGCCGTGAACGCCGCCGCCGAAATTTCGCCCATCAGGGCGACCGGGCGACACGCCCGCGACGCCAGTTCCCGCTCCGGATCCCGCCTCCTGTCGCGGGTATTGCAGAGTTGGGTGCCGTGGCTCGCGGTGGTAATCGGGTTTCTGTTGATCGTCGGCCCGGTGGCGGCAACGTTGCTGCGCAGCATCATCACCTCCGATACCGAGCTGACGCTGCCGAGCCTCGCCAATTTCGCGAAGCTTCTGAACAACCCCGGCATGGCCGAGGCGGTGGGCAACACACTCGCCACCGGCATCGGTGTGACGCTGATCAGCTCGGTTCTCGGCTGTACCCTGGCGTGGATCGTGGTGCGCACCGATATCGGCGGCCGGCGCTGGTTCGAGGTGCTGAACCTCGTGCCGTTTTTTCTGTCGCCCTATGTCGGCGCGATGAGCTGGCTTTACTTCGCGGCTCCCAATGCCGGGATCGTGCAGAAACTGGTGAAACCCTATGCGCCGCATCTGCTCGACTGGCTGAACCTCTACAGCATCGGCGGGGTGATCTGGGTGCTGTCGCTGTTCTACACCCCATACATCTACCTGTTCGTGATCGGCCCGATGCGCAGCATGGACGGCGCGCTCGAAGACGCCGCCCGGGTGCATGGCGCGCGCTTCTGGACCACGACGCGGGCGATCACCCTGCCGCTGATCATGCCCGCCCTGCTGTCCGGCGCGCTGATCGTGCTGGTGACGAGCGCCGGGTTGTTCGACGTGCCGCTCGCGCTGGCCTCACCGCGCGCAATCCACACGATCCCGACCGACATCTACGGTGCGGTGCAATACCCGACGGATTTCGGTTACGCCGCGGCGCTCGGCACCTTGACGATGGTGGCGACGATGCTGTGCTCGCTGTTCCAGCAGCGTTATGTCCGCAGCCGCCGCTTTGACACGGTGTCCGGCAAAGGCTACCGGCCGCGCCCGGTCCGGCTGTCGCCGGCGGGCCGGATCGGCGCCTACACGATCGAGACCCTCTACCTCGCGATGGGCGTGGTGCTGCCGCTGATGGCGCTGATCATGGTATCGCTGTCGTCGCTATGGACCGGCACCTTCAACCCCAGCCGCATCACCTTCGCCAATTTCCGATACGTCTGGTTCAATTACGGGCTGACCCAGCAGGCCTTGCAGAACTCGCTGTTTCTCGCAGCGGTCGGCGCGACAATCGGTGTGACGCTCGGCATGCTGCAGGCCTATTTCGTGCGCCGGCGCGGTGGCCGTATCGCCCGGATCGTCGAGCCGGTGCTGTCCTTGCCGCTCGGCATTCCCGGCATCATCATCGGCCTCGGCTTTCTGATACTGCTGATCCGCACGCCGCTTTACAGCACGATCTGGATCATGCTGATCGCCTACGTCGCGCATTTCTTTCCGTTCGCGATGCGCAGCATCTCGGCGATGCTGTTGTCGTTGAACCCCGAACTGGAGCAGAGCGCACGGGCGAGCGGCGCCACCTGGCTGCAGACGATGCGCTATGTCGTGTTGCCTCTGTTGCGGCCTGCTTTGACCGCGTCATGGCTGATGCTGTTTGTGATCTTTATCCGCGAACTCGGCGCCAGCATCCTGCTCTACGCGCAGGGCACTGAGACAATCAGCGTCGTGCTGGTGGTGTTGAGCGAGCGCAATTTCGGCTATGTCGCGGCGCTGGCGGTCACGCAGCTGATGTTGCTGCTCGGCGCGTTTGCGCTCTTTGCCCGGAAGGGCGCATCGATCCTGGAGCGGTAATGGTAGCGGAAGTTCTGGAACCGCCCGTGCAGCGGACGGCGGCTGCTGCGCAGACCCAAGCGGCGACCTATGTGCGGGTGCGCGGCCTCGTCAAACGATTTGGCAATTATACCGCGTTGGGCGGTGTCGGGATTGAAGTGGCCGAGGGTGATACGCTGGCCCTGCTGGGTCCGAGCGGCTGCGGCAAGACGACGACCTTGCGGTGCATCGCGGGCCTCGAAACGCCAGACGAAGGCTCGATCGAGATCGGTGGGCTGCCGGTGTTCGATTCGGCGCGACGGATCGATCTGATGCCGGAACAGCGCGAGCTCGGCATCGTATTCCAGTCCTATGCGGTATGGCCGCATATGACGGTGGCCGAGAATGTCGGCTTTCCCCTCAAGGTGCGGCGCATGCCCAAGGCGGAAGCCGCGTCGCAGACCGACGAGGTCCTCGAACTCGTGGGCCTGCTGCCGTGGCGCGACAGCTCGGCGATGCTGCTGTCGGGCGGGCAGCAGCAGCGCGTCGCGCTGGCGCGTGCGCTGGTCCACAAGCCGCGTCTCGTCTTATTCGACGAGCCGATGTCTAACCTCGACGCGCAGTTGCGCGAGCAGATGCGCATCGAGCTCAAACTGCTGCAGCAGCGGCTCAATTTCACCGCGATCTTTGTCACCCACGACCAGACCGAGGCCTTCGCCCTGGCGCGCCACGTCGTTGTGATGAACCGCGGCCATATCGAGGCCGAAGGCGAGCCGCGCGGCATCTTCCGGCGCCCGGCGACGGCCTTTGTCGCCCGTTTCTTCGGCTACAACGTCCTTCCCGGCAAGGTCCAGACGGTGACAGACGCTGGCGGCGGCGCGCATGCGGTCGATATCGCGGTCGGCGATGGGCTGCGTCTCGGTGGCCTGTATTACGGCACCGCCCCCCTGAGGGCGGGAGCGCCCGCCGTGCTGTGCGTCCGCAAGGAACAGGTCGGGCTCACGGCGCCAGAAACCGCAGCCGGACCCCGCGACAGCCGGCAGAGGGTGCCAGCAATGCTGCGCGCCTCCTCATTTCAGGGACTGCACGACGAGCATGTCGTCATCGCGGGCGGCATCGAATTGCGCGCGATCCAGCCAGCGCTCGAGTTCGAGGAAGGCCCGGTAACCATGACACTGGCGCGCGAAGACTGCCTGATAATGCCGGACGCACTATCCGTCGCCGACCAGAAGGACATTGCATGAGCATATTTACGCGTCTCTGCGCGCTGTTGCTGGCATTTGCGGCAGTCACGTCAGCGGCGCGCGCCGCCGATGAACCGCCGGCGCTGGCGGCCGCCGGGCTGGCCGACAAAGCGGCGCTTAGGACGCTGATCGACGCGGCGGTGAAAGAGGGACAGGTCAGTTATTGGGACACGATCTTCCAGCCCGAAACCAATGACGCGCTGACCACCGAGTTCAAAAAGCAGTACGGGCTGCCCGGCTCGTTCAAGGTCGGCTACACGCTGTCGGCGACTGGCGGTCTGGTGACCCGCGTCGATCAGGAGTTGGCGGCGGGCAAGGCAACGATCGATGTCGCGTCGGTGGCCTCGCTGCCGTGGATCTACTCGCATGTCCGCGACGGCAAGATCCTGCAATACGATTCGCCGCAATACGCGCATTTCTCGAAGGCGTTTGGCGAGGGGCTGGGCAAAAAGGGCTATTTCGCCTTTGTCGGCGCCTATGTCTTCGTGCCGATGTGGAACACCGAAAATCTTGATTTCAAGGGCACGTCGTGGATCGATGTGCTCGGCGCCGTACCCGAAAAGCGGCTCAGCATTGGCGATGCGACCAAGTCGGAGACCTATCGCGCCACCTACCTCGTGCTGCGCCGCCTTCTCGGGAAGGAGTATTTCGAGAAATTGGCGAAGATGTCGCCAAACATCGTGCTGCGTTCCGAGAATGTCGCCGAGCGACTGGTCTCGGGCGAGGATCTGATGGCGGATGGCGGCATGCCGACCCGCGCCTATCAATTCAACGAACGCGGCGCAAAACTCAAATTCATCATCCCGAAAGAAGGTGCGGTGCTGTTGCCGGAGGCGACCTTTATCCTGTCGGATGCGCCGCACCCGAACGCCGCCAAATTGTGGGTCGATTTCGTGCTGTCCGAGGCGGGACAGAAGATCATCGTCGAACACGAGGCGCTGATCTCCGGCCGCGACGGTTTCAAGAGCCCGCTGCCGGATTACGCGCCGGCGATCGACAGCATCCACGCCATCCCGGTCGATTGGGAGAAGGTCACCCTCGACGACATGCAGAAGGCGCGCGACGAATGGGCTGGGCTGTTCATGCGCTGAGGCCGGGCCCCGCCGGCTCGCAGGATGGGTAAAGCGCCGCGAAACTAATCCTACAAGTACTAACAAATGGGAAGAAACACCTGATGACACGGTTGATCTGGGCGGTACTGGCCCTGTGGTTCGGCGGTGCGGCACCTGCGCTGGCGGGCGATCCGCCGGCCCTCGCCAATGCCTCTCCGCAGGAAAAGTCGCGCCTCGAGCCGCTGATCAAAGGCGCCATGGCCGAAGGACAGCTCAGCTACTGGGACGTGGTGATCCAGCCCGAAACCAATGAGGCGCTGACCGCAGCCTTTCTCAAGCGCTACGGCCTGCCGAGTTCATTCAAGGTCAATTACACGCTGACGAGTTCGAGCGGCATGGTGACGAGGCTCGACCAGGAACTCGGTGCCGATCGCGTCACAATCGATGTCGCGGCAATCGCGTCCCTGCCCTGGGTGTACAAGCATGTCGCCGCCGGCCAGGTCATCGCCTACGATTCGCCGGAACTAGCCCATTACAGCCACGCGATCGCTGCGGGACTGGCCAAGGCCGGCGCCTTTGCCTTCAACGGCGCCTACACCTTCGTGCCGCTGTGGAACAGCGAGAACCTGCCGTTCAAGGGCACGGCCTGGAAAGATGTGCTCGGCGCCGTGCCAGAGGGCCGCTCCAGCTTTGGCGACAGCAGCAAGTCGGAGACATTGCTCGAAACCTATTATGCGTTGCGGCCGGTTCTCGGACGCGAGTATTTCGAGGGCATCGCCAAGATGAAGCCGAACTATCTGGTGCGTTCGGAGCAGATCGCCTCGCGACTCGTTTCCGGCGAGGACCAGATGGCAATCTTCGGCAGCACCGGCCGCGCCTATCAATTCAATCAGCGTGGCGCCGCGCTCAAATTCATCTTCCCGAGCGAAGGCGTCGTGTTGCTGCCGCAGGAAACCTTCACCCTCAAGGGCTCGCCGCACCCCAATGCCGCACGCCTGTGGATCGACTTCATCCTGTCCGATGAAGGTCAGAAGATCCTGGTCGAAAAGGAAGCGCTGATTTCCGGCCGCGACGGGTTCACAAGCCCGATCCCGGATTACGCGCCCGGCATCGACAGCCTCAAGCTGGTGCCGGTTGATTGGTCGAAGGTCACCCCTGAGGATTTGCAGAAATCCCGAGCCGAGTGGACCTCGATCTTCACCCCGTGAGCCACGCGGCAGTTGCATTGCTCCATCTGCTTTGCGACTAAACCGTCAACAGACACGCTTGGGCTGATACCCTAAAGACTGGGCTGCTACAGCAATCCCGCGCCACCGCGCGGGCGAATGACAGAGAGGAGTACCCGATGATTACCCGTCGCACCTTAATTACGCGCACTTCGCTTGCCGCCGCGGGCGCTCTCGCCTCTCCCGCCATTCTGCACTGGCCGGCGAACGCGGCCGAATTCGCTTACAAATACGGCTCCGCGCTGCCGGATGGTCACCCGATGGTGATCCGCTCCAGAGAGGCAGCAGCCAAGATCAAGGAAGAGAGCGGCGGCAAGCTGGACATCACGCTGTATCCGAGCAGTGTCCTCGGCCAGGACACCGCGATGATGTCGCAGGCAATCGCCGGCGCGCTGGAAATCTATGGCATGTCGCTCGACATCCTGGCGCAAAGAAACTCGTCGGCGGCGATCTTCGGCGTCGGCTTCGCCTTCCCGGATTACGATACCGCCTGGAAGGCGATGGACGGTGATCTCGGCAAATACTGTCGTTCCATTGCGGATAAGGTCGGACTTTATTGCATGGACAAGGCGTTCGACCATGGCTTCCGCCAGATCACCATGAAGTCGAAGCCGATCAACGGGCCGGATGATTTGAAGGGCGTTAAAATCCGTCTGCCGGTCGCGCCGCTGTTCATCTCGCTGTTCAAGGCGCTCGGCGCGTCGCCGACCCCGATCAATCTGGGCGAAGTTTACAGCGCGCTTCAAACCGGTTTGGTGGACGGCCAGGAAAACCCGTTGATCCTGATCGACACGGCCAAATTCAACGAGGTTCAGAAGTACTGCAGCATGACCAACCACACCTGGGTCGGGCTGCACATCTCGTTCAATCCCGCCGCCTGGAAGCGGCTGCCGCCCGACCTGCAGGCGTTGGCCTACAAGCATTTCAGCGAAGCCGCGATTGCCGAACGCGCTGACTGGCAGCAAATGGACAAGACCGAGATCGAGAAGATGACCAAGGGCGGGCTGGTGTTTAACAAGCCGGATCCCAAACCGTTTCAGGAGGCATTGCGCAAGGCCGGGTTCTACCCCGACGTCAAAAAACAGATGGGTGATGAAGCCTGGAAGCTGCTGGAACAATACACCGGGCCGCTGGCCTGATCGCCTGCTGCGGATCGGCCGCCGGCGCCT
>JAFAYW010000038.1 GCA_019240125.1 Alphaproteobacteria bacterium
GAGCTCTCCAATCGAGATTGGAGTTATCGCTCTTGTGTTGATCGCGCATGGAGGAAATCCATACAAAAGCCGATAACAATGCGCGCAGCGTATGCATTTACGTTGCCGACGGGATCGATCTGAACCCATTTTCTCGGGCAAGTCAGCCCTCTTTGTCGTGTGCAAAAATCTTGATTTTTGCACACGACAAAGCAACCTAGGTCAGCAGGATTTTGACCCGACCAAGTTTCTCGCAGCTCGGCCCCGATGGTGACACCTTTAAACGCGATCAAGAGCGTAATTTTAGCGGGAATGCTGGTCGGCTTTTCTTGCTTTGTTGGCCGGTTCATGAACGGGCCTATCCACCCCTGCGTGCCTGATCGGCACTATGTGATAACCGATCACCCCGACGGCTATTGCGGTAAGCAAGGACAGCCGCACACCTTGGCTGATTACGAGTCTTATGAGTTTTGGAGTCGAGTCATGCTAATAGGATGGCCGCTCGGCATGAGCATCCTTATAATTCTGCACTACGCAGGACGAAAGTCGAAGCCGCACCAATTGGATTGACGCATAAAACGTCATTATAGAAAATCTACACACGGATCGTAAGCATCTGTGGCGCGCACGGGGGACAGTCCCAATCGGGGCGGCGGCGTTTAGGGGTTGCTCCGAGCGGCCCAGTCGGAATTAAGTAAATCCGAACGGATGGCGGCAGCCAGAGGGGTTGGGGTGACTGGGTTTACGCAAAGTCTCGACCACGCCGCCACCGGCGCGCACCTCTCGCACGACGCGGCGCTGGCGCTCGCCGGGCTGACTGAGCTAGCGCCGCTGATGGAGGCGGCCGCGGCGCGGCGAGATATGGCGCATGGCGGGCTCGTCTCGTATTCGCGCAAGGTGTTCATCCCGCTGACGCAATTGTGCCGCGATGTCTGCCATTACTGCACCTTTGCGCACCCGCCGCGGCGCGGCGAGGCGGCGTTTCTCGATACCGAGCAGGTATTGGAGATTGCCCGCGCCGGTGCCGAGGCGGGCTGCCGTGAGGCGCTGTTCACGCTCGGCGACAAGCCGGAATTGCGCTATCGCACCGCGCGCGATCAGCTCGCCGCGCTCGGGCATGAGACGACGCTGTCCTATCTGCGCGAGATGGCCGGGCTGGTTCTGAAGAAGACCGGGCTGTTGCCGCATCTCAACCCCGGCGTCATGGACCGGGCCGAGACCGAGGCGTTGCGCGCCGTCTCGATCTCGCAGGGCATCATGCTGGAAAGCGCCGCCGAGCGGCTGACGCGGCGCGGCGGGCCGCATTTCGGCTCGCCCGACAAGGCGCCGGCGCGGCGGTTGGCGGCGATCGCGGCGGCCGGCGAGGCGGCCGTGCCGTTTACCTCGGGCATCCTGATCGGGATCGGCGAGACGCGCGCCGAGCGTATCGAGTCGCTGCTGGCGTTGCGCGATCTGCACGAGCGCTACGGCCACATCCAGGAAATCATCATCCAGAATTTCCGCGCCAAGCCCGACACGAAGATGGCGGCGGCGCCGGAACCCGATCTCGCGGACCATCTGTGGACGATCGCGGTGGCGCGGCTGGTGTTCGGGCCTGAGATGAACATCCAGGCCCCGCCCAACCTGATGCCCGAGGCGATCGAGGAGATGGTCGCGGCCGGGATCAACGATTGGGGCGGCGTGTCGCCGGTGACCCCCGACCATGTCAATCCCGAGGCGCCGTGGCCGGCAGTAGCGGCGTTGGCGCAGCGCACGGCGGCGGCTGGGAAATTGCTGGTCGAGCGTCTGGCGATCTACCCTTCCTATGCGCTGGAACCGGGGCGCTGGCTCGATGCGAAGTTGCGCACGCCGGTGATGCGGGCGATCGACGGCCAGGGATTTGCGCGGCCGGCGGGGTGGACGGCAGGGGCTGGTGATGCCGTGCCGACAGCGTTGCCCCTCACCCCGGCCCTCTCCCCGCACGCGGGGAGAGGGAGTCGCACCGAGTCAGCGGCGAGTGCTCCCTCTCCCCGCAAGCGGGGAGAGGGCCGGGGTGAGGGGCAGCTTCTAAACGATATTCTGGCCCGTGCGACTGCCGGCGAGACGCTGGCCGAAGCCGATATCGTGCGGCTGTTCGAGGCGCGCGGCGACGAGTTCGACCGGGTCTGCGCCACGGCTGACGAATTGCGGCGGCAGGTCAATGGCGACACCGTCACCTATGTCGTCACCCGCAACATCAACTACACGAACATCTGCTATTTCCGCTGTCAGTTCTGCGCCTTCTCAAAGGGCAAGCTCAGCGAAAACCTGCGTGGCCGCCCCTATGATCTCGACCATGAGGAGATCATTCGGCGCAGCACCGAGGCCTGGGCGCGGGGCGCCACCGAAGTGTGTCTGCAAGGCGGCATCCACCCCGAATATACCGGCGCGACCTATCTCGCGATCTGCCGGGCGATCAAGGAAGCATTGCCCGAGATGCACGTCCACGCCTTCTCGCCATTGGAGATATGGCAGGGCGCCAAAACGCTCGGCCGCAGCCTCCCCGACTATCTCGCCGAATTGTATGAGGCGGGGCTCGGCTCATTGCCGGGAACCGCGGCGGAAATCCTCGATGACGAGATCCGCGCGATCATCTGCCCCGACAAGGTGAAGACGGACGAGTGGTTGCAGGTCATGGAGGCGGCGCATGGCGTCGGGCTGCGCAGCACCTCGACGATCATGTATGGCCATGTCGAACGCTATGCGCATTGGGCTCGCCATCTGCTGCGCCTGCGGGGGCTGCAGTTAAAGACCGGCGGCTTTACCGAATTCGTGCCCTTGCCGTTTGTGCCGATGGAGGCGCCGATCTCGCTGAAGGGACGCTCGCGGCTCGGGCCGACCTATCGCGAGGCGATCCTGATGCATGCGATCGCGCGCCTCGCCTTGCACCCGGTCATCCCGAACATCCAGGCCTCCTGGGTCAAGCTCGGCCCGGACGGCGCGGCGGCGTGCCTCAAGGCTGGCTGCAACGATATGGGCGGCACGCTGATGAACGAAAGCATCTCGCGCGCCGCCGGCGCCAGTTTTGGCCAGGAGATGCCGCCGGAAAACATGGAGACGCTGATCCGCTCGCTCGGCCGCACGCCGTTGCAGCGCACGACCCTCTATCGCGCCGCGCCGCCATCGCGCGTCGCCGCCTCATTCGGCGCGCCGCCGCTCTCCGACCCGATCAACACCCCGGCGCGCAAATACGAACGCGCCGCGGCGGGGGATTAGCGGCGCCATGCAACGCAGCCATATCAAACGCGATACGTCGCAGGCGCGGGCCTATTCGCAGGCGGTCATCACCGAAGGCGGCCGCACGATCTGGCTGGCCGGGCAGATCGCCTCGGAAGACAGCGCCGGCCGCTCGTTGATCGGCGATTTCGACGGGCAGGTGCGCGAGGTGTTCGCGCGGCTCGGCAAAACCCTGGAGGAGGCCGGCGCCAAGCTCGCAGACATGGTGACGATGACGGTATTCATCACCGATGTCCGGTTCGGCGACCGCTTTGTCGAATTGCGCAAGGAAATCTTTGGCGACAGCTTCCCGGCCAGCGCCCTGATCACCGTCGCCGGCCTCGCCCGGCCCGGATTGCTGGTCGAGGTGCAGGGCGTCGCCGTCGCGGATTAGCGGCGCGGGCGACGTCACCACACCGCTTCAGCTTCCGAGGCGCTGCCAAACCAACTGCACATCCTCGGGCGGCAACTCGACATGGAAGTCGTGCCGCAGTACCCGGCCAAAATCATCCGCGTCAACCAGTTCGCGTCGCTCCGTTCGGCCGTCGCGATAGCGCACGGTGAAATTGCGGTTGAGCAGCGCATAGCGCCGGTCGGGCGTTGGGCGGGCACCCATCAGATTGTGCCGGAAGATGCTGTCGGGATAGGTCGCGGTGTACCAGTTGGCGACCTCGTAATCGACCGCCACCTGCGGCTGCAGCGAGAAGTGATAGAGGCGGGTCCATTCGGTGCCGAGCCTCACCTGTAATTCGATTTCGTCGCCCGCCTCGACCAGTCGGTGCGGCTCGTGCGTGGTGGCCTGTTCCGGACCAACCGCCAGGCGTAATGGCGAGGTCAGGGTCAGACCGCCAAAGCCGACATCGGCAAGGAAATCGCCCTCGGGCAACGCCACGCGCAGCAGCATGTGAGTGCGCGGGCCGGTCGGCAACTCGGCGGGCCGGTTCCACACGACGCGCCCGCCGAGGCCGTGCGCGTCAAAGCCGAGCGCGTCAAGCGCCTGCCACAGCAATGTGTTGTGCTCGAAGCAATAGCCGCCGCGACGGCGGCGAACGAGCTTATCGACCAGCGAGGCGGCATCGAGGCGCGGCGGCCGGTCGAGCAACACGTCAAGGCTTTCGAACGGGATCGTCGTGGCGTGCGCCGCGACAATCCCGCTGAGCGCCGTAAGGCTCGCGTCGCGCGGCCCGTCATAGCCGATGCGGGCAAGATAGGCGGCGAGGTCGCTGGGGGTCAGGCTCATCGCGGCACCGTAGCAGACCGCCGCCCGCTCAACTTCGTCGTTCCTGTGAAAGCAGGACCCTAGCGGCGGAGGATGACAATTCTGGGGGCGCTATTCCGCCGCTTGTGCGGGTTCGAGGTCGCTCTCGACCAGGAAGCCGCCGGACTGACGCCGCCACAGCGCGGCATAGGCGCCTTGTGCGGCGAGCAGTTCGTCATGGCTGCCCTTTTCGATGATGCGGCCCTGGTCGAGCACGATCAGACGGTTCATGCGGCAGATCGTTGACAGGCGATGCGCGATCGCGATGACGGTGCGGCCCTCCATCAGGGCCTCGAGCTGCTCCTGGATGGCCGCCTCGACCTCGGAATCGAGCGCCGAAGTCGCCTCGTCGAGCACCAGTATCGGCGCGTCCTTGAGGATCACGCGGGCGAGCGCGATGCGTTGGCGCTGGCCGCCCGAGAGTTTGACGCCGCGCTCGCCGACATGTGCGTCGAGCCCGGTGCGGCCGTGCCAATCCTCCAGACCGTCGATGAATTCGAGCGCGTGCGCGCGGCGCGCGGCGTCGACGATCTCGGCCTCGGTTGCCTCGGGCCGGCCATAGCAGATGTTTTCCCGGATCGAGCGGTGCAACAGCGAGGTGTCTTGCGTCACCATGCCGATCTGGGCGCGCAGGCTCTCCTGCGTCAGCCCGGCGATATCCCGCCCATCGATCAGGATGCGGCCGCTCTCCGGCCGGTAGAAACCGAGCAGCAGGTTGACCAGCGTCGATTTGCCCGCGCCGGAGCGGCCGACGAGCCCGACACGTTCGCCCGGCGCGACATCGAGGTCGAGATTGTGCAGGACGCTGGTGGCGCGCTGCGAGCGCCCGTAATCGAAACTGACATCGTCGAAGTTGATCGCGCCGCGGGCGCGCGGCAGCGCGACGGCGCCGGGCAGGTCGGGCATCTGCCGCTCCTGCGCGATCGAGCGCATGCCATCCTGCACCTGGCCGATATCGTCAAAGATGTTGGCGATCTGCTGCGCCAGCCAGCCCGACATGTTGGTGATCTGCCACGCCATCGGGATCGCGGTCGCCACCGTGCCGACGCCGAAATACCCGGCCCGCCACAGCACGATCGCCAGACTACCCGTGCCGACCAGCAGAAACCCGTTCATCGTCGACAGGCACACCGACCACAGCGTCGTCATGCGCTGTTGCGAGCGATACGCCTCAGTGTGGTCGCCGATCGCGTCGCGGATGAAATCGTCTTCGTCGCGGGCGCGCGCGAACAGCTTGACGGTGAGGATATTGGTGTAGCTGTCGACGATCTTGCCGGTCAGCTGCGAGCGCATCTCCGACATGCGGCGCGA
>JAFAYW010000140.1 GCA_019240125.1 Alphaproteobacteria bacterium
CTACATCGAGGGCTGGTACAATCCGGCGCGGCTGCATTCCGGTCTGGGATACAGGTCGCCCGCAACCTACGAATCCGACATGCAGGCCGCCATGACCGACAACTAAATCGTTAACCGAAAACCGTCCACCAAAACGGGGCAATCTCAGTCTCACGCCCCAAAGCGATCCCGTGCAACTCGCCCAGCTTCTCGGCCGCTAAGGTCGGCCCGAAATCCCAATATCGCTCACGAATGATCCGCAGCGCCTCAGTCCGTGCCGTCGCGGAATACCACCGTCATTGTCAATTGCGGCGGCCGCACCCGCAGCATGATCGGCGCCCAAGCTCTGCGAAACGCGGGGTTTCCGAACAAGATCATGTCGTTGAAGGACGGCACGATGGCCTGGCATCTCGCGGGCTATGAGGTCGTCAACCGCGCCGTCCTGCAGCCCCCCGCGATCTCGGAAGCCGGGCGCAAGGCCTCGACGGAGGCGGCAGCCCGAGTCGCCGCGCGCTGCGACATTCGGACAATCGACAAGGCTGTGCTGTCGGCGTGGCAATTGGAAGCGGAGCAGCGGACGCTTTACCTGCTCGACGTCAGAACACCGGAAGAATACGAGGCGGGGCATCTTGCCGATGCGCGGTCGGCACCGGGCGGGCAACTGGTACAGGAAACCGATGCCCACATCGCCACCTGGAACGCGCGCGTGGTCTGGCCGATGCGGACGGGGTGCGGGCAACGATGACCGCGTCATGGCTCAAGCAGATGGGCGGGAGCGATGTCGCGGTGCTGGTCGCCGACCCGACCGGTGGGGACTGGGTGAGCGGGCCCTATCAGCCGCACACGCTCGGCATCGACAGCGAGGGCCGAGACCGTCGCGCCCATCGACCTGCAGAAGCAGTTGAGCGCCGGCAACGCGGTTAGCGTCATCGATCTCGATACCAGCCGCCAGTATGGGCAAGGCCACATTCCCGGCGCCTGGTTTGCGGTCCGCTCGCAATTGCGTGACGTGCTGGCAAGACTCCCGCAGACTGGGCCAATCGTACTCACGTCACCCGACGGCGCCTTGGCGCAGCTTGCGGCCGGGATCTCGCGGGTCACGCGTCCGTATCAGTTCTTGTCCTGGCCGGCGGCACGCAAGCGTGGGTCGTGCCGGGCTGCCGCTCGAACCAGGGCAAGGCCACATGGCGAGTGAACCGGAGGACGTGGTGTTGTCGGCCCGGACCGCAGGCGGCCTGTCGTTCGATCATCGCCGAGCGCTGAGGCCAAAAGACTGACCCGCAGTCAAAGCCCCGGCGTTGAGCACTGGCGCGGCTGCAAGATATCCCACGACCGCCGAGTCCCAGGCTCCGCTAAATAGTGATTGCCTATGACTATCCAGAGCGTGACGCCAATCGTCGGCCACATCACATCGCATTGAGCTGCCGCACCGGCACAAGCGCCTCAGGCTTTTTGCTAAAGGATGGGCTTCCCTCCGGTGACCCCGACCATCGTGCCCGAGACGTAGCTCGCCTCGTCGCTCGCGAGCATCACGTAAACGGGCGCGAGCTCGCGCGGCTGCGCCGGCCGCTTGATCGGGTAATTCTCGCCGAAATGCGCCACATGCTCCGCCGGCATCGTCGAGGGAATGAGTGGTGTCCAGACCGGACCGGGCGCCACGGCATTGACCCGGATGCCCTTGTCGGCGAGAAGCTGTGCGAGTCCGCCGGTAAAATTTTGGATGGCGCCCTTGGTGGTGGCGTAGGCAAGCAGGTGGGGGCTCGGGCTGTCGGAGTTGATGAGGCCGTGTTGATGATGGCACTCCCTGGCCGCATATGCGGTGTCGCCGCCTTAACGAGATAGAACATCGCCGAGATGTTTACGGCGAAGGTGCGGTTCCACTCCTCATCGGAGATTTCCTCCGGCGAGTTGAAGCTCATCTGGTGCGCCGCATTGTTCACCAGCACATCGATGCGGCCGAATTCCTGCACGGCGCGCTCCACCAGGCTGCGGCAATGCGCTGCCCGGCCGATATCGCCCGCCACGAGCACGCATCTTTGTCCGGCCTCTTCGACTAGCCGCTGCGTTTCCGCGGCGTCTTCCTCCTCGTCCAGGTAAGATACGAGCAGGTCCGCCCCTTCGCGCGCGAAAGCCAGCGCCACCGCTCGGCCGATCCCGGAATCTCCGCCGGTGATCAGCACCTTCTTGTCCTTGAGTCGGCCCGTGCCCCGATAGCTTTCCTCTCCGTGATCGGGACGGGGATTCATGGCGCCGGTCGTGCCCGGGATCTCTTGCTGCTGTTGGGGGAAAGGCGGGCGCGGAAACTCATCCATGGAAGAATTACCTTCAGAAAGCGGTCGCTTCCGGAAGAACGATGGCCGGCCGTTTCAGTTGCCCACGGCGTCTGCCATTCAGATGTGGAGGGTGGACCGTGCCTAAAGCGATCGGCGATGTCCTAAAGCTTCCCGCCCTCTCCGTCATCCACCGGCGGTATCGCGCAAAGGCGTCAATGCGTTCGGGATAAGTTCGCCCATCCGAGACCGCTCTCTAGCTTCCAGGCCCCCGCGATCCATCACTTATTCACCCAACGCCGTCTCATAGAATCGTATAATGCGAGGGGAAACTGCTGAGCGACGCGTGTTAGCCGCAAAGTCGTTTCTTGCCGGCCGAGGTATTTGGTCAAGCTAATGCACAGCCCAAATATTCGGTATGACAAAACTTGATGCGGGTTCCGTCGCTAAGCTCCTTGTCGAACTTGGCCGCCGTACGGCGCTGATCGGCGGCGACAGTTATTTCCGGTCTCGGGCCTATGTGCGTGCCGCAGAGCGCATCGCCGCTTTAGCCGAGCCCCTTGGCAAGATCATCGAGGAAGGCCGGCTTCAGGAGATACCCGGCATCGGTGCGGTCATCGCGGATGTCGTGACATCGTTGCACAACACCGGCACGCATC
>JAFAYW010000159.1 GCA_019240125.1 Alphaproteobacteria bacterium
GCGACCGGCATGGCCGCCCGATCGACCCGCGCGGCGCAGTATTTGAACTCCGGGATCTTGCCGATCGGGTCGAGTTGCGGGTTGGTCAGGATATTGGCGGCGGCCTCGGCGTAGGCGAACGGGATGAACACCATGCCCGGCGCCACGTTGCTGTCGCTGCGCGCCTTCAATTCGATGCTGCCGCGCCGCGTCGTGACGCGTATCGGATCGCCTGGCATGACCCCGAGGCGGCGCAGTTCGGCAGGAGCCAGGCTGGCGGTTGCCTCCGGCTCGATATCGTCGAGCACGGTGGCGCGGCGGGTCATCGCTCCGGTGTGCCAATGTTCGAGCTGCCGCCCGGTCGTCAACACCAGCGGGTACTCGGTGTCGGGTTCTTCGGCCGGCGGGATGATCGCGGCCGGCACCAGCTTGGCGCGGCCGGACGCGGTCGGGAACCCCTCGCCGAAGACGATCTCGTTGCCCGGCTTGTCCGGCGCGTCGCACGGATACGTGACCGAGTCCTCGCGCAGTAGCCGCTCCCACGTGATGTTGTCGAGCGATGGCATCGCCAGCTTCATCTCGGCGAACACATCGGCCGGGCCGGTATAATTCCATTCCAGTCCCATGCGGCGCGCGATCTCCTGGATCGTGTCAAGATCGAGCCTCGCATTACCGGGTAAGGGCAGCGCGGCGCGGCCCATCTGAACCTGGCGGTTGGTGTTCGACACGGTGCCGTCCTTCTCCGGCCACGCCGACGCGGGCAGGACGACATCGGCGTATTTCGCCGTTTCGGTCAGGAAGATGTCCTGCACCACGAGGTGTTCGAGATGCGCCAAGGCCTCGCGCGCATGCTGCACATCGGGGTCCGACATCGCCGGGTTCTCGCCCATGATGTACATGCCCTTGATCTCGTTGCGGTGCACCGCATCCATGATCTCAACGACGGTCAGCCCGCGTTTCGGATCGAGCTCGGCACCCCACAGCGTCTCGAATTTGGCCCGGATATCGGGGTTCTCGACCGACTGGTAATCGGGGAACACCATCGGAATGAGCCCGGCATCGGAGGCGCCCTGCACGTTGTTCTGGCCGCGCAGCGGGTGCAAGCCGGTGCCCGGCCGGCCGACCTGTCCGGTCACCATCGCCAACGCGATCAGGCAACGTGCGTTGTCGGTGCCGTGCGTGTGCTGCGAGATGCCCATGCCCCAGAAGATGATCGCGTGCTCGGCGCGGGCATAGTCGCGCGCGACATGGCGCAGGGTGGCGGCGTCGATGCCGCAGATCGGCGCCATTTTCTCCGGCGAGTAATCACGGATGTGCTCGCGCAGCTTCTCATAATCCTCGGTATGCGCTTGGATGTATTGCCGGTCGGTCAGCCCCTCCTCGATGATCGTATGCAGCAGCGCATTCAGCATCGCGACATCACGCCCGGGGGTGAAGCGCAGGGTCGCGGCGGCGTGCCGGGTCAGCGTGTGGCCGCGCGGGTCCATCACATAGATTTTGGCGCCGCGCTTGGCGGCCTGCTTGAAGAAGGTGGCGGCAACCGGATGGTTTTCGGTCGGCCGGCAGCCGATCGCGATGATCACATCGGCGTCTTCGGCGGCGGTGAACGGCGCCGTCACCGCGCCCGAACCGATGCCCTCCATCAGCGCCGCGACCGACGAGGCGTGGCAGAGCCTCGTGCAGTGATCGACATTGTTGGTGCCAAAGCCGGTGCGCACCAGCTTCTGGAACAGATAGGCCTCCTCGTTCGACCCCTTGGCCGAGCCAAACCCGGCTAGCGCCTGGCGCCCGTCGCGATCGCGGATCGTGCGCAGCCCACCAGCGGCGCGATCCAGCGCCTCTTCCCAGGTTGCCTTGCGGAAATGCGTATAGGGGTTGGCCGGGTCGATATCGACATCGTGCTTCGATACGCCGTCCTTGCGGATCAGCGGCTCGGTCAGGCGGTCCTGATGATGCACATAGTCAAAGCCGAACCGGCCTTTGACGCAGAGCCGGTTGTGGTTGGCCGGCCCATCCTTGCCCTCGACCGCGACGATGCGGTCATCCTTGATCTGGTAGGTCAGCTGGCAGCCGACGCCGCAATAGGGGCAGACGCTGTCGACGGTGCGGTCGGGCGCGTTGCGGAAGACGCCGTTTTCATCGACCTGGGTCGCCGGCATCAGCGCCCCGGTCGGGCAGGCCTGGACGCACTCGCCGCAGGCGACACAGGTGCTGTTGCCCATCGGATCGTCGAAATCGAACACGATCTTCTCGTGATGGCCGCGTGCCGCCATGCCGATGACGTCGTTGACCTGCACCTCGCGGCAGGCGCGCACGCACAGATTACACTGGATGCAGGCATCGAGCTGCACCGCCATCGCGACATGGCTGCGGTCGGGTGCCGGCGCGGCGCGCTGCGGAAAGCGGCTGTCGCTGACCTCGATCTTGTCGGCCCATTGCCAGAACGACGAATCCGGATCGTGCGCGACATGGCGCTCGGGCTGGTCGCCGACGAGCAACTCGAACACCATCTTGCGCGAGAATTTGGCGCGCTCGCTGGCGCTCTGCACCTTCATGCCGGCGGTCGGCTTGCGGATGCACGAGGCGGCGAGCACCCGCTCGCCTTCTATCTCCACCATGCAGGCGCGGCAATTGCCATCGGCCCGGTAGCCCGGCTCCGGCCGCCAGCACAGATGCGGGATTTCGGTGCCGAGCCGGTTGGCGACCTGCCAGATCGTTTCGCCCGGCTGCGCCTCGACCTCAGTACCGTCGAGGGTGAATTTGATTGGATCGGTCATCGCGCAACCTTCCCTAATTCTGTCGTCCTCGCGAAAGCGGGGACCCACGGATGGGTTCGCGACTGCGGAGGGGTGGGTCCCTGCTTTCGCAGGGACGACACGCACAGAATGCTCATCCCACATCCTCCGGGAAATGCTTCAGGACCTGCTTCACCGGGTTCATCGCGGCCTGACCCAATCCGCAGATTGACGCGTCGCCCATCACGCGGGTCAGCTCCTGCAGCAGATCGTCGTCCCAGCGCGGCGCGCTCATCAGCTTGACGGCCTTCTCGGTGCCGACACGGCATGGCGTGCACTGGCCGCAGCTCTCGTCCTCAAAAAATTTCA
>JAFAYW010000223.1 GCA_019240125.1 Alphaproteobacteria bacterium
GGCGTAGAACTGCGCGGTGGCGCGGCGCACGGCCGCGCTCGGGTCGCCTTGGCGCTTTGCGGCGAGCGCGAGGCGCGCCATCAGCCAGCCGCCGGTCACCGTACCGAACAGCGCCAGATAGGGCACCGAGCCGGCCGCCGCCACAGCCGGTTCGGCCTCGACGAGGTATTCGGTGGCGTGCTCCAGCGCGTCGAGCCCCTCGGCGAGACCGCGATGCATCGCCTCCCATTGCGGCTCGCCGGCGAGGTCGCCGAGGATCGGGCGGATTTCGGCGAAGAACTCGCGCGCTGCTTCACCCTGGTCGCGGCCGAGCTTGCGGCCGACCAGGTCGTTGGCCTGGATGCCGTTAGTGCCTTCGTAGATCGGCGCGATGCGCGCGTCGCGCAAATATTGTGCGGCGCCGGTCTCCTCGACATAGCCCATGCCGCCATGCACCTGGATGCCGGTCGAGGCCACCTCGCAACCGAGATCGGTGCACCAGGCCTTGACCACCGGGATCAGCAGATCGGCGCGGCGCTGGGCGCGGGCCCGCGCTTTTTCATCGGGCGCGTGCCGGCTGGTTTCGATCGCCGCGGCGGCGAGATAGGTGACGGCGCGCATTGCCTCGGTCGCGGCGCGCATCGACAGCAGCATTCGACGCACATCCGGGTGGTGGATGATCGGCGGCCGCGCGTCGCGCGGCATCCCCAGCACGGCGCCCTGGACGCGATTGCGGGCATAGTCGAGCGCCTGCTGATAGGCGCGTTCGGCTATCGCGACGCCCTGCAACCCAACCAGCAGACGCTCGCTGTTCATCATCGTGAACATGCATTCGAGGCCGCGATTTTCCTCGCCGATGCGCCAGCCGATCGCGCCGCCATCATCGCCATACGACATGACGCAGGTCGGCGAGGCGTGGATGCCGAGCTTTTCCTCGACCCGCAACGCCCTGACATCGTTGCGCTGGCCGGGCTTCCCGTCGGAATCGGGAAGGAATTTCGGCACCAGAAACAGCGAGATGCCGCGGCTGCCCGGCGGCGCGTCGGGGGTGCGCGCCAGCACCATGTGGATGATGTTGTCGGTGAGGTCGTGCTCGCCATAGGTGATGAAGATTTTCTGGCCGGAGAGGCGGTAATGCGCGCCCCAGCGCTCGTCATTGGCCGGTACCGCGCGGGTGCGCAGCGCGGCCAGATCGGAGCCGGCCTGCGGCTCGGTCAGGTTCATCGTGCCGGTCCACTCGCCCGACACCAGTTTGTGCAGGTAGAGGTCCTTCTGCTCTGGCGAGCCATGCGATTGCAGCATCTCGATCGCACCGAAATTCAACAGCGGGCAAAGCGCCCACCCCATGCAGGCGGAATTCAGCATCTCGACGACAGCGGTCGCGAGCGGCACCGGCAAGCCCTGGCCGCCATAATCCGGGTCGCTGGCGAGCCCCATCCAGCCGCCATCGACATATTGCCGGTAGGCGTCGCGAAAGCCGGGCGGCGTGCGCACCACGCCATTTTCGAGGACGCTGCCGATGCGGTCGGCCGGCTGGTTCAAGGGGTCGAGGTCGGTGGCGGCGAACCTGCCGGCCTCGGTGAGGATGGCGTCGGCGATCTCGGCGCCGTCCGAGTCGAGCGGCGCGATGGTGTCGATGACAAAGCGCATCTCGGCGAGCGGGGCGGTATAGGGCATTCGGCGTGATCCTTCGACATCCTCCCAGATTGTCATTCCCGCGAACGCGGGAATCCAGGGGCATGGGCACGGTCGCTAGCCCTGGGCCCCCGCTTTCGCGGGGGTGACGACTATAATTGAACCGGGGGAAGTTGACGCGAGTTCGGCGCGGGATCAACCTGCGGCGTGAAATTCTGAACAGTGTTCGCGTGGAGGACCGCCATGAAGCTGATGTGGTTCCACCTGATGCCCTATACCGAGCTGCCCGAGGATTTTCGCGAGAAAAACCCGAGCGTGTGGGTCGATATCCACTCCTCGCTGTTCGATCCGCGCCGGGCGCATCACATGTACAACGATTTCATGGATGAGCTCGAATTCGCCGCCGAGTGCGGCTTTGACGCGGTCTGCGTCAACGAGCATCACTCCAACGGCTACGGGCTGATGCCGTCGCCCAACCTGATAGCGTCGTCGCTGGCCCGGCGCACCACCGATACGGCGCTGTGCGTGCTCGGGAACTCGCTCGCGCTCTACAACCCGCCGACACGGGTGGCCGAGGAATTCGCGATGATCGACGTCATTTCGGGCGGACGGCTGATCGCCGGCTTCCCGGTCGGGTCGCCGATGGACACCTGCTACGCCTACGGCCAGAACCCGTCGATGCTGCGCGAGCGCTATCTCGAAGCGCACGACCTGGTGGTCAAGGCATGGACCGAGCCGGAAACCTTCGCCTTTAACGGCCGCTACAACCAGCAGCGCTATGTCAACATCTGGCCGCGCCCGGTCCAGCAGCCGCGGCCGCCGATCTGGATCCCCGGCGGCGGCTCGGTCGAGACGTGGCGCTGGTGCGCCCAGATGGACCACGTCTATTGCTACCTGTCGTATTACGGCTACAAGGCCGGGCAATCGACGATGGACGGGTTCTGGGCCGAGATGGACCGGCTCGGCAAAGACCGCAACCCATACCATGCCGGCTTCCTGCAATTTGTCGGCGTCGCCGAAACGCGCGAGGAGGCCTACAGGCTGTATCGCGAGCCGGCCGAGTATTTCTATGGCCGCTGCCTGCATATCGACCCGCGTTTCGCCGGTCCGCCGGGCTACACGACCGAGGAAACCCAGCGTCAGGGCATCAAGGGCCAGGTGCAGCAGGCGGCCGACAAGTCGCAGGAACAGTCGCAGCGTTATGAAACCAAGTTCACCACACTGGCGCGCGAGATGGATGCGATCGTCGACAAGGGCTATGTCGTGATCGGCTCCCCCGACGAGGTGGCGGCGCAGCTCAAGGAAGTCGCCCACAACCTCAATGTCGGGCACCTGATGCTGCTTTTGCAGTTCGGCAACATGAACAAGGACCTGGCCAAGTACAACACGCAGCTCTTCGCCGAAAAGGTCATGCCGCAGCTGAAGGACGTGTTTGGCGAGTGGGAAGACCGCTGGTGGCCGCGGCCGATGGAGCATGCGGCTCGCGCCGCGCTGTCCTCCTTTGCGCCGGCGGCGGTAGCGGCGGAGTGAGGCGCCTATCCTCTTTCGTCGTGGAAAATTCGGGGCGACGAGCATAGCCTGAGCGCATGCCTGCGGTTCTCCGCAGGCCACAGAGACGAGCGGCGAAAAAATCGCCGCCTTGATGAACAGGAGTTTCACGTCGGCCAGGCAGCGGCCGATGAACGCCTCGCGTGCCGGCCGGAGGACTGAACCGACTGGACCGAAAGCCGCTGTCCTGACCCCGCGCCGCTCCGCCGCGTGGAGGGAGGAATATGCTTGACCTGTTGGAGCAGCAAAAAAAGCTGACACTAAATCAGTGGAAGATCGCTGGCGCGGCGACGCTCGGCGACATGCTCGATTTCTTCGACTTTTTCCTGATTGGTTTCGTCCTGGCCTTTATCGTCAAGGATTGGAACCTGACCTACGGCCAATCCGGCGCGATCCTGCTGGCCTCCGGGGTCAGCGCGCCATTCGGCTCGCTGTTCTATGGCTGGCTCGCCGACAAGGTCGGCCGCCGCACCGCCCTGATCGCCAGCATCCTGAACGTATCGATCGCCACCGGCGCGATGGCGCTGACCCCGACCGGCGCCTGGATGTACCTGGTGCTGTGCCGGTTTGTCGTGGGCTTTGGCGTGACCGGTCTCTATTCGGTCGATATCACGCTGATGCAGGAATTCTCGCCAGCGCACAAGCGCGGCTGGTTTACCGGTCTGACGACCACGATGCTGCCGGCGGGCTCACTATTGGCGGCGCTGCTCGGGGCGTTCGCGGCGCCCTATATCGGATGGCGCGGGCTCGTTGCCGTCGGATTGCTGCCGGCGCTGCTCTGCCTTTATGTGCGGGCCTATGTTCCCGAATCGCCGCACTGGCTGATGCGGCGCGGGCGCTTTGAAGAAGCCCGCAAGTCGCTCGGCTGGGCCTTGCAGATCGACCCCGCGCAAATCCCGCTGCCGGCGGTGTTGCCGGAAGTCCAGCACACGCGCTGGCTCGAAATCTTCAATTACCCGCGCAGCATTATCGCTGGCTGCCTGACTGGCCTGACGCAAACCGGCGGTGTTGCGCTGGCATTGTGGATGGTGACGCTGTTTGTGATGGTGTTGAAGATCACGCCGGCGCAAGCCTCCGAGCTGGTGATCTGGGTCAGCCTGTCGGCGATCGCCGGACGGTTCTTCTGCTCCTGGATTTCGGATGCGTGGGGGCGCCGGGCCTCGGGGATTTTCAGCTGCCTTGTCGGCGGGCTGTTCATGTCACTGGCCGGATACCTGCACGATTACCTGATCGGCGGCGTCTCGGTGTTCTTTCTGATGATCGTGGCGCAGAACTTCTTTGGCAGCGGCAATTACTCGATCGTCGGTCCGTATATGGGCGAGCTGTGGCCGTCGCGCCTGCGCGGCAGCGGCATGGGCTTTGTCTACGGTGTCGGAAATCTCGGCAAGTTCATCGGCCCGGCCGGGCTGGCGTTTATTGCCGGGTCCGACAATTACGTGAACCCGAAGGCGACGCTCGACGCGCTGATCCCCGGATTCAACTATTTCGCGTTCTGGTACGTCCTTGGAGCGCTCGCGTTCTGGCTGATCGCGGTCGAGACACGCGGGCGCACGATCGACGATATCGACGCGGAGCTCGCCGCCGGCCGACGACCGACGGGCGAGCGTGCGCCGGCGATCTGACGCCCGAGCTTCCCGCGTTGGAGCCGCGGGCTGCCGATCCGGCCGAGCGATTCCTGCACCTTTGGTTGAGGTATGCTTTCCGGCGTTTGACACAGTCTCCGCGGTTGCTTAGCGTCCGTGATGAACAGGCCGCGTGCAAATTCGGCCGTTCATGAATGAGCAGAGGTGGCGGCAAGCCACCCCCCGAAAAGAACCAGCGGAGGGAGCGCATGCTCGAACTTTTGGAGCAGCAGAAGAAGCTTACGTTTAACCAGTGGAAAATCGCCGGCGCCGCGACGCTCGGCGACATGCTCGATTTCTTCGATTTCTACCTGATCAGCTTTGTGCTGGCCTTTGTCGTCAAGAACTGGAACCTGACTTACGGCCAGTCGGGAGCGATTCTGCTGGCCTCCGGCGTCAGCGCGCCGTTCGGCTCGCTGCTGTATGGCTGGCTTGCTGACAAGGTGGGACGGCGCACCGCATTGGTCGCCAGTGTCCTCAACGTGTCCCTCGCCACCGGCGCGATGGCCTTCACCCCAGAGGGCGGCTGGATTTATCTGGTGGCCTGCCGCTTCTTCGTCGGCTTCGGGGTCACCGGGTTGTATTCGGTCGACATCACGCTGATGCAGGAATTCTCGCCAGCACATAAGCGTGGCTGGTTTACCGGTGTCACGACGACAATGCTTCCCGCCGGATCCCTGCTGGCCGCTTTGCTGGGAGCTTATGCCGCGCAATATATCGGCTGGCGCGGCATGGTCGCGACCGGATTGGTGCCGGCGCTGATGTGTCTTTACATCCGCGCTTTCGTACCGGAATCGCCGCATTGGCTGCTGCGCCGCGGCCGTGTTGATGAAGCGCGCAAATCGCTGGCCTGGGCCCTTCAGATGGACCCCAAGGATATTACGCTGCCGGCAAGCATGCCCCCGATCGAGCACACACGCTGGCTCGATATCTTCAAGTACCCGCGCAGCATCATTGCGGGCTGCCTCACCGGCCTGACCCAGACGGGGAGCGTCGGCCTTGCCATGTGGCAGGTTACGCTGTTCATCATGGTGTTGCACATCACGCCGGCGGAAGCTTCCAAGCTGGTGATCTGGATCAGCATCGGCGCGATCCTCGGCCGTTTCTTCTGCTCGTGGATTTCCGATGCATGGGGACGGCGCGCCTCGGGCATCTTCAGCTGCCTCGCCGCAGCCGTCTTGATGTCGCTGGCCGGCTACCTGCATGATTATATGATCGGCGGCTGGTCGGTGTTCTTCCTGATCATCGTCGCGCAGAGTTTCTTTGGCAGCGGCCAGTACTCGATCGTCGGCCCTTATATGGGCGAGATGTGGCCGTCGCGGCTGCGCGGCAGCGGCATGGGCTTTGTCTACGGCGTCGGCAATCTCGGCAAGTTCATCGGTCCCGCCGGTCTGGCGTTTATCGCCGGGTCGTCGAACTATGTGAACCCGGCCGCGACGCTCGATGTCCTCGTGCCGGCGTTCAACTACTTCGCGTTCTGGTTCGTGCTCGGCGCCGCCGCGTTCTGGCTGATCGCGATGGAGACACGCGGTCGCACGATCGACGAAATAGACGCCGCACTGAACGCACCGCGCGATGCCGCGACGGTCAAGGAAGTGCCGGTCGTGGCGTCCTGAGCCTGCCGACGGATCGGAGCTGTTTCCGGCTTCGATCCGAGGGCCGCTCGGGGAGATTGATGCGCTCGCCCGATCGGCGCCATCGCGTCGCTTTGCGTGACGCTTGGCGCCCTTTGCGTTACCGATAACGTTGAGCGGCCGCGCGATGACGGCCGCTCAAAACTTCTCCTCACCCCGCACGCGGCCAGGGTCGGGGAAGTCGCGGTAGAGCGCGAAGAAGACGTCGCGCACCTTCGAATTCACCGCGTGGTGAAAGCTCTCGACCGGATCGGCGCGGGATGACACCCGACTGAAGGCCTGATCTATCTGGCTCATGTTCTCGAAATCGAGCGTGACGTGCCACTCCGGCAGATTGGGGTGGCCGAGGCCCAATTTGCGCCGGGTCACACGATAGCCGGCAACGGTGCCGGCCTCTTTCAGATGGCCGAGATACGCATGGGCGGCATCGGCGAACTCCGTGTCGCCGACGCCGTCCTTGAGGTTGAACCAGATGTGATAAACGTCCATCCCGCGAGCGGGCGGCGTGCGCCGCCGCCCGTCCAGTGCCGCTTGCGCTCAGGGGAAGCGCGAAACGTCGGTCGCCTTCTCGGTGATGAATTCGAGCAGCGCCGGTTTGCCGTCCTTGTTGGCGGCGACGCCGCGCTTAATGGCTTCCTTGATTTGGCCCGGCTCGGTGACGCGCTCGCCATAGCCGCCCAGCGCCTTGGCGAAATCGGCGTAATTGCCGCTGATATCGGTCGAGCGGTATTTCTCGGTCGCGATCGCCATAACCTTCAGCTCGATCGCCATCGAGAAATTGTTCATCAGGATCGACAGGATCGGGATGCGCTCGCGCACCGCGGTCTCGAAATCCATGCCGGTAAAGCCGATCGCCGCGTCGCCCCACACATTGATGCAGATCTTGTCGGGCGCCGCCAATTTCGCGCCCATCGCTAGGCCGAGACCGTAGCCGAGCTGGGTCGTCTTGCCCCAGCCGATATAGGAAAGCGGCGTATTGCTCTGCCAGAACGGGCTCAGCTGGTCCCGCGGGCTGCCGGCATCGTGGGTAATGATCGTGTTGTCGGGATCGACCGTGTGCAACAGGTCCCAGATCACACGATAGGGCGACAGCGGCTTCGAGTCGGCGGTGAGGCGGTGCATCCACTGCCCCATCCACTCCTCCTTGAGGGCGCGGATGTCGCCGGTGACCTTGGCGAGGCGGTCGCGGGTCTTGCCCTTAAGCCGGTCCTTCACCTCTTCCAGCACCGCGTCGAGCACCAGCCCGGCATCGCCGATCGCGGCGAGTTCGGTCGGCACATCCTTGTTGATGTCGACCGGGTCGAGCGTCGCGTGCGCGATCTTCATGCCCTTGGGCATCGGGGTCGCAAAGCTCGACCGGGTGAAGCTGCAACCGATGCCGAACACCAGATCGCTGTTCTGCAGGAAGACATGCAGCGCCTTTGAGATGCCGATGCCGCCCGAGCCGAGCGACAGCGGGTGGGTCTCGGGAAAGGCGCTTTTGCCCGGCAGCGTCGTCATGACCGGCGCT
>JAFAYW010000327.1 GCA_019240125.1 Alphaproteobacteria bacterium
TCGACTACTCACTCACACTGCATGGGCCCGACGGCGAGCGTCTGGTCGGGTTCGACAATGCACATCCGATCAGCCCGGCAGAGGCGCGGCCAACCGCAGGACCATCGCCACCGGTTGCTGACCATCAGGCCCTACGAATACCGGGACGCAATAACCCTTCTTGCCGACTTCTGGGCGACGGTAGACGCGGTGTTACGCGAAAGAGGAGTGATACCATGACGACGCTGAAGGTCGGCATCGCGAGCTACGAGGAGATGAAGGCCCACACGATGGCAATGGCGCGCGGCGAGCGTCGCGTGGCGGCCGATGAGCCCAAGGTGTGGTTCACCTCAACCGAGTCCTTCGCCAAGTTCTTGTCGGCCAGCAACCGCGAATTGCTGCGCGTCATCGCCGAGAAAGCGCCTGGCTCGCTCGACGAACTGGCGCGGCTCACCGGCAAAGCGAAATCAAACCTGTCGCGCACATTGCGAACAATGGACCGCTATGGCCTCATCCACCTCGAACGCGGCAAGCGCGGCCGCATCACCCCAAAGATCATGCACGACACGGTAGCCCTCGACCTGCCGCTGACCGTGACCCACGAGGCGCGCTGAGCCGCCGCTGGCCGGCGCGCCCTCTCCACCGCGTTATCATCGTAGGGCGGATAAGCGTCAGCGCCATCCGCCGAGCTTAGTAAGGTTGAGAGAGTGGCGGATGGCGCTCCGCTTATCCGCCCTACGCTTGCTCAATGCGGCAGCGGTTACCTGGACACGCCCGAGCTCGATGCTGCTTCGACAATATCGGTCAAGAGCTCATCCGCTCCCTTCCCACTTACCTCGAAGCAAATCTCAGCTAGCGAAATTTCAAAGCAGATCCCTAGCCGCGGATTATAGACTCCGATGTTTCTAAATTCAAACTTGGAACACATTTTATTAAGTGCGCTGTAAACGAGTAGCTGACGTAAGTCGACGGAACGAAAAAACCGTCCTGCCGCCTTTATCTCAAACAACGTAATCCCTGCGATTACATCCCCGATGCTATTTTCGATAAAGCCACAACCGCTAAAGCTCGGCGAGAACAACAATGGTCGATACTGATCGCGTCGAAAAAAAGTAACAAGTCGATGATATAGAATTCCAATTTCTTGTCTCTCGGTGTCATTGGGTGGGGGGCCGAAATTCGCACGCTCCCACCTGTTGTGATTACTTAACTCCTCATGTAAATGCTCTATAACCTCGCTTGGTACCAGTAGTCCTCCGTATTGCGGTATAATCTCCATATCCGATATGAACGCTCTATATGCAATCTCGCTGACTAACGCACGCCTGTGCGGGTACACCCGCGACCTTAACGGCGCAGAGAACCTGTCGCACCAGACACCATTTACCCTTCGGACAAACTCTTCGCTGGTTGGCGTTAGCGACCGCCAGACAGACGAGTAATGGCGTGCAAACTGCGTTGCCGAAATCATGTTGTCACGTTTATATCGGGATAGTCCAACCGTGACTCTGTACTTTTTGCGCAGCCCAACTCATTGTGAGTTTTTCGAGAGGCGTAAACTCTTGCTGAATATACTGTCGCCAATGGCTTCCCTCATCGGCCAATCGATAGGACGCCACTATAAATGCACGCCGTTCTTGAGGGCTGAACGTCCGAAACTGATTGCGTAAATCCGAAAGCCAGTACCACACTCCCCATCGTGCCATCACGAGGATGATATCGCGGCGTATGAGCGGCGAGGTTGTAGCTTTGTAAAGCCCAGACAATAAGTCCTCTGAACCGGTAATCTGTCGGCTTCCTAGAAGCCGTATAGCGTAAAGCAAATTTAGCTCAACCCGCAATACGTGAGAGTTATTCTTTATTAGTTCTATTAAGGACTCAAGAATTTGGACTTGAGTAACGTCCGACAAATCCTCAAATGTGGACTTCGCAACCAGCATCACGCTAGAAAAAACTGGGTAGAGTAGGTCCGGATTTTGGACCAGCGCAACAATCGCGGCGTCGCGTTTGCCTGCTTCAATGAACTTCAACGCGTTGATAATTTTCCGTGCAAGGCTGATGTGTATCCGTGTCTTTGACAATTCCGACTTCAGAAGGTCTAAGATGTCAAAGCGTTCAATCTCTCGACGCAGTAATTCGTAGTCTTCATGTGCGGTAGGTGAGTATGGATCAAATCGCAATGAAAATCGTAACAAACCGCGAGCGCGGGCCGGGAGGTCGGGCTTGACCTCTTCGTCAGGAACTGCCTCGTCTTGAAGGTGAAGAGGGCTTGTCGCGCTAAACTCGGCCTTCGACATAAAGCGAGTTTTGGCTTTCTGAAGCTGCAATCCCTGATTTTGGAGAAGCTTCTCTGATAGGAAGAGCAAGTGAGAGTAGGCCTCGTCGCGATTTGAGCTAAAAAGGTGATAATCATCAGCAAATCGGCAAAATTGGATTCCTTCACCTCGCAAAAGGCGATCGATCTGATTCAGTACGAGCTCTGAGAGAATTCGCGATGCGGGCCCACCAACAGGTATCCCGAAGGAATTTGTGTTAGAGAAGTTCTTCAAGAACTCCATAATTCGCCAAGGGAGATCGTTACCCACTTTGGCTTATTTGAGGGCATTTTCAAGTCGATGATGTGATAGTCGGAGGTAGAACTCTGAGATATCCGCAATAACCACATACGCGTAGTTTTCGGATTTGCGAAGCGAGCACTCCATAAATGTGCGCCAATGGTATGCTGGATCAAAAAGGTCAGCAGTTGTTGAATTCCAGTTATAACGATAGGAGAAGACCATCTGATCGGCTGCGGGAATCCGAGCATTTTCGATGGCCGGTGCAGCTGCAATAACTAAACCAGGGAAATAGACATTCCAAATGGGGTCAAGTTGGGTCGCCCACCGAAAGCCAGTGTAACTGAGCGGGGCAAGGGCTCCCTGATGCGCAGGCGGGTACGCTGCCAGCCGTTCCTTGAAATTCGCATGAATATCTAGAAGCAGGTCTAAGACTTCTTTTCTCTTATCAAAAAACAACAGCGTTTCGAAGGGGTACGGAAAAATGTCTGTATCGCCATGGCGAATTACATTATCCAAGGCTCTTTCAAAGAACTCTTTCATCATCTGAGAATGGTCGTTGGGTCGCTGCGTTATTGTCTGTTTATACCGGCCGCTCGCCCTCGATCGTCACGCGGTGCATGACGCGGCGTTGGCCGTTGTAGTCGTTGATGGCGTTGTGTTGGGTGCAGCGGTTGTCCCAGAAGGCGATCGAGCCCTTTTCCCAGCGGAAACGGCAGGTGAATTCCGGCCGGGCCGCCTGCTGATAGAGATAATTCAACAAGGGCGCGCTTTCCGCCTCGGTCATGTCCTTAAAGCGGATCGTGAAATTGCCGTTGACGTAGAGCGATTTCTTGCCGGTAGCGGCATGGGTGCGCACCACCGGGTGCTCGGTCTCGGCGTTGGCGGAATTGCTGAAATTGAACTGCATCGAGGATTTGGCGCGGGCACGGGCGCGCGGCGCGTCGAGCCCGTAGGGGCGGCGGGCGCTGTGCACCGCCACGAGGCCGTCGAGCGTCTGTTTCAGCCCGGCCGACAGGCTGTCATAGGCGAGGTATTGATTGGCGAACATCGTGTCGCCGCCGACCTCCGGCACCTCGCGCGCATAGAGGATCGAGCCGAGCGCCGGGCGTTCGAGATAGCTGACATCGCTGTGCCAGCCGCCGCCGAAATTGCGCGTCTCCCACTCCTCCTTGCGGACCTCGAGGATTTCCTGGTTGTCGTCCATGCCCTCGACAAAATCATGCACCTGCAACTCGCCGAAATAGCGGCCGAACGCGAGGTGCTGGCCCGGCGTCAGATGCTCGTCGCGAAAGAAGATCACGAGGTTGTCGTGCAAGGCCTGGCGGATTTCGCCCACCGTGTCGTCCGACAGCTTTTGGGACAGGTCGACCCCGGCGATTTCAGCGCCGAGCGCACCCGCGATCCGCTTCACCTCGATCGTCGATCCCATCGCTCGCCTCCCAAAAACCTGTCGTCCCTGCGGAAGCAGGGACCCACTTTTCCTCACGCACGAGCGGCTGCCCGGTGGGTCCCCGCTTTCGCGAGGACGACAAGAAAAACCAGGGTCAGTAGACACCCTGGCGGCAGCCATACGCAATCGGCGCCGCGGTGCTTGACGCGCCCGCTCGGGCGGCGATGCTGTGCGCCGAAATTGAGGAGGAAACACCCATGCCCGACCTGCCGCGGCTGAACCCGGCGATCCGCGCTTTCGAAAGCGGCAAGCCCGCTTTTGTCCCGTTTTCGCCGGCCGAGATCGGCGCGGCGCAGGCGATTGGCGCGCAGCCCTTTGACGGCGTCGTGTTCGAGATGGAGCACAACCCCTACGACATCCGCCAGTTGCGCGACTGCATGCAATACATGCTCGATCGCGAGCAGATCCTGAAATCGGGCAGCCTCGCGCCGGCGGTGGCGCCGATGGTGCGCATTCCGCCGAATGGCGGCGAACTCAACCAGTTTATCGCCAAGCAGGTGCTCGATATCGGCGTCTACGGCATCGTCTGGCCGCATGTCTCGACCGTCGAGGAGGCGCGCAACGCGGTGCAGGCCTGTCGCTATCCGCGGCCGCGCGAGGCCGAGTATTACGAGCCCGCCGGCCAGCGCGGCGACGCGCCCCGCACCGCCGCCCGCTATTGGGGCATCGACCAGCCGACCTATTACAAGCGCGCCGATACCTGGCCGCTCAACCCGCAAGGCGAGGTATTGGTCATCATCATGTGCGAGGAAAAGCGCGCGATCCGCAACCTGCCGCAGATGCTGAAGGAGGTGCCGGGCATCGGTGTCGTGCTGATTGGCGAAGGCGACCTGTCGCAGGATATGGGCTTCCCACGGCAATACGAGCACCCCGAGGTCGCCCGGGCGATCAACGACATCCTCGATATCTGCAAGGATGCCGGCGTGCCCTGCGGCCACCCGCATGTCGACGCCAACAATGTCGAGGGGCTGATCGAGCAGGGCTTCCGCTGGCTGATGCCAGCGCCGACGCTATCTTTCGCGGCATTGCAGAAAGGGCGCGCCAAGAGCGGGCGGGCGTAAAAAAAGACCCTCTCCCGCAATGCGGGAGAGGGCTACTTAGGACCGGCGCTAGTTGCCAAGGACGCCGTCGGCCTTGAGGCCGTCGATTTCGCCGGCGCTCATGCCGAGCCAGCCGCCGAGCACGTCGGCGGTGTGCTGGCCGAGCGTCGGCGACGGCTGCACCTTGATCGGGCGGCCGTCAAACCGCACCGGCCAGGCCGGCATCCTGACCTCGCCGGTCGTGGGATGCGCGTAGGTCTGCATGATGCCGCGTTCGTTGAGCGAGGTGTCGTTCATCAGTTCCAGCGTGTCGAACACCGCGCCGGCAGGTACCCCCGCCTCGCCGATGATGCGCATCGCGTCTTCCTTGCTGTGCTGCCGCGTCCAGGCGGCGATCAGCTCATCGACCTCGGCGGCGCGGTCGCTGCGCGCGTCGTTTGTCAGATAGCGCGCATCCTCCTTCAAATCCTCGCGGCCGATGACCCGCAACAGGCGCTGCCAATGGTCGGCATTGGCGCGGCTGCAGAAGACATAGACGTAATCGTTGGGGCCGCCCGGCTTGCACGGATACAGCGCCGACGGCACCAGCCCGCCCGGCTGCGACGCCGTCGTGCCGCCGCCCCGCGGCGCGGCCTTCCCATTGCCCTGGGTGCGCGAAAACGGCACCCGCATATAGTGGATCATCGCGTCCTGCATCGCGACTTGCAGGCGGCGGCCCTGCCCCGTACGGGACCGCTTGTAGAGCGCGCCGAGAATGCTGATCGCCATCAGCATACCGGTGCCGGTATCGCCAAAGCTGGGGCCCGGCTTGACCGGCGGACGGTCGCTGAAACCGGTAACACTGGTGGGGCCACCGGCAGCCTGCGCGATCATGTCGAACGCGAGGTTGCGCTCGTATGGGCTGCCGGTGCCGAACCCTTTGACCTGGCAATAGATGATGCCGGGGTTGATCTTCTTGACCTCGTCATAGCCAAGTCCAAGCCGCTCGATCGTGCCGGGCGCCATGTTCTCGATCGTGACATCCGCCTTTTTCAACAATTCGCGCACAATTTCGAGGCCGCGGGGCGATTTCAGATTCACCGTCAGCGATTTCTTGTTGGCGTTGAACTGGTGGAAATACCAGGGATCGTTGTCCGGCTTGCCCGGCTGCAGGCGGCGGCCGGGATCGCCGACGCTCGGGTTTTCGATCTTGACGACTTCGGCGCCGAGCCATGCCAGCGACTCGGTGCAGGAGGGCCCCGCCTCGAATTGCGTGAAATCGACGATCTTGATGCCCTCGAGACAATCGATCTCGACGCCCAAATCGGCCATAGCCTGTTCCTCCGGATTATGTCTGGCGTTACGGTGCGCCCGGCCGCCATCTCTAGGCAAGCCGGAATTGCCGTCGGCGCCAAGCCGCGGACCGGGTCCCTTAAAAGGTGAATTGCAGCGCCGCGTAATAGGAAAAGGCGTTGGTCGTCACGCGGTTCTGCAGCCCTTCGCCGGCTGAGAACAGCAGGTGATAATGCGCGCTCAGATCATAGGTCAGGCCGAGATTGAAGCCGGTCTGGCCCTTGCCGCCGACCGCATTAGCGGTCTGATGGAACAGCTCGGCGCCGAGCGAAAGATCCTCGGTGATCTGGCGCTGGACGACCCAGCCGGCAAACCCGTAATCGCGGTTTCCCGGCCCGGGATTGATGTCATAGGCAAGGCCGGCAAAGCTGCTCCAGTCTCCGAACGTCTTTTGCAGCCACAGCGGCAGAAACAGATGCGTGCGGCCGGTACCGAGACCCCGCGCGGCATTGCCGGTGGGGAAATCGATCGCCGGGTAGATCGCCGCCTGCGGCCGCCAACCGGCCTCGTCCTCGGTCAGAAAACGGTATTTGAAGCCGAGTTCCGTGTCGCCGATTCCGGCCCTTACGCCGCCGCCATCGGGCTTGTCGAGATTCATCGGCAAGGCGGCGTGCAGTTGCAGGTTTTCCGCCGCCCCATAATTGGCGTCGATGCCGTTCAACGCGCCGGCCGTGTCGCCCGTAACGTGGGTGGCGGCCGAGAAATCATAGATTTCCCAGTGACCGGTTTCGACCGGTACAGGGTCGTCGGTGCGAAACGGCGGCCCCGCTTGCGCCAGTGATGGCGTCAATACGGCTGCCGTTACGGCAAGCCGCGCCCCCCAGCAGCGCCGGGTCAGGCGACTAAGGCTCCGTCGCATCGCCGAGCTTTGAGGGTGCGACTAGGGGCGCGCGCCCTCGTGGCCACAGGATGATGATGCCCGCCAGCAACGTCGCGGTAAGCGCGGTGCTCAGCGGCAGCCCGAGGTTAAGTCCACGCCGGCTGGCGCAGAGATCGCCCAATATCGTTCCGGCGGTCCGCGCGACGACGATGCTCGCCCAGTACCAGGGCTTTGCCATGCCGCCGAGATGCGGCGCAGCGGCCAGCGTAGCGGCATAGATCACCGTCAGGATCGCGGCGCCATAAAACAGGCCGAGCCATTCATCGGCGATAAAATCGCCGCCTGCCGTGCCGAGCGTGCCAGCTGTCAGCATTGCCAGCCAGTAGAGCGGCGTGGTCGCGGGCACTCCGGCTGCAACGGCGTTGACTTCAGCCCTTTTTCCACCGCGATCGGCCGCGACGGCTACGATCAGCAGCACGGTCAAGGCACCGATGAGCAGGTCGTAGCCGAGCTTGAGGTCGTGCGCGCCGAGATCGGCGAGGTTGGTCGCGGCGGTGCGCAATACGATGATGGCCAGCCAGTAATAGGCCTCTGTAACCCACCGGCTGAGCCGTTCAATCCACAGGATCGCGAGAAACAGCAGGGCCAGCGGCAGCAGGCCGCGCGTATGCCCCAGGTGCAGGTTGTGCGACAGGAAATCGCCGGTATTGGCGCCGCACATGCTGGCGACCAGAATTGCCGCCCAGTAGCGCGGCGTGATCGATGGAACATTGCTGATCCGCATCGGTCGGGCGGCCGGCTCAGCCGGCGCCGGCCGCGGCCGGGTGCCGGCCGGCGCGCTGCGGCAACACCAACAGGCACACGAGGATAAAGGCGGCGATAGCCGCGGAGGCGAGCGGCCGGCTCAAGGCAAGCCCGCCATTCGCGACCGGCTTGTCGAGAAAATCGCCGACCGTGGCGCCGAGCGGACGCGTCAGGATGAACGCGGCCCAGAATAGCAATACGGGCGAGACGCGGGTCCAGAAATAGAGGCCGGCGATCACCGCGATCCCCGCCGCGAAAATCAGTGCGCCGTCCTCATAGCCGAGCCCGCCTGTATCGGCGGCCCAATCGCCGAGCGCCGTGCCGAGCGTCTGCGAAAATGTGATCGCGGCCCAATAGAACGCCTCGACCTTGGGCGTGCTGACGGTGTTGACCGAAATCGTGCCCTCCGACCAGTACCACAGAGCAAGCACAGCCATCAGGCAGACGAATAGAAGGGTGGTTCCGTCGGTATAGCCGATGCCGAGCGAGCGGTCGGCGAAATCGGCCATTGTCGTGCCGAACGTGGTCGAAGCCACGATTGTCGCCCAGTAGAGGAATAGGTGGAACCGCTTGGCCGCGATCTGCGCCGCGACGAGCGCCATCAACACGGCGAGGAAAAGCGCGGTGCCGGCGAGATAGCCCCAATCCAGCGTCATTGTTACCGTGTCACCGCCGGTCTCACCGAGAGTCGTCGCGGCGACCTTGATGATCCAGAAGACGAGGGTGACTTCCGGCACCTTGCTCAGCGCCAGGTCGCGTGCCGCCATGGCGTGGCCGTCCACCATTCCGTTCAGGGGGCCAGTCATCGCCGCACCGCCTGGCGAGCGCCGCGCCGAACGACACCGATGAGGATGACGACGCAGCCGACCAACAGCAGCCCACCCGTTACCAGCGGCTGACCGGGCAGCCGCAGCGCCACCCCGGCGACAACCCCGACCAAGCCGAGGGTCGCGCCAGCCAGCCATCGATCCGTCCAGAACATGCCCGCCAGTTCAGCGGCGACCGCGCGCAGGATCGTCATCACCGCACCTCCTGTGAGGTCGAAAAAAGCTGCGATTGAAGCTGCCGGGCAGTGGCCAGTCCGGCCGCGAGGAAAATCAGCGCGAACAGGGCCAAGGCCAGATCCTGGCCGGGCCAGGCGATCCCCAGCCCCTCCCCGGTCCAGAACACGCCAAACGAGGAGAGCATGACGCCGACGCCGAATTTAAGGGTGTTCTCGGGCACCCGGGCGAGCGGCCGGCGGACGGCCAGACCCGCGGCCAGTACGACAGTGGCGGCCGCCATCGCACCAAGGCTGGCGGGCCACAGCAGGCCGCGCCCGGAGCCTACCGCGATGACGATGAACACAACCTCAAGGCCTTCCAGCAGCACCGCCTTAAAGGCAGCAGCGGCAGCGACCCAGTCCCACGCGTCGGTACCCATCGCCGCGGCCGAGCCGGCCGGGGTGCGCTGCATTGCATCCGTCTGCGCCGAAAAGATCGCCGTCTCGTCATGCAGCGCGATCACGCCGGCGGCGCGCAGGATCGCCTTGCGCAGCCAGCCCATGCCGAATAACAGCAGCAGGATGCCGATGACCAGTTGCAACTCATGGAGCGGGGCTCGGGTGAGCATCGACCCAAAGCTCGCGATCAAGCCGCCGAGCACCGCCAGTGCCGCAGCGGTCCCCGCCGCCGCCGCGCGCCAGCCGCGCATCGTGCCAACCGCTAGAACGATCGTGAACGCCTCGACGACTTCCACAACCGAGGCCAGAAATGCCGAGCCGATCGCCGGCACCGCCGTACTCCATACGAGAATTGACATGCGCCCTCCACCTTTCTTATGTCGTGTATATAACGTTAGTGCTGGATTAATGTAGCGGTTACGACATATGCGGCAGAATGAAGCATCCGCGCCGGCGCCGTCACCGAGCCTCGCAGAGCGCATTGCTCGCCATGTGGTGGGGATGGGGCCGGCGGAGCAGCGGGTCGTGCGCTATTTCGAGGCGCATCGCGAAGAGGTGCTGATCGCCTCGGCGGCAACTCTGGCGGAGCGGGCGAGCACCAGCGATGCGACCGTCGTGCGGGCGGTGCGGACGCTTGGGTTCAGCGGGCTCGAGGAGCTGCGCCGGGCACTGGCCGATGAGATTCGGATCTCGCTATCGCCGGCCGACCGGCTGACCCGGACCCTCGGCGAGGTCGGCAGCGACCTCGCGACCGCCTACGAGACGACGCTCGACATTCACCGTCGTTCGCTTGAGGCATTGTCGCGCGCCATCCCACCGGCATTGTTCGAACGTGCGGTGACGGGCATCATCGAGGCCAATCGCGTCGCCCTGTTCGGGCTGGGGCCGTCCAGCGCGATCGCCGCCTATGCCGCGATGCAGCTCAACCGGTTCGGGCTCGCTGCCATCACGCTCAACCATACCGGGATGCTGTTCGCTGATGATCTGAGCCAACTGCGCGACGGCGATCTCGTCATCATGCTCGCCTATGGGCGCGTCTATCCGGAGCTGGCCGCGTTGCTCGATGCGATCGAGCAGCGGCGGCTGCGCGCGTTTCTGATCACCGACACGCTGGCGGCGACCTTGCGGCGGCGCGTCGAGCTGGTCCTGGCGGTGCCGCGCGGCCGCGCCGACAGCGTCAGCATGCACACGGCGACACTTGGCTTTATCGAGGCGCTGCTGGTCGGGATCGCCGTCAAGCGACCCGAAGCCACTACCGCAGCCTTGCGGACGCTCAATGAGGCGCGCGAAACCCTCGCCGGCAAGGACATGAAACTCCAGACCCGGTCGGCGATGCCTATTCGAGAACGGGCTCGGCCGCGACGATGAGTTCGGGCCGGTCGGCTTCGTCGATGGTCTCGCCGTCGAGAACGCGCCGGGCCTGCGCAAGGTCGAGCGCGCCGTCCCAGCGCGCGATGACCAAGGTGCCGACGCCGATGCCAATGATGCTGGTCAATGCCCGCGCCACCGACAGCACGCGGTCGATGCCGATCACCAGCGCCAGCCCGGCTACTGGCAGGAAATGCGTGCTCGACAGGGTCGCCGCCAGTGTCACGAAAGCGCCTCCCGATACCGCCGCGGTGCCCTTCGAGGTCAGCATCAGGATGCCGAGCAGCAGGATTTGCTGGGTGATGTCGAGATCGGTGCCGGTGGCCTGCGCTATGAACACGACCGCCAGGGTCAGATAGATGCAGACGCCATCGAGGTTGAAGGAATACCCGGCGGGCACGACAAACCCGGTCACCGCCTTGGAGCAGCCGAGATTCTCCAATTTCGCGATCATCCGCGGCAATACCGGTTCGGTGGTCGAGGTGCCGAACACGATCAGCAGCTCTTCCTTCATATAGCGCAGGTATTTCCACAGGCTGAGCCCGGCCAGCCACATCACCGGCGCCAACACCAGCACGATAAACAAGAGGCAGGTGGCGTAGAGGCACAGCATCAATTGCCCGAGCGACAGCAGCGTGCCGAGCCCATAACGGCCAACGGTAAAGGCGATGGCGCCGAGCACGCCGATCGGGGCGTAGTTCATCACCATGCCAACGATACGGAACAGCACGTGCGAACCCTGGTCGAGCACCCGGATGATCAGGTCGCCGCCGCTGCCGAGCCGCGACAGCGCGAGGCCGAAAAACACCGAAAACGCCAGCACCTGCAGCATGTCGCTGCGGGCGAAGGCGTCGATCGCGCTGGTCGGGATGATGTTGAGAAAGAAATCGACGGCGGAAATCTTCTGGGCCGACCCGACATAGCCCGAGATCGAGCTGGTATCCAAGGTCGCCGGGTTCACATGCATGCCGGCCCCCGGCTTCATGACATTGGCGACGACGAGGCCGACGATCAGCGCGACGGTCGTGATGATCTCGAAATAGATCAGCGACTTGACGCCGACCCGTCCGACCTCCTTGAGGCTGCCCATCTTGGCGATGCCGACGGCGACGGTGGTGAACACGATCGGCGCCACGGTCATGCGGATCAGCCGCACGAACAAATCACCGAGCGGCTTTAACGCGATCCCGAGATCGGGGTAAGCTGCGCCCAGGAATACGCCGAGGCCGATCGCCACCAGCACCTGAAACCACAACCGCTTTAACAGAACCACGCAACCCTCCCACCCTGTCGCCTCTTTGCGCGACTTGTCATTGCATCACTAATAGGCGGAATTCTTGATATCATCCGGCAGTCGCCGGGCAGTAAAGATCGGCATGCGATCGCCGGTGTATAAATACCGTGTCATCCCTGCGAAAGCATTGCGAAAGCAGGGATCCACAGTCGGGCAGAGGAGTTGTTGAACGGTGGATCGCTGCTTTCGCAGGCAAGACATAGTTTTATTCACTCGTGACCGTCCTCTCCGAGCTCATGACATTTAGCAAGACCGCCTTTATGGCGCGCGGCGGGCGGTGCTCGGCGGGAACCCGTAAAGGTTGGCCGGATTGTCCACCAGTACCCGCCCCAGCGCCTCGTGAAGCTGCACATACTTCACGAGCTGCCTGATCCAGTCGGCCGGTTGCGGCGGTGTCCTGTAGAAGCGCGAGGGCGGCCAATCGATGCCCCACACGGCGCGTTCGGGCGCCGCCGCCACCAGCGCGCGGGCAAACGGCACGACATCATCGTAGCCGCTGTCCTGGCCCGACAACCGCTCGGCGCCCGACAGTTTCACCCAGGCGATGCGATCCCCGAGCAGGCGCAGCAGCGCCTGAAACCCTGGCTGCTCGAGGCCCTGCGCTGGGTCGGGACCGCCCATATGGTCGAGCACCACCGGCACCGGCAACTGCCGTAATTGCGGCTCCAGCTCGGCGATAACCGGTGCCGAGGTGAAGAGCTGCGCGTGCCAGCCAAACGGCGCGATCTTGCGGCACACGGTTTCGAGATCGCCGATACCGAGTCCGCCCGAACGGAGGTTGAAGCGCACGCCGCGCATCCCGGCATCGTGCAGACGCCGCAATTCCGCATCGGCGACATCGGCGCCGACCACCGCGATGCCGCGGCAGCGGTCGCGGCCGATCTGCTGCATCCCCTCGATCTGGCAGCCATTATCAGTGCCATAGATGCTCGGCTGCACCAGCACGCAGCGCTCGATCCCGAGCTGCGCCATCGCGGCGATGTAGTCGTCGACCGGTCCCTGTTCCGGCTCATAGCGCCGATCGGCGTTCATCGGCCAGCGCTCGACCGGCCCGACCACGTGCGAATGGCAATCGGTTGATCCGGCCGGCAAGATTGTCGGCAATGCGGTAGCGTTCATGACCAGTCGCTCAGTACGGGACCGAGCCTTCGACAGTGGTGCGCTCCATATGCCGGTGGAGCGGCGCGTAGTCGAACGAGGCGAGGTGCTGCACAGCACAGTTGTCCCACATCAACAGATCGGCTTTCCGCCAGCTGTGGCGATACTGGTATTTCGGCTGCGTCACATGGGCGAACAGGAATTCGAGCAGTTCGCGGCTTTCCGCCTCGGGGATGTCGAGGATTTGTGTGGTGTAGCCCTCGCAGACATAGATGCATTTCTCGCCGGTATTCGGATGCGTCCGGATAACCGGGTGGATCGCGTCTTTCGGGTATTTGCTTTTGGCTTCGTCGTTGAGCTTGGGGCGGACGCCGAACTGTGCGGCCTTGCGGTCGAACATCGCGTTATAGCTGTTGACCGCGCGCAGGCCCTCTAGGCGCTGTTTCATGTCCTGGGGCAGATCGTCATAGGCGGCTCGGGCACTGGCAAATACGGTGTCGCCGAGCGAGGCCCCTTCGCGCCGCGGCACCTCGATCGCATAGAGCATCGAGGCCTTGGTCGGCTTTTCGAGATAGCAGAGGTCGGAATGCCAATAGCGGCCGGCATCCTGCGAACCGATCGGCTTGCCATCCTTAAGGATGTTCGAAACGGTGTAGATTTCTGGATGTCGCGGGTTGTTGAACTCGCTGCGGACATTGATCTGCAGGGGGCCGAAGCGCTTGGAAAAAGCAATGCGCTGCTCGCCTGTGAGGTCCTGGTCGCGAAATACGACAACCGAATACTGGTCGAACGTCTCCGATACGGCATCGAAAACACTGTCCGGCAACGGCTGAGTCAGATCGATCTGCGAAATCTCGGCCCCGATCAGCTTGCCTTGGGGTTGCACGGCGAACGGGGTGGCGCCAATCTCGTCTCTCGGCATTGAATTGTCCCTATGTACGGTTGTCCGGACGACTGGACTTTGCGGAAGAATGGCGCGGGTGTCAATCATTTGCATTTGCGTGGAAGCGCGGTGACTACCCGCTCGCGAGGAGCATGATCGGATTGAATGAGCTGCCGCCCGGCGATCGCGACGCGATGCCATTTGACCCACGCGAACCGCGTTACGTAGCTTTGGCGCGCGACCTGATCCGCGGCATTCGTTCCGGCGTCTACCCGATCGGCAGCCTGTTGCCGGCCGAGGCCGAGTTGAGCGGCCGCTTTGGCGTCAGCCGGTTCACCGTGCGCGAGGCGATCCGGCGCCTGCAGGAGGCCGGCCTGGTTTCGCGGCACCAAGGCGTCGGCACGCGTGTCGAGGCCATCGATGTGCGGCCGCGCTATGTGCAATATCTCGGGGCGATCGAGGATTTCTGGCAGTACGTCAAGGACACCCGGCTCAAGATCACCGAGCGCGCGAGCGTACCGTCCACGCAGGCCAGCGTCGACCTTCCGGAACTCGACCGCGACTGGCTGATGTTCGAGGGGTTTCGCTATCAGGGCGACGAGAGCAACCGGATCTGCTGGACGCGCATCTACCTCAACCCGGACTGCGCCGCGATCTCGGAGCTGATCGGACCGAGCTCCGATCCGATCTATGTGCTGATCGAAAAGCATTGCGCCGAGAAGATCGTTGAGGTGCGGCAGCAGATCAGCGCCGTACTGCTGACGCCTGAGATCGCCGAGTTGATGAAGACCGACCCGGCAACCCCCGGTCTCTCGACGATGCGCCGCTATTTCGGCACCGGCGACCGAGTGCTTGAGGTGACGATCAGCATCCACCCCGCCGACCGGTTCCGTTACGACCAGCGGCTGCAGCTCGAATATGTTGGGTCGGGCAAGGGCTGAGCGGCCATCTGCTCGATGCTCCGTATTCTGCTGATCAACCCGAATGCGTCTGTCGCGACCACCGAGATGATGGTGGCGATTGCGCGGAAGGCCGCCGGCGAGCGCTTTGCGGTAACGGGCGCGACCGTCCCGCATGGGCCGCCGATGATCGTCGACCCCGATGCGCTTGCGGCAGCCGGCCCCGAAGTCGTGGCGATCGCGCGGGCTCATGCGGATGCCTGCGACGGCATCATCGTCGCCGCGTTCGGCGATCCGGGGCTCACGGAAATCCGTGCGGGAGGCATGCCGCCGGCGGTGGGCATCGCGGAGGCCGCGATGTTGGAAGCGGCGGGCGGCGGACGGCGATTTGGCGTCGCGACAACGACGCCACGGCTCGTCGCCGGGATCGATGCTAGCGTGGCGCTTCTCGGTCTCGCCGATCGATACGCCGGCACACGCGTCACCCCTGGTGACCCGCACGCGCTGGTCGCCGACCCAGCGCGGCTGGATGCTGCTCTGGCCGCAATCGTTCGCGCGTGCATCGCGGAGGATGGCGCCGCCGCTGTCATCATCGGCGGCGGTCCGCTAGGACAGGCCGCGCAGCGGCTTCAGCCGCTCTTTACCGAGCCGATCATCGCGCCGATCCCGGCGGCGGTGTCCCAGTTGGCCGCCAGGCTCACGCTTAGATGATTATCGGGCAAACGATTATTGGGCAGCGCGCGCCTGAGCCGGCCTCGCCGCCCGACCCCGTTGTGTCGTGGTCGGCTCCATCTCGTCATCCCGCATCGCCAAGGGCGTGCGGACGCGATCGACCGGGACGAGCGTGAAACACAGTCCGACGATCACGGCACAGATCGTCAATACGATAAAAGCCGGCAGGATTGCCTCGTTGGTGGCCTTCGGCGTGACGAGGTTGTCGCTGCCGGCGATGAACGCCAGCACCAGCGGCCCGAGAATCTTACCGATGCCGTTGCAGGCCTGCACGAGACCGGTGCCGCGCCCGAGCAATTGCACTGGCCAGATCTCGGCGGAGTAAGGCGCCACATTCGACAGATTGCCGTCGAAGATGAACATCGCGCCGATCAGCATCAAAAAGAAGACCGGGAGCGTGCCGATATAGGCGCCGTTAAAGAGACCTGCACCCAGCAGGAACAACGCTCCGATATAGCCGGCGAGTTCGCCGGCCCGCCGCCGGCCGGTCCACAGGGGAAGGAAGGTGAAGAGGATGCGCCCGAGGATCGCGGCGAGGCTGACCCAGACGAAATATTCAGCCGCCGCCTTAACCGGAATGTTGAGGCGCAGCGACAGGATCGTCGGTCCCCACAGAATCGCGCAGTAACCCACCGTGGTCATCGCCGTCCACATGATCGAGATCTGCCAGAAACGTACCTTGTTGCCGTACAGGTCGCGGAAAGGCGCCTTGCGCGGCTGCGGCGGCAGCGCGGCTGGCAGCACGATGCTGTCGGCCGGCCTTTTGAGGACGCGTGCGACGATAGCGCGGGCCTCGCTGAAACGGCCGTGCACCAACAACCAGCGAACCGACTCCGGCACGATGATCGCGATCGCCAGGGCACCGACAATCGGGATGGTCCCGAGCGCCGCTATGCCGCGCCAGCCAATGAGCTCAAGCAAGGTGGCGGCCGACATCGCCGCCAGCATCACGCCAAGCGACACTGGCACCACCATGCCACCGGTGACGATAGGCCGATGGCGGGTCGGCGTGATTTCGACCAGCAGCGGCACCTGCGCCGTGATCGCGCCGGCCATGCCAACACCGACAAAGAAGCGCAGCAGCGAAAACGCGATCCATGCGCCATCGGGCAATAAGGCAATGCCGCCCGCCGCTAACGGATAAACACAACCGCCGAGCACCAGCAGTTTCTTGCGGCCGAAGATGTCGGCAAGTCGGCCAAACACCAGCGATCCGACGATCGCGCCGACGCCGGCGCTGAGGAGCATGATCGACGACTCTCCGTAGGTCAGCTTCCACGACGGTGCCAGCACCGCGACCAGATATCCGACCAGGAAGTAATCGAAGAATTCGAAGGCCGCCTGCGCGTAGACCAAGATCAAGGTGGCCCAAAACCGCGGCGTCAGCGGCGCCTCGTCATATAAGGCGAGAATTTCCCCGTCAGAGCCTGACTGCAATGTTTCCTCCCAGCGCACAAATTGCCAGCGTGCCTTGTGGCCGATCATGGTCCAAGCCTCGGCGCAGCGCGGCGTTCGTTTTTTCATTGCTGCATCATCATCGGCACATGGCACGCTGGCCGGGAACGTTGCGCCGGGCGCACCACCAATGGATCGGCCGATGGGGCGAAGGTGCGGTTCGTGCATTCGCTGATTGCGGGCTATGATGCGGCCGCATCGATGAAGCAGCGGAGTGCGGGCAGTGGCGATACCGGAAAAATGGGATGTCACGGCCGATGTCGTGGTGTGCGGGTTCGGCGCGGCGGGGGTGGCTGCGGCCGTTACCGCGCATGACCTCGGCGCCAAGGTCGTGCTCCTCGAAAAAGCCCCCAGGGGCGAGCATGGCGGCAACACCAAGGTTGCCGGCCAGGGCTACCTCAACACCTCCTCGGCCGATGAGGCGGTGGAATATCTGACCGCCTTATGCGGTCCCTACACCGTGCCCGAGACGATGATCCGCGTCTGGGCCGACGAAATGGGGCGCAACAACGACTGGCTTGCCAGCCTCGGCGGCGACCCGCAGGAGCATCAGCACCAGCCCGTCGGCATCGAATTCCCCGATCTGCCGGGCCACACCTGCGTGCACAAATTCCACGATGGGCCGACCTACGGCTATTCCTATACTTGGCAGCGCTTCGAGAGCCTTGTGCTGCAACGTCCGATCGAGGTGCTTTACCAGACCCCCGCGCGCAACCTGATCCAAAGCGAAACCGGCCGTGAAATCCTTGGCGTCCGGGCCGACCGGGATGGCCGGCCGATCAACATCCAGGCGCGCCGCGGCGTGGTGCTGACCTGCGGCGGCTTCGAGAACAACCAGGAGATGATCCGCAACTACCTGCCGGGCATCCCCTATTGCTACACCTCGGGCTCGCCCTACAACGAGGGGGACGGCATCACGATGGCGATGTCGGTCGGCGCCGATCTCTGGCACATGAACAATTATGCCGGCCCGTCGATGGCGCTGAAGGTGCCGGAGGTGCGCACCAGCTTTTCGATGCAGGCATTGCATTTCAGCAAGAAGATGCCGGGTGGCATGATCGTGGTGGGCCCCGATGGTCGCCGCTTCGCCGACGAGAAATTCAAAACGCGGCACGGCAAGGTACCGGTCAACGGGCGGTGGCTGCCGCTCGCGACCCCGTGCCCGATGTACATGATCTTCGACCACACGCTGTTCGCTGGCGGGCCGCTCTACGACAAGCACCCGAGCCATGGCTGGACACAGATCGTCGAGCGGTATGAATGGAGCGAAAACAACAGCGCAGAACTGGCCAAAGGATGGGTCAAGCGCGCCGACACGGTCGCTGAGTTGGCCGGGCTGATCGGGCTCGACCCGGCGGCGCTCGCCGACACGGTACGGGACTGGAATCGCGGCTGCGACGAAGGCAAGGACGCCGCATTCGGGCGCAGAATGATGCTCGAACCGATCGCGGTCGGGCCGTATTACGCCATCGAGCTGTCACCCTCGATGCTCAACACGCAGGGCGGCCCGCGCCGCAACGAGCGCGCCCAAATCGTCCGCCCCGACAGCACCCCGATCCCGCGCCTCTACAGCGCCGGGGAACTCGGGTCTATCTACAGCTATCTCTACCAGGGTACCGGCAACATCGGCGAATGCCTCGCCTTCGGCCGTATCGCCGGCCGCAATGCCGCCGCCGAGATGCCTTGGGGTTAGATGGGAGTGTTTACACCCGCTCCAGCCGGGCGAGGCGGCGCTCGACCAGACGGACGAACAGGGCGGAGCCGAAGGGTAGCGCGCCGTCGTTGAAATCATAACCGGGGTTGTGCACCTCGCACGCGCCCTCGCCTTCGCCATTACCGATCTGGATGTAGGCGCCGGGCACATGCTCCAGCATGATGGCGAAATCCTCCGATGCCATGACGAGATTGCCACGCCGATTAACATTGTCGTCGCCGACGACATCAGCCGCGGCATCGCAGATTAAGCGGGTCTCGTCGTCATGGTTGACGAGCGGCGGGAACAGCACCCGGAAATCGAGGCTGGCGGTGGCGCCAAAGGCCGCGGCGACATTCTCGGCGATCTGCCGCATGCGGCTTTCGACGAGGCTCATCGCCTCCCTGGTGAAACAGCGCACCGTGCCACGCAACACGGCGCGCTCGGGAATGACGTTATAGGCGGCGCCGGCATGGATTTGTGTCACGCTGAGCACCACGGTATCGACCGGCCGGACATTGCGGGCGACGATCGATTGCAACGCCGTCGTGATGTGGCTGCCGACCAGCACCGCGTCGACGCCCGATTCCGGACGCGCGCCATGCGCCCCGCGCCCCACGACATCGATATCGAAGAACGCGCCGCCAGCCATCATCGGCCCTGAGCGGATCTGGAACTTGCCGACGGCCAGCCCAGGCCGGTTGTGCATACCGAAGATGACATCGCAGGGGAAATCGCTGAACAGGCCGTCTTTGACCATCGCATCGGCACCGCCCAGCCCTTCCTCAGCCGGCTGGAAGATGAAATGCACTGTGCCGTCGAAATTGCGCGATCTGGCAAGGTGGCGCGCTGCACCGAGCAGCATCGTCGTATGCCCATCGTGCCCGCAGGCATGCATCTTTCCGTCATTCTTCGAGCGATGCCCAAAATCGTTGGCCTCGACAATCGGCAGGCAGTCCATGTCGGCGCGCAATCCGATTGTCCGTGGCGAATTGCCGACCCGCAGCCGCCCGACAAGACCGGTCTTGCCGATGCCGCGATGCACCTCGATGCCGAAATCCTCCAGGCGCGCCGCGACCATGTCGGAGGTCCGCTGTTCCTCGAAGCCGAGTTCGGGATGGGCATGGATATCGCGCCGCCAGGCGGTCAGGTCATCGTGAAAGGTGCGGATGTCGTCAAGCACGGGCATTCGTAAGCAATCCTCGTTGATTGGAGCGTCACGATTACGCAACGATGGTGCCATGCCAGGGGACCGGGACTCGACCCGCGGCTCAAAGGCCCATCAAATCGGATATTAAGCATATCCCGCATTTTCCGTGTAGATTTATCCCACGGCAACGCGCGTCGCCACCCTTGCGAGCGAGCGGGATTCCCGGCACGTTCCATGCAGGTTGCGGGTACCCCGATTGACGCCACGGCGGCATTCGGCCATTTGTTAATGGGCCAGTTTATCCCGGCTTTCGCGAGGAGATGCGGTATGAGCCTTCAAGGCATGAACCATTTTACAGTGCTGAGCGACGATCTAGAGGCCACCAGGAAGTTCTATGTCGATCTGCTGGGCTTTGAGATCGGCGATCGCCCGAACTTCCAGTTCCCCGGCTATTGGCTCTGGGTCGGCGACCAACCGATCCTGCACGTGATTCATCGCGAACAGCTCGGCAATTTCCGCGCCGGGGTGATCGACCACATGGCGTTCACCGCAACCGATCTGCCGGGCACCGTCGCCAAGCTGGAAAATGCCAAAATTCCCTACGAGTTGCGCCGTCTGCCGCAGAATGGCGTCCGCGAGGGCACGTGGCAGCTGTTCTTTGACGACCCGCATGGCGCCAAGGTCGAGTTTGATTTTGACAAGGAAGAGCCGGCGCCGGCCAATCACGCGGCCTGATCGATCATCTACATGCTTGCCGCGGCGTTATACGCCGTGGCGGGCATGGATCAGAAATTCGTGATTGCCGGCCGGCCCGAGCACTGGGCTTTCGGCGATCCCGCGAACCTGCCAACCCGGCTGAGCACCGAGCCAGGCCGCGACGCGTTCGCACACGGCTTGATGAATGGCGGCGTCGCGCACCACCCCACCCTTCCCCACATCCTTTGGACCCGCCTCGAATTGCGGCTTGATCAGCGCGACAAGATCGGCTCGCGCCGCCGCAAGCGCGAGCGGTGCCGGCAACAACGTCGCCAGTCCGATAAAACTCGCATCGCAGGTTATCAGGTCGATCGGTTCAGGGATGTGCTCCTGCGTCAGATATCGCGCATTGGTGCTTTCCAGGACCACGACGCGTGGATCCTGGCGCAGTTTCCAGGCCAACTGCGCGCGGCCCACATCGACCGCATACACCCGCGCTGCGCCGCGCGTGAGCAGGACATCGGTAAAGCCGCCGGTCGACGCACCAACGTCAAGAGCGGTCACCCCGACGGACTCAACCGCAAAGTGAGTGAGCCCGAAATCAAGCTTGACGCCGCCCCGCGATACCCACGGGTGGTCGCGCCGCGCCAGTTCGAGCGGTGTGTCTTCGGCCAAGGGGGTGCCGGGCTTGTCGATCCGCCGCCCGGCAACGGAGACAACTCCGGCCAAGATCAAGGCCTGGGCCTTCGCCCGGCTTTCGGCGAGCCCTTGCTCGACCAGCAGCTGATCGGCTCGCCGTTTGGGCAACGCGAATTAACGACGCTTGAAGCGATTGAGGTGCTCGTCAGTCGCGCGCTGATCGACATCCTTGAACGGCGCCACGACAAAGCTGAAGAACCAGCCGCGCTCCCGCGCGACGGTTTGCGTGGCGGCCTGTTCAGAAGCGGCGGCCGGCGTGTTGATCGGAGCAGACATCGGGTGAACTCCATGGCTGGGTGACGCTGGCAAATGCCCTAGACGGCGATCACCGGGTCGATGCGAAATATTCTCGGCAACTATCGACATTCACCAGATCGTTTATTGCCGGTAATTCCTAACACCCTCTTAACAGCCTCGGGCTTTTCCACGAATGTTCTTTGCTACGATTCTATTGCAGTTGTTGATGATCGACGAACCGCGAGACGCCAATCCGCTCCCGACGAGCGGATCGTCCTCGAAACGGCCCATCACCCAAGGTTCAAGCCCTGGATCGATTAAGGAGAACCTCGCGCAAGGTAGCCCCCTCAGATCACGCCTTCTTCGGCGAGGCGTTCGACATCGCTGGCGCTGAAACCGAGCATCTCGGTCAGCACATACATGTTGTCCTCGCCATAGCAGGGCGCCCCCCGGTTGATCGGGCCGCCGATATAGGCCGGGGTTTTGTTGAGCTTCATCGGGATCTCGTATACCGGCCAGCTGCCGATCTTGGTCCCGGTTACCTCGGTCAGCCATCTTAACTGGCGCAGTTGCGGATCGGTTTCGACGCGGTCCTCGGCGTTCTGGCAGACGCCGGCCGCCACTCCCGCCTTCTGCAATTTCATCATGCAATCGTACCGGTCCTGGGTCTGCGTCCAGCTTTCGACTGCGGCGTCGAGCGAATCCTGGTGTTGCAATCGGCTTTCGAGTGTCACGAAACGCTGATCTTCGAGCCAGTCGGAGCGCTCGGCGACGCGTGCCAGGGCCTGCCACTCGGGGTCGGTGAAGCAGGCGATTGCGATCCAGCGGTCCTTGCCGTCGCAGCGATAGGCGCCGTGCGGCGCTGCCGGCTTGTAGGGCGAGCGGTTGCCATAGCGGCGGAAAATGCGTCCGTTGGCCGACCAGTCGAGGATCGTCGCACCGGTCAGAAAGATGCCGCTTTCGCATTGCGAAGCGTCGATCCATTGCCCCTCGCCGGTCATCTCACGGTGATAGATCGCGCCGAGCAGCGCCAGCGCATAGCCATAGGCGCCCATCCAGTCGAGATAGGAATAGCCCCAGCTGACCGGCATGGCCGGTTCGGGCAGGCCCGACATCTCGGCCTGGCCGCCAAACGCGCCCGCGACCGGGCCCACCGTGCGCATGCGGCCATACTTGCCGTGCGCGCCCATGCCGGCCTGCTGGATGTAGATGACATCGGGCCGGATGCTCTTCAGCACGTCATAGCCCAGCCCCAGGCGCTGCAACACGCCCGGCGAGAACCCCTCGGTCACGACATCGCAGATGCGGATCATGTCCTTGGCGATCTGCAATCCCTTGGGATGGCGGATGTTGAGCGAGATGCCGCGTTTGCCGGAATTCTTGTTGAGGAAGTTGCCGCCCATGTCGGGGTCCTTGACCCCCGGTAGCGGTCCGGTCGCGGCGTCGCGGGCGGCGCGGCCGCCGACCGGCGCCATCCCGGCGAGACGCGTGTCGGGATTGTCCTTCCACTCGACCTTGTAGCTCTCCGCGCCGAATGCCGCGAGAAAGCGCGTGCCGCCGGCCGAGGCGAGAAACCACGCGAAGTCA
>JAFAYW010000072.1 GCA_019240125.1 Alphaproteobacteria bacterium
TCAAGGACGAAATCCCCGCCGACCTCGAAACGGCGGTCGTTCTCAATCCGGCCGATCTGACGCCGGAGCATACGGCGCAAGCTGAAATCCTCGTCAGCAATCATTGGAAGGCCGAGTATCCGCCGGCACCGCAGTTGCGGCTGGTGCAATCGGTGGCGACCGGCATCGATCTGTTCGAGCTGGCGGCGCTGCCGAAAGGCGCCGCAGTATGCAATTGCTTCGGCCACGAAACCTCGATCGCCGAATACATCATCATGACCTGGCTGGCCCTGCATCACCGGCTGTTCGCGATCGCCGGTGAGTTCCGCGAGCACGGCTCCTGGGCATCGAGCTGGGTGCAAAGTGGCGCGCCGCACGGCGAGGTGCGCAACACGACGCTCGGCATCGTCGGCTATGGCCGCGTCGGCCAGGAAGTGGCGCGGCGCGCGGCGCCGTTCGGCTGCCGCATCCTCGCCGCCAATCGCAGCACTCGCGAGGCCGGTGCCGGCGTCGAGCGCGTCTACCCGCTCGCCGAACTCGACGCGATGCTGCCCGAATGCGACACCGTAGCAATCTGCACTGCGCTCGGCCCCGAGACGACGGGCTTGATCACCGCACATCGTTTGTCGCTGATGAAGCCGGCGGCATTCATCATCAACATCGCGCGCGGTCCGGTCATTGACGAGGAAGCCCTCTACGCTGCGCTCAGCGACAACAAGATTGGCGGTGCCGCGATCGATGTCTGGTGGCAGTACCCGAGTGTCGCCGAGCCGAACCGGCGCGGCTCGCGGCACCCGTTTCACGAGCTGCCCAATGTAATCGTAACGCCGCACAATTCCGGCTGGACAGGCGGGATGATCCGCCGCCGCTGGGATGAGAATACCGAAAACATCCGCCGCTTTTGCCGCGGCGACAGCTTGATCAATCTGGTCGCGACGATCTGACCGGCCTTAATTCTCTGCAATTTTCGGAAGGCGAGCGATGAAGACCTTGTTCCTGGGCGCCCTCGCGGCGCGTGTGGCGCCGCGCATCCTCGCCAAGATGGCCGAGAAGGACAAGATCGAGCCAACGATCCAGGCCGACCTCAACGATCAGCAGAAGATGATCCCCGCACTGGCCGAGGCCGAGATTGTCGTCTGCCACATCTGGCGGGAAGATTTCCCGCAGGCGCCGCGCCTCAAATTGATGCAGACCGCGACCGCCGGCATCGACTGGATCGAAATCCCCGCGCTGCCCAGCGGCGTCACCGTCTGCAACGTGTTCGGGCACGAGCCGGCGATCGCTGAATACATCATGGGAACGATGCTGGCGCTGACATTGCGCCTGTTCCAGACCGTCGAGGATTTCCGCGGCGGGTCCTGGGGCGGCCATCAGCCGGCTGGTGGGTCGCCGCACGGCGAGATCTTTGGCAGGACGATCGGCATTGTCGGTTATGGCCGCATCGGCCGTGACGTCGCCAAACGCGCTGCCAGCTTTGGCTGCAAGGTCATCGCCGCCAATCGGAGCCCGATTGCCGATAAGGGCGACGCCGCGGAAATCTATCCGCTGGCCGAACTCGACCAGATGCTGCCGCACTGCGATGTCGTGGTGGTGGCGGCTGGGCTGGCGCCGGAAACGCGCAATCTGCTGGACGCCAGACGTATCGGCCTGATGAAGCCGACCGCGCTGGTGATCAATATCGGCCGCGCCCCGATCATTAATGAGGACGCCCTGTTTGACGCACTCAGCAATAACCGCCTGGGCGGCGCCGCGCTCGATGTCTGGTGGCAGCATTTCCAGCCGGATCAGCCCAACCGCCGCCCGTCGCGACATCCGTTTCAGGAATTGCGGAACGTTCTGATGACGCCGCATTGTTCGGGCTTTACCGACGGCACCTCGGATCGGCGCTGGGGCGACCTTGCTGCCAATCTCGATCGCTTTGTGCGCGGCGAGACACTGCACAACATCGTGCTGCACACTTGACCGCGGCGGCTCTAAGGGGGCGGGCAATATGACGGACGATATCGGGTTTATGCCCGCGACGCGGCTGCTGGAGCTGTATCGCGCCAGGAAATTGTCTCCGGTCGAGGTGATGCGCGAGACGCTGCGGCGCCTCGAGCGCTACGAGGGCGCGATCAATGCCTTTGTGCTGTACGACCCGGATAGCGCGATGGCTGCCGCGACCGCGTCCGAGGCTCGCTGGCAAAAGGGCGAACCCCGGGGATTGCTCGACGGCATCCCGGTCGCGATCAAGGACACGCAATTGACGCGCGGCTGGCCGCGGCTGGTCGGGTCGAAGACGATCAATCCCGACCAGCCATGGCGTGAGGACGCACCGGCGACGGCGCGGTTGCGGTCCGAAAACGCCTTGTTCTTCGGCAAGACAACCACCCCGGAATTCGGCTGGAAGCCGCTGACCGATTCGCCGCTGACCGGAATCACCCGCAATCCCTGGGACCTCGACCGCACACCTGGCGGCAGCAGCGGCGGCAGCGCCGGGGCATTGGTGGCTGGTGTCTGCCCGCTGGCGCTCGGCACCGATGCCGGCGGCTCGATCCGCATCCCGGCATCGTTCAGCGGCGTGTTCGGGCTGAAGCCGACCTTTGGCAGGGTGGCGCTGTATCCGCCATCGGCTTTTGGCGACGTGTCTCATGTCGGGCCGATGAGCCGCACCGTGGCCGACGCCGCGCTGATGCTGGATGCGATGAAGGGGCCGGATTCGCGCGACTGGTACAGCCTGCCGGATGATGGCATCGCCTATAGGGAGCAGGTGCGGCAGGGCTCGCTGAAAGGCAAGCGCGTCGCGTTGTCGCCGACGCTCGGCTATGCTGAGCCGGCGCCGGCGATGCGCCGGGCTGTGGAGCGGGCGGCCCAGGTGTTCGAAGGGATGGGGGCGATTGTCGACACGGCCGACCCCTTCAGCGAGTCGCCGATGCCAATCTTTGAGCCGCTGGCCCTGGCGGGGTTCTGGGCGTTGCTGCGCGCAATGACGCCGGAGCAGATCGCGGTGATGGATCCCGCGCTGGTCGCGACATGCCGGCACGGTGAGAGCGTGACGCAGGAGCGGCTGGTCGAGGCGCTGGGTAAACGCGCGGTGCTGGGCGCTCAGGTCAGGCAATTCTTCGATCGCTACGATCTGCTGCTGTCGCCGACCATGCCGATCACCGCCGCCTATGCCGATCCGCGCGATGACGGCCAGCCGGACCCGAACAATTACCGCGAGTGGCTGACCTATACCTGGGCCTTCAATCTGACACGCAACCCGTCCGCCTCAATCCCCTGCGGGATGATCGATGGGTTGCCGGCGGGCCTGATGGTAACGGGGCCGCTTTACGACGATCTCGGCGTGCTGCAGGCGTGTCATGCTTATGAAGGCGCGACCGCTGCAAATTGGCCGTCGCCCGAACTGGCAGCTGCGCTGGCCAAGGCCAAGAGGACGGCCGGCGGCCAGGTTACCGCCAAGATTCAGCCGTTGCAGGCGCATTGATGCGGCTTCCGCGCCTTTGCTTCGCGCTGCTTTTGACGATGCTTTTGACGCTTCTGGCGCCCGGTGTCACGTGGGCCGCCGATCCCCCGGTTGTATGGACGGAGTTTGGGTCGGATGGGGCTTTATGGGGCCGGGCGGTGGTCGAACGCGGCCAGGCCTGCCCGCAACTCGTCGCCGACGGCGCGGCAAGCCCCATGCATAAGCGTGCGGCTGCGACTGACGCGTTTCCGGTTGAAACCTGCGAGGCAAAACTTCCGGCAAATGCATCGCAGGTGACCCTCGCCGGAAAACCGATCGCCAGGGCGCCCGCGACCGTGCACCGGATCGCCGTTATCGGCGACACCGGGTGCCGCATCGAAGGCCGCACGGCGCAGGATTGCCGCGATCCGGCCGCCTGGCCCTTCGCTGCGATCGCGCAGGGCGCGGCGTCGCACAAGCCCGATCTGGTCATCCATGTCGGCGATTATTTCTATCGCGAAGACCCGTGCCCGGCCCGCAATACGGGCTGTGCCGGCAGCCCCTTTGGCGATAAATGGGCGACGTGGAAGGCCGAGTTCTTCGATCCAGCGGCGCCGTTATTGGCGGCGGCGCCATGGGTCGTGATCCGAGGCAATCACGAGATCTGCAAGCGGGGCGGACATGGCTGGTTCCGGCTGCTCGACCCGTTCCCAGCGCGCAATGACTGCGCCGACCGCACGCCACCCTATCGGGTCTCGGTCGGCGGGCTATCATTGCTGCCGTTCGACGATGCCGATTCGAGCGATTTTCTCGCGCCCCCCGACAAGGTTGCGGCTTACGGGTCTCAGCTGGCGCAGGTTCTGGCGAATGCGCCGGCACATTCGTGGCTTATCACGCATCGCCCGATCTGGGCGCTCGCGCAGGAAAAGATCGTCGACCTGACTATCAACATAACGATGCAACAGGCGATCAAGGGCCACGTGCCGGCCGGTCTCGACATGGTCCTGTCCGGCCATCTGCACGATTTTCTCAGCTACGATTTCGGCCCCGACCGGCCAGCGCAGCTGGTCGTGGGCACCGGCGGCGACACCCTCCTCAAGCTCGGCGACAGCAAGATCGTCGGCGCCGACATCGATGGGACGCTGGTACGGCACGCTTTCGCGGCGCAACGCTTTGGCTATTTCATCATGGACCATAACGCCGATGGCGGTTGGGACGGCGTCTTGTACGCGCCGGACGACACGGTGTTGGGCCGCTGTCGCCTCGCCGGTCGCGATCTCGATTGCCACTGAGGCGCAAGGACTGCGCGTCTCCGTTCGACACAAGCCGCGGCGCCGTGGTCTTGTAAAGCAGCCGGAAGCGCGCAACCTGTTCGCCGGCAAAATCGCCTCGCTCGGGTTTCCGCATGCACTTTCCGTGGTGGTTTCTGGTTCTCGCGATGCTCGCCATGGCGACCCCGGTGACGAGCCTGGCGTTGATTGGGACTGGCATCGGCTGGCGGCTCTCGCGCAAGCGAGGCAGGGCCGGCACGGCGCGCGTTTTTGCCTGGAGCACCGCTATCGTCCTCCCGTTCTGGTTGGCCGGGGCGGGGTTTGGCATCTGGATGATTGGCGAGCAGGTCGCGTCGGATGCTGAATGGGCTCGCCTGAATTACAAGGTCAAGGAGGCCACGCGGGTCGACGGCGTTAACGTGCCGGCGGGCGCCGCGGTATCGCTCGGGAAGGACGGCACCCTCTACACTGTCAGCCTGCCCGACGGCGTCACGCTCGAAGCGGGCGGCGCGACCTGGCAGCACGCGGTCAGCTTTGGCGCCCATGCGTGGGTGACCGACGGGTCACTGGCGGTGGACGCCTTAATCCAGGGCGTCCCCTGCCAGCACGATCAGGTGGCCGGTTTCTGGAGCGAAGGCCAGCTGAAAGGGTGCACCCTGTCGCGCGACGCCACTGTCGTCGCGACGATCATGGCGCGGAGCGGGTCGGCCCACCCGCAGGATTTCTCGTGTCGCGCCGAGACCCCGATCGAGATGCAGCTGCTCGGTCACGGTGATCTCGGTGCCTGCATCCTGGCGACGCCGACCGAAATCGACGGTGTGACATGCGCCGCCGGCGCGGAGATCAAGCTGGTAAACCAGATGCTTTACCATTGCACGGTGGCAACGCAGACCCGCTTTGGCCCGGTCGAGCTGCCACCGGGCTCGCTCGTCGCGTATATCGGCCCGCGGCCGGAATGGTTCAGGCTGCCGCAAACCGGGCCGGCGATCGACGCGTTTGGCTTCAACCTGCCGGCCGGCACCGAAGCCGGCTTCTGCTATCAGAGCGAGGCGCTGCAGCGGCTCACGGTCGATCAAACCGCCTATATCACGATCGCGGGCGTGAAACTGACCGGTGCGGTCGATTTCGATTGCGGCCCGTTCCGCGAAGGCACCCTGTTTGAGGACAGCGTGATCGACGGCAGGCAACGCCCGCGCGGCGAGCGGATATCGCAAGCCGATCTGTCACCGAACTAAGCCAATCCGCGCGTTTCCCGGCCCGGTTTCCGGCGGCTCAGTCCGCCGCGGTTTCGAGCACGGGTGCGTCGCGTCGGCTGTCTGCGGTTGCGAGCGCCGCCTCTGTCACGTCCTCGACCCGCTCGGCCCAGATAAAGCGCAATGCATCGCGCGCGGCGTCGGGGATTTCCTCGTAATCCTTGCGATTGCGTGCCGGCAGGATGACCGTCGTCAGCCCGGCGCCGGCCGCCGCGACGACCTTTTCCTTGATACCGCCGACCGGCAGCACGAGCCCGCGCAGGCTGATCTCGCCGGTCATCGCCGTGGTGCTGTTGACGGTGCGTCCCGTCAATAACGAGACGAGTGCCGTGAACATCGCGACGCCGGCGCTCGGCCCATCCTTGGGGATGGCGCCGGCCGGGACATGCACATGGATGTCGCTGCCCTCGAAGATGGTCGGGTCGATCCCCAGCGCTACCGCCTTACTCTTCACCAGCGACAAGGCGGCCTGGGCGCTCTCCTTCATCACATCGCCGAGCTGCCCGGTCAGGATCAGCCCGCCGCGGCCGGGAATGCGGGTCGCCTCGATAAACAGGATGTCGCCGCCGACCGGTGTCCAGGCTAGGCCGGTGGCGACGCCCGGCGTGCTGGTGCGCATCGCCACCTCGCCCTCGAAGCGGCGCGGCCCCAGCGAATCGTGCAATGTCTCGGTGGTGAGTTTGACGTGTTCGGCGGTAGCCTCGGCTACCTGCATCGCGACGCCCCGCAACGCCGTACCGATCTCGCGTTCGAGCTGACGCACGCCGGCTTCGCGGGTGTAATCGCGGATGATCGAGTGGATCGCGGCGTCGTCGATCTCGGCCTGCTCGGGTTTGAGCCCATTCGCCTTGAGCTGGCGTGCGATCAGGTAGCGCTTGGCGATCTCGAATTTTTCCTCCTCGGTATAGCCGGGCAGGGTGATGACCTCCATGCGGTCACGCAGCGGCCCCGGGATATCGTCGATAACGTTGGCGGTGCAGATGAACATTACCCGCGACAGGTCGAAGGTGACGCCGAGATAGTTGTCCCGGAAGGTCGAGTTCTGCTCAGGGTCCAGCACCTCGAGCAAAGCCGAGGCGGGATCGCCCTGGACGCCGCGGCCGAGCTTATCGATCTCATCGAGCATCATCACGCAATTGCGGGTGGCGGCGCGGCGTATGCCTTGCAGGATATTGCCCGGCAGCGCGCCAATATAGGTGCGCCGGTGGCCGCGGATCTCCGCCTCGTCATGCACACCGCCGAGGCTGACCCGAACAAATTTACGGCCGGTCGCCCTGGCGATGCTTTGGCCGAGCGACGTCTTGCCGACACCCGGCGGGCCGACAAAGCACAGTATCGGGCTGCGGCCCTGCGGGTTTAGCTTGTGGATCGCGAGATATTCGAGGATGCGCCGTTTGATCTTGCGCAATCCGTAGTGGTCATCATCGAGCGTTTTGCGCGCCTCGGCGATGTCGATCGGCGCCTCATCTTCGACTGACCAGGGCAACTCGGTCAGCCACTCGATATAAGTGCGGACCATCGAGTATTCGCCGGCTGCCTCGGGCATGCGTTCGAGCCGCCCAAGCTCCTTACGAGCGTGAGAGTCGACTTCCTCAGGCATCTTGGCGTCATCGATCTTCTGACGAAGCTCGGCGATCTCCTGGCCCTTCGCGTCGTCGCCTTCGCCGAGCTCCTTCTGGATGGTCTTAAGCTGCTCGCGCAGCAGGAACTCGCGCTGCCGCTCGTCCATTGTCTCCTTGGTGCGGTCGCTGATCTGGCGCGACAAGCGCAAGACTTCGAGCCGGTAACCGAGTAACTGCGAGATGCGTTCGAGGCGCCGCGCGATTGGGAAGATCTCGAGGATTTCCTGCTTCTCGGCTGCGGTGATGTCCATAAAGCTGGCGATCATATCGGCCAGCGCCGGGGCCGCCGTGACGCTCTGTACCGCATTTACCAGCTCGCTCGGCGTCTGCGGCAGAAGCTGCAATACCTCGAGAGCCTGTGAGCGCAGATTGTGCAGCCTGGCGTCGATCTCGGTGTTCTGTTCCTCGGGCTCCGGTACCGCCTCGATGCGCGCCACGAAGAACGGATAGCCGTCGAGGAATTCCTTGATCTTGAAGCGACGCTCGCCCTGGCAGATCACATGGTGCGCGCCATCCGGGCTCGTCACGTAACGCAGCAGGTTCGCTTCGGTGCCGACCTCGTGCAGATCGCCGGGCATCGGATGATCGGAAGCGGCGTCGCGCTGCAACACAAGACCGACCGGGCGACTGAGCCGAATGGCCGTTTGCGCCGCAATTACCGAGCGCTGCCGCCCCAGCGTCATCGGCAAGACCGTGCCGGGAAACAACACGAGGTTGCGCGTGGTGATCAGGATCAGCGCATCTTCCGGAACCGCGATTGTCTCGGCGCCATTCGGTTCAGCGGCAACCGGTGTGGCGGGTGCGCTGTCGTTATCGGCTGGAGTGGATTTGGCCTCATCCGGTGGCGCCGGCGTTTGTTCGTTCATCAACGCGGTTCCTTTTCGAGGCGCAGCATCAGACAGCCATCGGCCAGGTGCCGCCCCGAGATGTGAAACGGCACGGGCGGCAACTCAATCCGCCGCTCGAAATGCCCGTATGGAATTTCCATCCGCAGGATGCGCGCACTCTGAAGCTCGTGGGGCAGGGGGCGCTCGCCCCGGATCGTCAGGATGCCGGCGTCGAGGGTCACCGAAATGCTGTCAAGATGGACCCCCGGTAATGCCACAAGAATGATGAGCGCCTTGTCGGTCTCGAAGACATCGATCGGCGCCTCCCAATGCGGCGTCGAGTGATGAAAGAACTGTCGTCGCAGCCGATCGGCCCGCTCCATGCTGCGGCATGCGTCGGCCCACATCATCGCTTCCAGCTGACGTTTCGACATGGATCGGCTCTGATCTGCTTGTTCAATATGCAATGGTGTTTAGATATGGGCGCTCGCGCCCGCGATCAAACCTCGCTGCTGAGTTTCAAATCGGGTGGTAGCGGATGCGGAACGCGGCGCTGACCAGCACGATGCCAAACAGCAGGGCATAGATACCGAACCACCACGACAGCGCTATGACGCCGGCGGCCGGCGAGATGAACAGCACCGCCCCCAGCAGGATCGACAAGATACCGGCGACAATCAGCAGGATTTCGCCTGCGAGTCGGACCAGCGCCATCCCTGCGGCGATCAGGGCGACACCGCTGATGATGGCCCAGAGCGCAATCAGGTAGATCAGCGCAACAAGGGCCGCGCCCGGCCAGAGAAAAACGATAATTGCGATCAGAATGTTGAGGATGCCCTCGACCAGGAGGGCGCTCGAGCGGCCATGATGCGCTGCCGCACGCAGGCCGGCGACCAGGGCGAAGATACCGTCGAGCAAGGCGTAGGCGCCGAACAACAGGACCAGGACGGCCGCGGTGAGGCCGGGCCAGACAATCGCGATGATCCCGAACAGGATCGCGAAGACGCCTCGCAGGGCGAGGGCCCACCAGTTAATGACCACAACAGCCGCCATCGTCGGGCTCCTCAAACCACTATCGCCAGTTGCATAGTATCTAAGCGGCGCACCAGTGCGCGCTAGTGTTGTACGCGATCAGACTTCGGCTAACGCGCGTCAAATCTGTGCTTTGATCTATGGTCCGGAACCTCGAAACGGGCTATCAGCGAAGCGGCGGCAAGTTCAAGCGTGAGGCAGCGGTGGCTTATATCACGGACGAGACGATAGCCCTGGTCGAGGGAGTGGCCGCAAAGGCCGAACGGATTGAGACGCGGTTCGCCGATGGCGCCTTGGTCTGGCGCAAATGGGGCAGTGCCGGGTTGCCGCTCGTGCTGTGTCACGGCGGTTATGGCTCCTGGTTGCACTGGATCCGCAACGTGCTGCCGCTCTCCGAACGCTTTACGGTTTATGCCTGCGACATGCCGGGCCTCGGCGAGTCCTCGACCCCGGCCGAGCCCTGGACAGCCGAGGGACTGGCCGCGATCGTGGTTTCCGGCATCGAGGCCATCGTGCCGCGCGATCAGACGATCAATCTTGCCGGGTTTTCATTCGGAGGCGTGATCGGCGGCGTGGTCTCGGCCCAACTGGGCGATCGGCTGCGAAGTTTCACCGTTGTCGGCTCCAACGGCATGGGCCTGGTGCGTGAGCCGACCGCACTCGAGCGCGTCAAGCCGGATGCGAGCGAGGAGGAGGAGTTCGCAACGCACCGGTTCAATCTGAACCAGCTGATGATCCATGATCCGGCAAAGATCGATAACCTCGCCCTCTACCTGCAGAAGACCAACCACGCGCGGGCGCGTATGCGCAGCCGGCGCTTTTCGCGTTCCGGCGCGCTGGTCGAGGCATTGCCGAAGATCAAGGGGCGGCTCGCCGGCATCTGGGGCGAGCGCGACGCAACCGCCTATCCGCATGTCGATGACCGGCGCCGCACCCTGCAGGAGATCCAGCCCGGCGCCCCGTTCACGATCATTCCCGGCGCCGGCCATTGGGTGCAGTTCGAGGCGGCGGCGCAGTTCAATCCGGTGCTGGCCGAGTACGTCGCGGCCGCCGGCTGATCAGCGGAGGCTTGGCTTTCGGCTAGAATTCGGGGAAGTGGATAAAGACGAAATACCCGTTGATCGTCAGCAGGATGCCGGCAATCGACAGCACGCCGCTCAGCCCGATCAGCCACGGCGATGCCGCGACGATCGCCACCGACCCCAGGACAATCGCGATCTGGAACAGCGCCTCGGCGAACTCGAAGTTTGGGCTCTGCGAGGCGGCGTGATCGCGTTTTTCCTCCCATTTGGCGGCGCGAGCCAGCAACTCCTTCTTGCCGTCGCCGGTTGACGGCTCGCTTTCATAGCGCTTTGCGGTATCGCGATAGCGCTGCACCAACTGGGTCAGCTTGCCTTGCTGCTCCGCCGGGAGCGTTGGCGTGCCGGCGGCAAACATCTCCAGCTGGTCGGCGGCGATCTGATAGGTGACCTGACGGGCATATTTCGATTGGTAATAGGCGTAGGTATCCGCCGAGTGGATGTTGGCGTTGAGCATCTCCTTGGTTGCGTCGGCTCCCCCGAGCGTTGCGATCGCCAGCAGCATCGCCACGACGCCGACATAGATCGCGGTGATCTTGCGGAATGTGTCATGCGACGGCTCGACGTGCTCGTCTTCCGGCTCGGCGCTCTCGTGAATCTGTTCGGCGATCTCGTGCGCTTCCACGACTCTCCCCAATTCTGTGGACGATTTCGATAATTTTACCAAATTGACCAGGCTGCGGGTCGATGTCGCTGATGTTTTCGCTCGACCCTAACCGGCGGCCACCGTAGCATAATGGCTTAATGCGCCGACGAACTTGCGGCGTACGGTAAATTAGGACAGGGCGCGGGGCTCACAACCAGGCACGTATGGACATCAACCACCTTATCGCCGAGCACGGCGCCTGTTTCTACGCGATTGCCTTTATCTGGACGTTTCTCGAGGGAGAAACGTTTGTTCTGTTTGCTGCCTTCGCGGCGGCGCAGGGTCTGGTTGACCCCTGGCTTCTCCTGATTTTTTCGTGGCTGGGGAGCTTTGCCGGCGACCAGAGCTATTTCTGGCTCGGTCGACGGTTCGGGATCCGCCTGCTTGAGGTGTTCCCACGGTGGCGCGGCGGCGTAGACGCGGCATTACGCTGGGTCGAGCGCTATGACACAGGGTTTATCCTATCGTTCCGCTTCATCTACGGCGTTCGTAATTTTTCCTCGTTCGCGCTCGGGCTGAGTGCGGTTCGCTGGAACCGCTTTATGCGGCTGAATTTTCTCGCGGCCGGGTTGTGGGCCTGCATGTTTGTCGGGGCCGGCTTCTTCCTCGGTCACGCATTCCGTTCAGTGCTCGGCGACGTTGCGCGCTCGTTCAGCATGGTGATGCTGGGTGTCTTCGTGGCGATCGGTGCGGGTATGTGGTTGCTTCACTGGCGGCAGAAGCGGCGTCATCTTGCGGTCCCGCCCGGCGCCAAGGTGGTATTGCCGCCCTCCTGAATTTCATCCCCTCCTAAATCCATCAGGGCGGCTCTGGCGGCCACAGCCACGCCGCGCCGCGAACACCGCTCGAATCCCCGTGGCGCGGCCGCAGCAGCCGCGTCGCAATCTCGCGGGAGAGAATGTGCGTGCCCCAGCGTCTCGGGACCGCGTCATAGAGAAAGCTCAGCGACGACAGCCCGCCGCCTAGCACGATGGCATCGGGATCAATAATATTAACGATAGCCGCCAGCGCGCGCGCCAGGCGATCGGCATAGCGATCGAGCCCGGCGCGGCAAGCCGCATCGCCGCTTTCGGCTCGCGCGACGATCTCGGGCCCAGACAGATCGACGCCGGTTTGCCGCCGGTGATCGGCGACGAGAGCGGGGCCGGACAAAAATGTCTCGATGCAGCCAGTTCGCCCACAGTAGCAGGGCGGCCCTGGAAACTCGTCCGGCTGCATGGCGGGCAGGGGATTGTGGCCCCACTCGCCAGCAATCGCATTGGCGCCAACCAGGATCTGTCGATCGATGACGATGCCGCCACCGACGCCGGTGCCGAGAATGACGCCGAATACCACCCGGCACCCGGTTGCCGCCCCATCCGCGGCCTCGGAGAGCGCAAAGCAATTCGCGTCATTGGCAAACCGCACCGCGCGACCCAGCGCCGCTTCGATGTCGCGACCAAAAGGCCGACCATTGAGCCAGGTCGAGTTGGCGTTTTTCACCAGCCCGGTTGTTGCGACGATGGTCCCCGGGATACCGATTCCCACCGAAGCGGCCCTTTCGTCGCAACCAGCCTCCCGCTCGACTTCCCCGACGAGATCTTTGATGGCCTGAACCGTCGCGGCGTAATCCCCGCGCGGCGTCGAGATACGGCGCCGCGCTTCGATCGCGCCGACGCTATTAAGCGCCGCGGCTTCGATCTTTGTGCCGCCCAGATCAACGCCGATCCGCAAGAGTCACCCCTGGTTCAGCCAAATAATCCTGGTTTGTTCGCTCGTCCGCTTCTTGTTTGCAAGGGCGACAGGCCCCAGGCTTCGCTGCGAAATCCGCGGTGATGTTACCAGTCTCTCTTGCCGGTAGGTCCCCAGGCAGTTACCAATTCTTAAATGATTTGACGTAAAAGGACTGCCCATGGGATCGCGCAGAACTATATCGCGCAGACAAGTTGCGCACACAGGGCTGTACAGCGCTCCCCGCACTTGCGGGGCGGAGCGGAATGGCGTTTGAACTGATGACGGAGGCGGAAGACCAGGCCAGCGGGACAGCGCCGAAAAAAATTCTGATTGTCGAGGATAACGACCTCAACATGAAGTTGTTCAATGATTTGCTGGAGGCGCACGGCTATGCGACCCTGCAGACCAAGGACGGCGTGGAAGCGCTGCGCATGGCGCGGCAGCACCACCCGGACTTGATTCTAATGGACATCCAACTGCCGGAAGTCTCTGGCCTTGAAGTTACCAAGTGGCTTAAAGACGACGAGGATTTACGCAGCATACCGGTCATTGCGGTGACCGCCTTCGCGATGAAAGGTGATGAACAGAAAATCCGGGACGGCGGCTGCGAGGCGTATATCGCCAAACCCATATCGGTGGCACACTTCCTGCGCACGGTTGAGCACTTCCTCTCCCGCTGAGGGGACTGATTAGCGATGACTGCCCGGGTCCTGGTCGTCGATGATGTCGATCTGAATGTCAAATTGCTGGAAGCCAAGCTTACCAGCGAATACTTCGAGGTTCTGACTGCCAATAACGGGCCGTCGGCCCTGACGGTCGCCGATACGGAACTGCCGGACATCATCCTGCTCGATGTCATGATGCCGCGTATGGACGGCTTTGAAGTCTGCCGGCGGCTTAAAGAAAACGAGCGCACCGTCGACATTCCCGTTGTCATGGTGACCGCCCTCTCGGATGCGGCCGATCGGTTGCGCGGGCTTGAGGCGGGCGCCGACGATTTTCTGACAAAGCCGGTCAATGACATCGCCCTGTTCGCCAGGGTGCGTTCGCTGGTGCGGCTCAAACGCATGATGGACGAGTTGCGGCTGCGCGAAGAGGTGTGCGGCCGCTTCAGTGCCAGCGAAGACGGCGACCCGACAACCGACGAGGTTACGGCCGCCCGAATCCTGCTGATCGAGGAACAGGGTTTCGCCGCCTCCCGCATCATCGACACACTCGCGCCGGTTGCCGCGATGGTTCGCCGCGCTGCGAGCTGCAACGAGGCGCAGGACATGCTGGACGACACGATCGAGCTGGTGATCGCGAGTCTTTCGATGTCGGATTCCGACCCGCTGCGGCTGGTGGCGCAGTGGCGTGCGAATGAGAATTCGCGGCGCCTGCCGATCCTGCTGATCGCGGATGACAGCGATCTGCCGCGCCTTGCCAAAGGCCTCGATCTGGGCGCTGACGACTATCTCGTGCGGCCGATCGACCGCAACGAATTGCTGGCGCGGGTGCGCACCCAGATCCGCCGCCGCCGGTTGCAGGAGCGGTTGCGCCAGAACTATCGGCGTAGCCTGTCACTGGCTCTGACCGACGAACTGACCGGGCTTTACAACCGCCGCTATGTTTTCGCGCATATGAACGAGCTGATCGCGCGCGCCGCCGAGAGCTCCGGCTTTGCCGTCGCGATCTTTGATATCGACCATTTCAAGCAGGTCAATGACCGCTATGGCCATCCGGCCGGCGATGACGTGTTGCGCGAGCTTGCGGCGCGGGCCGAGCGTCAGGTGCGCAGCGTCGATCTCGTCGGCCGCATGGGCGGCGAGGAGTTCGTCGTCGTGATGCCCGAGACCAGCCTGCCGAACGCGATGGCGGTGGCCGAGCGATTGCGCGCCGCAGTCGCGGACGAAGCCTTCCTGGTAGCAGAATCCGGTCAGAAGCTTCCGGTCACCGTCAGCATTGGCGTAGCGATCATGGACCAGCAGCAGGACACGATCGATTCGGTGCTGAAGCGCGCCGATGACGCGCTCTACGCGGCGAAAAACGGCGGGCGCAACCAGGTGATCACGCTGCCCGTCGCGCAAGGTTTCATCGAACCGCTCCCGTAAGCCGACGGCACCCCCGGCTGACCGGCTAGTCACCGGTTTCCATCGGCAGGCTTTCGTCGTTCGACCATTCCGACATCGAGGCGTCATAGAGGCGCACGTCGGGATGCCCAAGCATGACCAGGGCAAGCGCGTCGGCACTTGCCGCGATGCCACCGCCGCAATAGGTGATGACCTGCTTCTTGTCGAACGCCCCGATCGCGTCGAATTTGGCCCGCAAGGCGGCGGCCGGCAGAAACGTGTTGGTTTCGGAATCGAGCAGTGACGCCGCCGGCACGTTGGCGCTTTTGGCGATACGGCCGACCCGGCCATAGACATTGCCGCCGCTTCCCGTGTGCTGCTGCGCCGACAGGGCGTTCAGTGTGCACACACCTGAATCCCCAATAGCCGCCAGTACTTCTTCCTTACCGACCATCAAGTGACGGTCTGCGCGGACCGTGAACCGAGCCGCGGGGCGCGCCCTGGCCGCACCCGTTTCGACCGGGCGGCCCTCCCGCAGCCATTTCGGCAGGCCCCCGTCTAGGACGGCTGCGTTGTCGAAGCCGTAATTCCGCAGCATCCACCAGACGCGGGTCGCCCATTGCGGGCTCGCCGTGCTGTAGAGCACGACGCGGCCGTCATCGCCGACCCCGAAGCGCCCCATGGCAGCGGCGAAGTCCGCGGCGCTCGGCAACATGAAGCGCAGTTTGCCGTGACGGCCGGTGTTGTCCGACAGATCGGCCTGCAGATCGACAAACTGCGCCCCGGGAATATGCGCCGTTTCGAAGTCGCCGCGACCCGGCTGCACTGTGTAGGTGATTTTCGGATCCGGGATCAGGTGCGTTGTGCAATCGAGCACCACCAGCTTGGGATCATCGAGGTGCGCTGCCAGCCAGCCGGTCTCTACGAGGTATTCCGGATGCACAAAGCCCTCAGCGGCATTCACGGCATCTCTCCCTGTTTGTACCGGCGCCGGCAATTCCGCGACGGCGCGGTCGATCGTTGACAACCCATTCGGCCGTACGGCCTCAGGTCCGAGGAACCCCACACGGTGAGGTGCGTTGTCACGCAGGACCTTCCTTAAGTTCAAGTCTAGGCGCTGCCGCGATCCCTGTCGCGGCTCTCCGCGCCTGTTGGAGAGTGTCATGCAGTTATCCGGAATACCCACGCTAGAAGGCTTCAGCCCACGGCGGCGAAATCTGCTGAAATCGAGTGCGGCTCTGATCGCCGCCGCGGGGGCCGCGTCGATGACCGGTGGAACATCGACCGCCTCGGCGCAGCCGACGACCGCTCCGAAACCCTCTGTGCGCGGGCTCAGCGGCCAACGCCACGTCGGGTTCATGTTGGCGCATGAGCAATTCACCGTTCCGCAATTGCTCGATATCGGTACGTCGGCAACCAAGGCGGGTTTCTCGCTTCTCGCGACCAGCGACCACATCCAGCCGTGGCAGGCGAATGAAGGGCATGCCGGCGAGGCTTGGGTCACGATGGGCGCCTTGGGGGCGCGCATTCAGCCCGCCTGGATGGGAACGACGGTAACCTGTCCGACCTTCCGGTATCACCCGGCCGTCGTGGCGCAAGCCTTCGCAACACTGTCGCATCTGTATCCGGGCCGGGTTTTCCTCGGTGTCGGCTCCGGCGAGGCGCTGAACGAAAAGGCCGCGACCGGGACATGGCCAGTCTGGCAGGAGCGCTGGGACCGGCTGGTCGAGGCGATCGATATCGTGCGCCACCTGTGGACCGGCGAGCCGGTCGGCTTTGCCGGCAAGTTCTATACGGTCAACGCTAAACTGTATGATCCGCCGCCGCAGCCGATCCCGCTATTGACGGCCGCCAACGGTAAGAAATCGATGCGGCTGGCAGGGTTGCACGGCGACGGCTTGATCACCGATCCGGATACCTGGAAAAAGCACAAGGCGGAGTGGGAAGGCGGCGCCAAGGAGGCGGGCAAAGACCCCTCCACGATGCCGGTTCTCGTCGAGAAATTTGTCGTTGTCGGAGACAAAGATGAGGCGGCGAAATCAGCCGAACTCTGGCGCTTCCTGCCCAAGGCCTTCAAGAAATACTACAACGTCGTCGACCCTGCCGAGATCCAGAAGCAGGCCGATGCCCAGGTGCCGCTGGAGCAGGTCATGTCCAGCATGGCGATCGGGATGGATCCGGCAATCCACATCGCGGCGGTGCAGGAGCTGTTCGATAGCGGTGTGACGATCGTCAATGTCCATAGCGGTCAGCAGGATCAGCAGAAGGTGATCGACTTTTACGGTCGGTCCGTTTTGCCAAAGCTAACCGGCTGATTTCTGGCGGGAGACGCGGGCGCCGAGGCGCCCGTGTCTTGCGGCGGCACGGACCATGCCGTGCCGCGTTCTCGGCTACGCGGCGGCGCGCTGCGGCGATTGCAGCTGCTCGATTAGCTTGGCGCAGAATGCCGGAAGGTCATCGGGCTTGCGGCTGGTGACCAGGGTCTGATCGACTACTACTTCCTCATCGACCCAGTCGGCCCCGGCGTTGCGCAGATCGGTCTGCAACGAGGGCCACGAAGTAATCCGTTTACCGCGGACGGCGCCGGCCTCGATCAGCGTCCAGGGGCCATGGCAGATCGCCGCGATCGGCTTTTGGGCGTCGACAAAGTGCTTGATGAAGGCGATTGCCTGCTTGTCGATTCGTAGCGTGTCGGGGTTTGCCACCCCACCAGGCAATACCAATGCCGCGTATTCATCCGGCCTTGTATCGGCGAGCACTCGGTCAACACGGAACTTGTCGCCCTTTTCATGATGCTGCATGCCCTGAATTTCACCGTCCTGTGGCGCGATGATATCCACGACGGCGCCGTTCTGGCGCAGGGCATTCACCGGTTCAGTCAGTTCGGCTTGCTCGAAGCCGTCGGTCGCCAGGACGGCGACGCGCATGTTCCGCAAATCTTGCGACATCGGTATTTCCTTTTTTAGGGAAGGCTGACAAAGCGTCAGCCAATACCGAGTCCAACGTTGCGGCCCCGTGGAGTTCCGAACTCAGAGAAACAGTCGTATCGGAAGTGCCAGCAATGTGCTTGTAACGACAATTGCCAGGACGCGCTCGCTACAGCTCCACCGCTTCCAATCAGAAACCAAGTCACGCATCGCCTGCAACCTTTACCACCGCGCGGCATTCGGGCTACGCCAGCCGCGGCTGTAATACGCCACTCATCTCTAATGCGGGGTTAACCAGCGTATGCCCACATATCTTGCTGTAGGCCGGTCGTAGGCTCATCATGCAGAGACACATTGTCGCGCCTCGTCATCGAGCCTAAAGCGCATTAAAAGACAATGGTTTAGGGAGGAAGATCACATGCCGGCATACGTGCTTCTGGCAAACTGGACCGACCAGGGAGCCCTGCATGTCAAGGACTCGCCAAAACGGCTGGACGCAGCGAAGAAAGCCCTCATCGAAATGGGTGGCGAATTCAAATCCGTGTACATGACGATGGGCGACTTCGACCTGATCGGGATTTACGAAGCGCCCGACGATGCCGTTGCCGCCCGGTTCACCCTGCTTTTAGGGCAAATGGGCTCGGTCCGCACACGCACGCTCAAAGCCTTTCCAGAAGCAGCTTATCGGGAAATCATTCATTCGCTGAGCTGATCGCAGCCGCCGGCGCGAGTGTTGCGGCGGCGTTCCGTCGCGCCCTATGAGAATTGATGGTTAACGCGGGAACAGCGGTCGCGCGGGCGTGGTTGCCCCTCGATCATACCTGACGGGGGCCAGAGATGGATTCGATGCTGACTGCATTCTGGCTGCTCAGTGGGATAAGCGTCAGTACGTGTCTTTGCATTCGCCATACAAACAGCAAGGCAAGGGCTCGGCCGTTATTTGCCCTGTGCCCGCCAGATCTAACACCGGTACATGCCGCCAGTCCGGCTATCGGATCGGCAAATAGTCCGGCGCTCGACAATCTTGTTCAGGAGCCGATCTCAGCGGGTGCTGATTAGGTTGCGCCCGCGAGGCTCTTGCCCATCTCGGCAAGCCGGGCATAGTCGTTAAGCTCATTATAAATTTGCGCCGACACGCGCACCCAAAGATGGCCTTCCAAGGCCATAACCGCGGCGGTTATCCCATGCCGATGCAGCCGGCTCCACACTGCGAGCGCGCCTGCGCGATCAGGCGCGGGGCTGTCAGGCAGCTTCACCGCGACCATCGCCGGTCGGAACTCCGGCGCCGCCGCCGCCTCGCTGCCCCAGGCCTCCGTCAGTAACTCACCCGCGCGGCGAGCCAGCACCTGATTGTGCGCGCGCACCGCCTCCGCGCCGAAGGCGTCGAGATAGTCGAGTGCGGCGGGAACAGCCAGCCAATGCGAGTTGTCGCGGGTCCCGGTATAGTCGAACTCGGCGATATAGCCTTGTCCGAGCGCGTGCGAGATCGAGGTCGGGTGCAGTCCGGCCTGTCGCTCGGGTGCGCACCAGATCACCGCCGTTCCCTTGGCGGCGAAGGCCCATTTGTGCAGGTTGCCGATATACCAGTCGACGCCAAGCAGCGGGACGTTAAGCGCGATCTGTCCAGCTGCGTGCGCACCATCAACAGCTACCGCTACGCCGTGCGAACGGCACAAGGCTGCCATCTCCCGGATCGGCAAGACCACCGCGCCGGCCGACGTGATGTGGTCGAAACAGGCAAGCCGTGTCCGCGGCCCGATTGCCCTTTCGATACTCGCCAGCAGTCTGTCGGTATCGGTAAAGGGCACCGGTACGTTCACCGGAACCAGGCGAGCGCCAGCCCGGCCGGCGTGATAGCGCAGCGCATTCTCGACGGCGCCGTAGACCTGCGAGAGGCAGAGGATCTCATCGCCCGCCGATAGCGGCAGCGATGCGATGACGGCGTTCAGTCCGGCTGTCGCATTCTCGACAAAAGCCCAATCCTCGGCCCGTCCGCCGAATGCCCTCGCGACCCGGCCCGCCGCGGTGCGCAACCCCGGCGATAGCTCCTCGCGGAAAAACGCGGTTGGGTCCGCCTCCATCCGGATGCGCCAGGCCTGTGCCGCCTCGAGCACAGCGCGTGGCGTCGCTCCGTAGCCGCCGTGATTGAGGTGGTCGATGCCCTGCGCGAGATGGAAGTCGGCTCGACGGGCGTGACCAAAGGCGGGGTGGTTGTTCACTACTCGGCGGGGGCGTCCGCAAATTTGCGCGCGAAGGCTTCCTGCCATTCCTCGCCCGCGACAAAACCGGTCTGGGTTGCCGCGGCGGCGAGCGTACTGCTCTTCAGCTCGGCATCAGCGAGCCCGTAATCGACATCGAAGCGGCACGGCTGGGTCGTGTGCCACGGGGTCTGGGTGAAGACTTCGATCCGGTTGTTTTCCGGATCGCGGAAATAAACCGACCAGGTATTGCCGTGCGATACCGGCTCGGGCTTGGCGTGGGGCAGGAGCCTCACCTTGTCGAACACCCGGCGCACCTCGTCGAGAGTATCGACGCGGAACGCGACATGTCCAATGCCGCCCCCCTGGTCGGTCACCTCGCTTGGGATCAGCACGATCTGGTGATGTTCCTCGGGGCTGTGGCTGAGGAATATCAGCTCGCGGCCGGCATTGGGCCCCATCGTGAGAAGGCCGCGGTCGCTGACGATAAAGCCCAGTACCTCGGTATAGAATTTCTCCATGACGGCCTGGTCGCGAGCCCGAATTTCAAAATGGCTGACCGTATAGCTCATGCGCCTTCCCCTCGTTTCTATGATGCGGCTCTATGATGTAGCCAATCATGGAATAAACCCGGCTGGCCGAAAAGCCCTTGCCGGTTGGCGCTATTCTTCATAAAGCCAGCGCGACGCCCGATCGCAAGGAGACAGTTATGCCCGATTTTCCCGATCCTAAGCTTCTCGAAGCGCTGCGCGCCTGGGACACACCGACGATCTGCAACGCGCTTGAGGTGGTGGCGCCGCATCGCCGGGCAACGGGTTTCACCCGGCGCCCGCTGGTCGCCCCGTTTCCCGATCTGAAGCCGATTGTCGGTTATGCCCGCACCGCGCTGATCCGCTCGCGCGAGCCGCACCCGCGCGACCGCGAGAGCGCCACCAAGATGCGCATCGGCTATTACGAGCACATCGCCGAAAAGCCGATGCCGAGCATCGCCGTGCTGCAGGACATCGATGCGCCGGATACCGGCTTCGGCGCGTTCTGGGGCGAGGTCCAGACCCATGTGCATCACGGTCTGGGCTGCGCCGGGGTCATCACCGACGGCTCGGTCCGCGATCTCGACGCGATGTCGCCGGGATTTTTTGTGCTCGCCGGCTCCGTCATGCCGAGCCATGCGCATGTCCACCTCGTTGATTTTGGCGGCACGGTCAGCGTTGCCGGAATGACGGTGTCGGCCAACGACATCATCCATGCCGACCGGCATGGCGCGGTCGTGATCCCGGCCGACGTCATCGGCAAAATCCAGGACGCGATCGACCTGCTGACACGCCGCGAGAAGGTCATCATCGATGCCTCGAAACAGCCTGGGTTCTCAATCGAGCGGCTGCGCCAGGCGTTCAAGGAGCAGGAAGACATTCACTGATGAGCCTTATCGGCTCGTGATCAGCCCGGGAGGGTGGCATTTCGATGCCACCCTCATCTCCTTGAAAATAAACCTTAAGTTTCATTAAAATGCATCTTGTTCAATACAGCGCCAGTATTGCGCTGATACGTGCGCCGTGAGATAAAGTCGTGGGGGAAGTCTATTAGCGGGGGCATAGCGATGGTGCCTTTCCGCCCGAGCCGTCGGTCGCTGCTGGCCACGGCCTCACTGTTGCCGGTCGCGCTGGGGGGCGCATCGGCGATGGCGGCGGAAAGCGATTTCAACGGTTTTCTAGCCGGGGTCCGCCGCGATGCGGCTGCGCAGGGAGTGCGCCCGGCGACAATCGAAGTCGCTTTTCGACAGATCGAATACCTGCCACATGTGGTCGAACTCGATCAGCGGCAGCCTGAACACAAGATGACCTTCAGCGAGTATCTGGCGAAGGCTGTGACTCCACAGCGTCTCGAAGATGCTCGCCAGCGTCTGGTGGACAACTGGCCGTTGCTGCAGCGCGTTTACCAGCGCTTTGGTGTACAGCCGCGCTTCGTTGTGGCGTTGTGGGGCATCGAAAGCGATTTCGGCCATACCATGGGCACCTACTACGTGCCGGCGTCCCTGGCGACCTTGGCGTATGAGGGACGCCGCGGCCCCATGTTTCGCGCCGAGCTGATCAGCGCATTGAAAATCATCGACCAGGGCAACGTGCAGCCCAGCAGCATGCTGGGCTCCTGGGCCGGTGCGATGGGGCAGTGTCAGTTCATGCCGTCGACCTTCCTCAGTTATGCGGTCGATTTCGACGGCGATGGGCGCCGCGACATCTGGAACGACCGCCAGGACGTGCTGGGGTCGATCGCCAATTACATCTCGCGCCTGGGCTGGCACGGCAACGAGAGCTGGGGGCGGCAGGTGGTGGTTCCAGACACCCTCGACACCCGATATGCCGGCCTCGACACGCGCCGATCGGTCTATGAGTGGAGCCGGCTCGGCATTCGACCGACCAACGGCCAGTTTTCCGGGCGCGAACCGGAGGCATCGCTGGTCATTCCAGATGGGGCAGGGGGTACCGGCCTGCTCGTCTACGATAATTTCCGCGCCATCATGAAGTGGAACAAATCCACGTATTTCGCGGCTGCCGTCGGCTATATCGCCGACAGCATCGACCGCGGCTAACGCGGCGTTCCCCGATGGGCAGGAATATACGCGTCCGGAGTCTGACTCTGCCCGCGCTGGCGATTGCCGGGTTCGCGCTGGCGGGCTGCACATCGTCGGGCCCGCAGCTCGGCGGTGACTATACGCAGCGGCACCATGGCGGCATCCGCTACCAGATCCAGCCCTATCAGGTGAACGGCGTCTGGTACTACCCTAAGGCCGATTATGCCTATGACGAGACTGGAACGGCGTCCTGGTACGGCTCGCAGTTTCAGGGGCGCGCAACCTCTGACGGCGAAATCTTCGACATGAACGAGGTCAGCGCGGCGCACAAAACACTGCCGTTGCCCAGCGTGGTCGAAGTGACCAATCTGCAGAACGGCCGTTCGCTGCAAATGCGGGTCAACGATCGAGGGCCGTTTGTCGACGGCCGGATCATCGATCTCTCGCGCCGCGCCGCACAACTGCTGGGCTACGAGGGCGCCGGCACGACGCAGGTGCGTGTGCGCATTCTTAAAGACGAAAGCATCCAGGTCGCCGAAGCCGCGATGCGCGGGCAGGCACCGCGCACAATGATCGCGCAGATTCCGGCGGCAACGCAGACCCGTGCCCTTTCCTACTCCCAACCCGCACCGGTGTTGCGGCCGGCTCCGATGGCGCCACCGGCAAGACAGACCGACATGCCGGCGTCGATGATCGCACCCGTCGTTGTGGCCTCAACCCCGCGCCCAAATCCATCCGCCGCGACACCGATCCAGGAGACACGCATGGCGGAAGCACCGATGGCGGCGGAGGTGTACGCTGCACCGGCGGCTCCGCCGCCGCGTTCACACGAACGATTCGCTGCGGCGGCACCGCCGAGTGTGGAACCGCGCAATGAACCGCCACCCGCGCGAATGGCGTCGCAAGCCCCGCAGCGTCGCTGGCCGTCGCTGATTTCCGAGGCGCATGCCGACACCTTGCATCTGCCGCTTGCATCCGCGCCGGTACCGGCGCACAAGCCGGTATTCGCCGTCGCGAGCAGTGGGTCGCGGATTTTCGTGCAGGCTGGCGCGTTTGCCATCCCGGAGAACGCCCAGCGCGCCCGCGCTCAAATCGCGGCCCTCGGCAGCGTTGAGGTCGTTCCTACATCATCGAGTCACGGAGCGCCCCTGTACAAGGTACGATTGGGCCCCGTGGGGAGCGAGGCGGAAGCCGCGCGGTTGCTGAGCCGGCTTTCCGCCAGCGGCTATCCCGGGGCGCGCGTTATCGGAGAGTAAGCCGGGCGATCGCTCCTCCCCGGCAGGATTGGGTGGGACATCGGATGCAGCTCGGTCGATTGGCGACGATTGTCGGCGCGGCGATGGCGACGTTATTGATCGCCGGCGGGATGCATACGGCACTCTCGGCGCATGCCGGTAAAGCGAAGGTCGCGGCCGCCAAGCCGGGCGCCCAGGGCAGCCAGCAGAATGGCGGTCCAAACGAGCAAGTCGTCGGCCCGATCGACACCGAGGCGAAACACGCCTTTATCATCGAAGACGACACCAACACCGTGCTGCTCGACAAGGGCGCTGACGAGCGGATCCCCCCCGCCTCGATGTCGAAGATTATGACCGCCTATGTCGTCTTCAACATGCTGAAAGAGGGCCATGCGAAACTCGATGACGACTTGCCGGTCAGTCAGGAGGCCTGGAAAACCGGTGGCTCGAAGATGTTCGTGCCGGTCGGTGGGCGCATCAAGATCGACGATCTGCTGCGCGGGATGATCGTGCAGTCGGGGAACGATGCCTGCATCGTGCTGGCCGAAGGGCTGGCCGGGAGCCAATCCGCCTTTGTCGATATGATGAACGATACGGCCAAGAAGATCGGGCTGAAGGACAGTCACTTCGCCGATGTGGACGGCCTGCCCAACCCTGAACACTGGATGACCGCGCGGGATCTGGCGACATTGGCGCGCGACATCATCCATCAATTCCCCGAATACATGCATTACTTCTCGGAGAAGGATTACGGCTTCAACAACATCAACCAGGGCAATCGCAATCCGCTTCTCTATAAGGATATCGGCGCTGATGGCATGAAGACCGGGCATACCGACGAATCTGGATACAGCCTTCTCGGCACGTTGAAGCGCGGCGACAGGCGGGTCATCGAGGTGCTGAGCGGCATGTCCAGCATGAAGATGCGAGCGCAGGAGGGCGAGCGCCTTGCTGAATGGGCCTTTCGCGAATTCAATGATTACACGCTGTTCAAGGCCGGCGATAAGATCGATGATGCCGAGGTCTGGCTTGGCACCGACGTGAAGGTGCCTTTGGTGGTCGATAAGGACGTGGTCGTCACCTTGTCGCGCAAGGCACGCAAGGACATGAAGGTGACGGTGCAATACGACAAACCCGTGCCTGCGCCGATAGCGAAGGACAAACCGATCGGCAAGGTTGTAGTGACGGCTGGCGATATGCAACCGATGGAAATCCCGCTGCTGGCCGGCGGCGACGTGCCTCGCATGGGAGCGATCGGGCGAATGGCGATGGAGGCCGCGCACATGATTTGGGGTAGCCGTCACTGACGCGCGGCCGCTTTATCACCATCGAGGGTGGCGAGGGGGCCGGCAAGTCTACCCAGGTGGAGCGCCTGATCGCGGCATTGACACGGGCCGGGATAACGGCACGGCGCACTCGCGAACCCGGCGGGTCCGAGAACGCTGAAGCCATCCGCCATCTGCTGCTCGAAGGTGCTCGCGACCGCTGGGACGCGATTAGCGAAGCTCTTCTGCTCTACGCCGCCCGCCGCGACCATGTCTGTCGCCATATCGAACCTGCGTTGAAGCGCGGCGAGTGGGTTGTTTGCGACCGGTTTGCCGACTCGACTATCGCCTATCAAGGCTATGGGCGAGGCCTTCCGCTGGCCGAACTACGGGCATTGCATCGCTTTACCCTCGGCGATTTTCAGCCTGATGTGACGCTGATCCTCGACTTGTCCGTGGACCAGGGGCTCACACGTGCGTCGTTGCGCCCGGAGGCCGCTGACCGCTTCGAGCGGCTCGACCGTAATTTCCATGAGCGGTTACGAAAGGGCTTCCGCGAGATCGCAGCGGCAAATCCGCAACGCTGTGTCGTCATTGATGCAGCAGCCGGCGTTGACGCCGTGCATCGGGGAATCGTCAGGGCGATATCGAGTACACTGGGTGTGGCAGTTTTGCCATGAGGGGCAAGCCCGCCGCCGAACCGGCTTTGGAGACTGTGGCTCTACCGCCACGGGCCAATACGGAACTGTTCGGACACGAGGCGGCCGAACAGATGCTGCGCTCCCTGTTCGAGGCGGGCAAGCTCCCGCACGCCCTGCTTCTGACGGGGCCGCGTGGCATCGGAAAAGCCACCCTGGCGTTTCGCTTGGCCCGTTTCATTCTTGCCGGCGGCGTTAAGGATGCGGGGCTGTTCGGTTCGAGCGGTGCTGTCGATGACCCGAGTTCGGGCCTCTGGATCGCACCTGATAGTGGCCCATCCCGGCGCATCGCGGCGGGAGGACACGCCGATCTGCTGACCATAGAGCGGGCCTACGATCCGCGGCGCCGCCGCGTGCGCAGCGAGATCGTTGTCGATGACACGCGTGAGATCAGCGCGTTTCTGCGACTGACAGCGGCCGAGGGCGGCTGGCGCGTCGTCATTGTGGATGGTGCCGATGAGATGAACCGTAATGCGGCCAACGCCCTGCTGAAGATACTTGAGGAGCCGCCGCGGGACGCATTACTTATCCTAGTGGCGCACAGCCCCGGCCTGCTGTTGCCGACCATTCGCTCGCGCTGTCGACGCTTCCCGCTCGCTGCACTGCCCGATGCCGTGGTCCGCCGGCTGCTCGCGGGTTTCCGGCCGGATTTGTCACCGGCGGATACCGACGCCGTGGTCGAGTTGGCGGGCGGCAGTATCGGCCGGGCGCTCGACTTGGCGGCGGCGGGAGGTGTCGAGCTTTACGATGCATTGCTCAAGTTGATCGGCCGAAGGCAAGGTCTCGATGTCGCTGCGGCGCATGCGTTCGCCGACAAGCTCGCACGCGCCGATGCCGAGGATGCCTATCGCGCGGTAGAGGATCTGGTCGGGCAAATCCTGGCTCGACTGGCGATCGCCTCCGCCAGGACGGGGGAGGCGGGCCCGGCGATCTACAGCCCGCTGCTGCGTGAGCTCAGCGGTCGCGCCCCGGCGGTGCAATGGGCTGATCTGCGCGAGGAAATCGCCGGCAGTTTTACCCGCACCGACGATCTCAACCTCGACCGGAAGCAGACGATACTCGGCGCCTTCTTTGCGATTGACGCCGTAGCGCGATAAAAGCGGATACCGCCAATCGATGGGGTTTGCCTGGACCGGGAGCGGAGCAGGGACCATATCAGGCGCCTGGAGAGAAGCATGAGCGGCGACCCGCCCTATTATCTGACAACGCCGATCTATTACGTGAACGATCAGCCGCATCTCGGCCACGCCTATACGACAGTGGCGTGCGATGCGCTGGCGCGCTTCATGCGGCTCGACGGGCGCAACGTAAAATTCCTGACCGGCACCGACGAACACGGGCAGAAGGTCGAGCAGTCGGCGCGCGCCGCCGGGATCGCACCGCTGGAATTCGCCGATCGCAACTCGGCCGCCTTCCGCGCCATGTCAGACCTGCTCAACATCAGCTACGACGACTATATCCGGACCACCGAGGAGCGGCATGTCCGCGGGGTGCAGGCGCTGTGGCAGGAGCTGGAGCGGCGTGGGGAGATCTATCTCGGCACCTTCGCCGGCTGGTACTCGGTACGCGATGAGGCGTTCTACGACGAGAGCGAACTGATCCCCGGGCCAGATGGCAGCAAGATCGCGCCGAGTGGCGCGGCGGTGGAATGGCTGGAAGAGGAGAATTATTTCTTTCGCCTGTCGGCCTGGCAGGACCGGTTATTGGCCTATTATGAGGCCAACCCCGAAGCGGTTGCGCCGCGCGGCCGCCGCAATGAGGTCATCAGCTTTGTCAAAAGCGGCCTCAAGGATCTCTCGGTGTCGCGCACCAGCTTCAGCTGGGGCATCCCGGTGCCCGGCGATCCGCGCCACGTCATCTATGTCTGGCTCGATGCGCTGGCCAACTACATCACGGCGCTCGGCTATCCCGATACCGCGAAGGGCGAGTTTCCGCTGTTCTGGCCGGCCGATCTGCACCTCGTCGGCAAGGATATCGTGCGGTTTCACTCGGTGTACTGGCCGGCCTTCCTGATGGCGGCGGGATTGGAGCCGCCGAAACGCGTCTTTGCGCATGGCTGGTGGACCGTCGAGGGGCAGAAAATGTCGAAGTCGCTCGGCAATTTCATCCCGCCCAAGGCATTGGTCGATACTTACGGGGTCGATCCATTGCGTTATTTCATGCTGCGCGAACTGCCATTCGGTAACGACGGGGACTTCTCCCATCGCGCTGTGGTGAGCCGCCTTAATGGTGACCTCGCCAATGGCTACGGCAATCTGGCGCAGCGCGTCTTGTCCCTGGTCAATCGCAATTGCGGCGCGGCGGTGCCCGGGCCGGGCGCCTTTAGCGAGGCCGACCAGCGCCTGCTTGGCGAAGCGCGCGGCTTGCTGGCGACCATCCGGCCGCTGATCGCGGAACAGAGTTTCAATATGGCGCTCGAGGCGATCTGGCGGGTGCTGGCCGAGGCCGACCGCTATATCGACGAGCAGGCGCCTTGGGCCTTGCGGCGTACCGATCCGGCGCGCATGGCGACCGTTCTTTACACCTTGGCCGAGGTATTGCGGCATCTCGGCGTGGTGACGCAGCCGTTCATCCCCAATGCGGCCTCTGCCTTGCTCGATCAGCTCGGCGTGCCGGCCGACGCGCGTTCTTTCGCCGATCTGGCTGCGGCACTGCCGCCCGGGCGCCCGCTGCCCGCGCCGCGCGGCCTCTTCCCGCGCTTTGTGGAGCCGTAGGCTTCCGTCGTCAGCTGAAGTGTCATTGGGGGCGCAGCGAAACAATCCCGCGCCGCTAACCACCGGATTGCCGCGCCGGGTTGGTTACCCGGCTCGCGATGACCAGGATATGATTTGATGCTTGTCGACAGTCACTGCCATCTCGACTTCCCGGACTTCGCCGAGGAACGGTCCGACGTGATCGCGCGAGCCCGCGCCGCCGGGATCGCCACGATGCTGACGATCGGCACCCGGCTTGATCAATTCCCCGGCGTTCGCGCCATTGCCGAGACCGATGCCGACATCTGGTGCTCGGTCGGGGCGCATCCGCATGAGGCCGCCGAACACACCAATTTCACCGCGGGCGACCTGACGGCATTGGCGGCACATCCAAAGGTGATCGGCATCGGCGAAACCGGGTTGGATTTTCATTACGACCACAGTCCGCGTGATATTCAGGAGGCAGTATTCCGCACCCACATCACGGCTGCCAGGGCCAGCGGGTTGCCGTTGATCGTGCACACACGCGCGGCCGACCGGGAGACCGAGCGTATCCTGGCGGATGAGAAGCCGCCGGCAGGTGTCTTGCATTGTTTCAGCAGCGGAGCGGCATTGGCCCAGGCGGCCCTTGATCTGGGTTTTTACATCTCGATCTCGGGCATCGTGACCTTCCGCAAAGCCGAGGAGTTGCGTGAAATTGTGCATGATGTACCGCTTGACCGGCTGCTCGTCGAAACCGACGCGCCCTATCTCGCTCCCGTGCCATATCGCGGCAAGCGCAACGAGCCGGCTTATGTGGCGACGACCGCGGCAGCGGTTGCCGCGCTGAAGGACATTTCGCCAGAGGAACTGGCCGCGGCGACAACGGCGAATTTCTTTCGCCTGTTCAGCAAGGCGCAACCGCCACGGCACACCGCTGCCCCATGAAGGTAACGGTACTCGGCTGCGGTCCTTCCTGGGGCGTGCCGGCGATCGGGCCGGATTGGGGACGATGCGACCCGACAGAACCGCGCAATCGCCGCCGGCGCTGCTCGGTGTTGGTCGAGAGCCGCGGCTCGGTCGTGCTGATCGACATGTCGCCCGATCTGCGCGATCAGCTGATCGACGCCGACGTCAGTAATGTGGATGCCGTCCTGCTGACGCATGCGCATGCCGATCACCTGCACGGCATCGACGACCTTCGGATGATCTCGCAGCGTCGGCGCGCCGCAATTCCGCTCTATGCAACCGCAGAACCGCTGGCCGAAGTCGCCGAACGCTTTGGGTATGCCGTGCGGCCACCGGTACCCGGCCGGCCGATCTACCGGCCGGCGCTTGACCCGCGGGTTATCGAGGGGCCGTTCGAGGCGGCGTCAATGCCGGTCAGGCCCTTTGTACAGGACCACGGCTACCACGACAGCACCGGTTTCCGCATCGGCGCCTTTGGCTATTCGACGGATACGACGGCCCTTGATGACGCCGCCTTTGCAACGCTCGCGGGCGTGGAATTGTGGATCGTCGACTGTCTACGCCGCGAGCCGCATCCGACCCACAGCCACCTTGCCAAGACCCTGGAGTGGATCGAGCGGGTCAAGCCGCGCCACGCCGTGCTGACCCACATGGATCAGAATTTCGACTATCGCGAACTCGCCGCCGAATTGCCGCTGGGGGTCGAACCCGGTTATGACGGTCTCAGCTTCGAGCTGCCCGATCCATGATACGCCCGGCTCGTCCCGATGACCGGGCCGGTGTCGAGGCAGTCGTGCGGGTAGCATATGCGAAATATGTCGAGCGCATCGGCAAACCGCCCGGTCCGATGCTCGACGATTATCAAGCGCTGATCCAAAGCGGTGCCGTGACACTCATCGAGCAGGCGGATGGCGGGATCGCCGCCATCATCGTGCTGTTGCCGCGGACCGATCATCTGCTGCTAGACAACATAGCGGTTCGCCCGGACCGGCAAGGGCAGGGATACGGCCGTCGGCTATTCGACCTTGCCGAACAGCAAGCGCGGGCTGGGGGTGTCACTGAAATCCGCCTCTATACGCACGCGCTGATGACGGAGAACATCGCCCTTTACACCCGCTGGGGTTTTGAAGAAACCGGGCGCGGCATCGAGGCCGGTTACGACCGAGTCTTCATGCGGAGGCAGCTGACCTGAGCTGCAACTGTCCCTTTCCGCACGCGGATGCACACGGCGGAAAGGGACGCGCTTTGCTGCTCTCTATGCCGCGGCCTGGTTCGCCTTGTAGTAGCTGTTGCGCAAGACGCGGCCGGGCAGGTTGCCCGTGTGCTCGCCTTCCTTCATCAGCATCTGGCCGTTGACGAAAGTGGCGTAGATGCCTTGCGCCGGCTCCTTGATGCGTTTCGCGCCGGTCGGGAAGTCGTGCAGCACTTCGAGCGGCAGCGGCTTTACCGTATCGGGGTCGAAGATCACGATATCGGCGACCATGCCGGGACGCAGCAGACCGCGATCGTAAAGGCCGAAGATCGACGCCGACTCGAAGGTCAGGCGGCGCACCGCGTTCTCCAGCGTCATGATCTGCTTGTCGCGCACCCATTCCGACAGTAGGCGGGTGGAGAAGCCGAAGCCGCTCTGGAACTGCACATGCGCGCCGCCATCCGACAGGCCGATGACCGCGTTCGGGTAGTTCAGGATCTGCGCTACCGCTGAATCATCGACATTGTTCTCGCCGTGCAGCCATTCGGTATCAAGGTTTTCCTCGATCTGCATGTCGCACAGGCAGTCGATGATGCCCTTGCCCTGGGTCTTGGCGATTTCGCCGAGGGTCTTGCCCTCCATCCACTTGTTCTTTTCGAGCGCCGCGCCCTGCACGACCATGTAGTCCCACCAGGTCGAACAGATGCCGATCGCCGGGCCTGATTTAAATTCGACGGCCTCGTCATGCAGCTTCCGCCGCACCTCCGGATCGGCATAGGCCTTGAGCTGCTCTTCGGGCGAGGAGAGACAGATCGGGTGCCATACCGGCAGGCCACGGAAGGTCTGGGTGTTGCGCATCTTGAAGTAATCGGTGATGCGGTTTGGCGTGCACATCGGGAAGGCGCGGATGCCTTTCGCGGTCGTGGCGTTGACCTGCTCCATCTGCTTTTGCCACTGGCCGGGGCGGCGCATCGTCTGGCCGAGATTGTTGTAGACGACGGTGCGGCCGGTCGCCTCGCTGAGGCGGCTCATCAGCGCATCCTTCATCTCGGCGCCATTGCCGCCGCCCGATTGGATCAGGCCGACGCCCATGTCGCGCAACACCTCGCCGAGCGCGAAGATTTCCTTCTCATCCGCCCACAGTGCCGGGATCAGCGTGCCTTGCGGGTCGAAATGCCCCTGGTTGCGCGACACCGACAGGCCGAGCGCACCGGCCTTCATGCCCTCGCGCACGAGACCCTGCATCTGCTTGATCTCGTCATCGGTCGCGGTGCGCTTTTGGCACTCCTCGCCCATCACATAATGACGCACGGCGGTGTGGCCGATCAGATTACCGACATTGACACCGAGATGGTGATCGAGCTGGTCGAGATATTCGGGAAAAGTCTCCCAGGTGTATTCGAGGGTGTCGAGCACCTCCATCGGGATGGCCTCGACATAGGACAGGAACTCGGCAAGGCGCCGCTGCTCCTTTTTGTCCTTGCGCACCGGCGCCAGCGACAACGAGCAATTGCCGAATACGACCGAGGTCGCGCCGTGATCGCAGGAAAACGAGCAGGTCGGGTCCCAGGTAACCTGCGCGTCGTAATGGCAATGATTGTCGATAAAGCCCGGCGCGACGACCTGGCCGCCGGCATCGACGGTCTGCGACGCGGCGCCCGACAACCGGCCGATCTCGGCGATCTTGCCGTCCTTGACGCCGACATCGCCGTTAAACGAAGGCCCGCCCGAGCCATCGATGATCCGCCCATTCTTGATCAGCACGTCGTAGGCCATTTCATTCTCCCTTAAGTCTCTCCCCCGCATCCGCGAGAGATTTCGAGCATCTGCCGAATAGCTTTCTCGGCGACCGCTATCACCGGCCTCTGCCCCTCACCCCGGCCCTCTCCCCGCATGCGGTGAGAGGGAGAGTAGGAGGCATTGAAGCTGCGTTCCCTCGCCCCGCGAGCAGGGAGAGGGACAGGGTGAGGGGCAGCCGAGGGTCAATTCGTGAAGCCGTAGAACTTGGCGGCGTTCTCGCAGGTGATCTTGTGGATCGTATCGGCGGGGAGCCCGGCGAACTGCTCCTCGATGTACTTTGTCGATTCCGGCCACACGCCATCGGGATGCGGGTAGTCCGAGCCCCACATCAACGTCTCGACGCCCATTTCCTCGATCAATTTCGGCCCGATCCGGTCGAACTGGAACGTTGCCTTGCACTGGCGGCGCCAGTACTCGCTCGGCTTCAACTTCATCAGGTCGCGGAAGCGATCCTCGAACTCAAAATCCATGCGGTCGAGCGCATACGGCAGCCAGCCAATGCCGCTTTCGCCAAACCCGAGGCGGATATTCGGATAGCGCTCCAACACACCGGCACCGATCACCGCGGCGATGATGTTGATCAGGTTCATCTGGAACCCGGCGACAGAGGTGAACTGCGCCATCCGCCGCACCTTGCCCTGCTGCTGCAACCGCACCTTTTGCGGGATTGCCGGGAAGGTATGGAAATGCAGCGGCAATTGCACGTCGTTGACGGCTTTCCACAGCGGCTCCCACATCGGGTGCCACATCGGCTCCATGTCCCAGGAGCACGACAATTCGAGACCGCGCAGGCCGAGCTTGGCGACGCGATACACCTCCTTTGCCGCCTCTTCGACATCGCCATAGGGCAGGCAGGCGAGGCCGAGCTGCCGCTCGGGATAATGGCTGCAGAATTCCTTCAGGAAATCGTTGTAGATGCGCAGGCATTCATTCGCCGCCTCGTGATCTTCGAGGCGCGACACGACGCCGAGAATGCCGAAGATGATCTCGGCATCGACGCCATCCTTCTCCATCTCCTTGATGCGCAGATGCGGGTCGCCGGGGCGGCGCTCGCCGCGCTTGCCGGCGTCGTAGAGACCGGTTTCCGCCATCTTGTCGACGCGATAGTTCTGACCCGGCACAAAGGGCGCCCCGACCGAGCCGACAGCACCCGGGATGCCCATGAAGGTGCCGGATTTAGTGGTCCATTTCCGACCCTCGGGACCGTCCTCGACGAAGGGCATGCGGTCTTTCAGCTCGCGTGAAGCGTTCTCGACGAACAACTCCGGCGGCAGCCAGGGCAGATCGAGGTGGCAATCGGCAGAAATCCGGCGGTATTGCATGGCGCGCCTCCCGTATCACTTTGTCGCACCAGTCTACGCCGATTATCCAGGCTGGCCACCCACATCGGCGCATGGGGCGCGCCTGAGCTATGCGACGCAGGAGCCTCCCACTAAACAGAGGCCATCCTTCAACCGGGGTGTCGCTGCCTGTTGGCGTTGAATAGCTCACACTTGGGAGGCGAGCTTTTTCAAGGTATGGAACGACTTGGATAGAAATAGTGGGAAGCAACCGTGACTGGACGAGTTGGAGCGGCAGCTATTGGCCTGATGATGGTCTTGAGCGGGTGCGACCGGCATATGTCGCGCCTAACGCAGTTGTCGCAGGCCCACCGATGGCTAGCATCGTTATTCCTATAGCTCCGGTTATTGGCGCGACCGCGGGCCCGGTCGCGGTCATGACCCAGAGCGGTGACGTTTTCTCAGGGCAGGCCGTTACGACGGCAACGGGCGGCAGTTTCTCCGTTTCGAACGGGCGCGTGCAATGCACCGGGACCTATGATCCGTCGCCGGGGCAACAAACCCTCACGGTTGGCGCACGATGTTCGGATGGTCGCTCGGGTATCGGTACAGCAGTCCGAGAGACGCCGGCCTCCGGTCGCGGTACGATCCGCATGAGCGACGGTAGCCAGGCCACTTTTGTGTTCGGCGGCCCAGCAGCCGCGCTTGCGAGGTAACTATCCGCAGAACGGCTAGAACGGAGCGAAATCCGTCACTTTGCAGCGGATGATGGGCTTCATTAAGGTCGACCCGCCCTGCGACGTCACGCGGCGTAGGCTAGTGGCTGCGTTTCGGGATGGATGATGGTGCGGAGCATGATGCGGCGGTCGAGGGGAGGGGCGTCGCCGGCGCCTTTGTGCATCGTCGCCAATTCGTCCCAGATCAACAGGTCGCCGACCTGCCAGCGGTGGTAGTAGGTAAAGCGATCCTGCGTCGCGAAATCGCTGATCTCGGCGACCAGCCGCTCGCCTTCTTCCAGATCGATGCCGATAAAGCCGGTCTGATGGCTGGGGTTGACGAACAATACCGGCTGGCTGGTCACCGGGTGCCGCAATACGGCGGGGTGGTAGCGCTCGGGGTTGGCCATCGCCTCTTCTTGCGTGACCCGGTAAAAGGCCCAGGAACGGGCCGGGCCAGCCAGCCAGCGGTGCGTCCCGGTGCGGCCGGTGATCTTCGCCTTCCACGCCTCCGGCAACGCCGCGTAGGCGGCGCGCATGTCGGCGAACATCGTGCCGCCCTTTTCGCTGGTGACCTCCTTGGCGTGCAGCATCGCAAGGCGCGGCAATTTCTCGTTATAGGTTTCGTCGGCATGCCAGGCCGTCGCACGTTCATTGGCGACGAGGTCTATCGAGCCGTCCGGCGCGACGTTGCTGATATATGAGACGGTCGGATGATCCGGGTGCCGGTATTTCTTCAGGATGTGCTCTTGCGGGGCGCCAAAATGCTGCGCGAACGTGAGAAGCTGCGCGGCGTCGAGGTTCTGGTTGCGGAAGACCAGCACCGGATTTGCGGCAAACGCCTCGTCAATCCAGCGGAACGTTGCGTCGTCGATCGGCTTGGACAAGTCGATGCCGATCGCCTCCATCCCCAGCGCGTTGCCGAGCGGGCGCAGTTCCGGTGTTCCGTTCATCAGCAATCTCTCCTCAAGCGGCGGCGCGAGTGTCTTCCAGGATCATCGCGGCGCATTTCTCGCCGATCATGATCGAGGGGGCGTTGGTGTTGCCGCCGGGAACCTGCGGCATGATCGAGGCATCGGCGACACGCAAACCCTGCAACCCATGCACCCGCAGTCGCGGATCAACCACCGCATCGACCTCGCGCCCCATGCGGCAGGTCCCGACCGGGTGCAGATTGGAAACGCCGCGCAGCCGGATCTCCTCTTTCATCTGGTCGTCGCTTTGGCAGTCGGGGCCAGGGATGATCTCGTCGATAATCCAGTCCCTCAGGGCCGGTTGCGCGGCGATCGTGCGCGACAGGCGGGTGCCGTAGATCAGCGCCTGAAAATCGTATTCGCTGGCCAGGAAGTTGAAGCGGATCGACGGCGCGGCGAACGGGTCGGGGCTCTTGATGCGCACCGTGCCGCGGCCCTCGGGGCGCAGATGGACCGGGCTGAAGGTAAATGCGGAAAACGGATGCGGCTTGATGCCGGTGCGCAGCCGCTCATGCGTGCTCCACCCAAACATGTTGATCTGCAGATCGGGCTGTTCGAGGCGCGGATCACTGCGAACGAAGGCACCCGCGTAGATGCCGGCATTCGATAGGTGCCCGGAGCGGCTGAAGGCGTATTGCATCCCCGCCTGCAGTTTCATCAGCGCGCTGCCGTGCAGGTCGTTCAGCGTCTTCTGCGACGAACGCCACACCAGATAGGTGTTGAAATGATCATGCAGGTTCTTGCCGACACCTTCCATGTCGCGCACCACCGGGATGCCGAACTCCTGGAGCAGCGCCCCGGGGCCGACGCCCGAGAGCTGCAGCAGTTGCGGTGAGCCATAGACGCCGCCCGACACAATGATTTCGCGCCGCGCAAAGGCCGTCTCGATGCCATGCGGGGTCCGGTATTCGATACCGACGGCGCGGCTGCCCTCAAAGACGATGCGGGTGGCGTGCGCCTCGGTCGCGACGGTCAGATTGGCGCGGTTCTTCGCCTGCCCCAGATAGGCGCGGGCCGAGCTCCAGCGGCGGCGGTTGGTCGTGGTGGTCTGGTAATAGCCGACGCCTTCCTGCCGGGCGCCGTTGAAGTCGTTGTTGGCCGGGACGCCGGCTTCGACCGCCGCCTTCACCATCGCGTCGCCGAGCGGGGATCGGACGGGATTGGAGACGTGCAAGGGGCCACCGGTACCGTGGAACTCGTCGGGGCCACGCTCCTGATCCTCCGCCTTTTTGAAAAACGGCAGGACGTCATCGTAAGCCCAACCCTCGCAGCCGCGCTGCCGCCATCCGTCATAGTCAGTGGGGGTGCCGCGCATGTAGACCATGCCATTGATCGAGCTCGTGCCGCCCAGCACCTTGCCACGCGGCTGATACAGAGTGCGGCCGTTCAGCTGCTCTTCCGGCTCGCTGTCGAACATCCAGTTCACCCGCGGGTCGGTGTAGGTCTTGGTGTAGCCGAGCGGAATGTGGATCCACGGATTGCTGTCCTTGGTACCGGCCTCGAGCAGCAACACGCGGTATTGGCCGCTCTCGCTGAGGCGGCCGGCGACCGCGCATCCGGCCGAGCCGGCGCCGGTGACGATAAAATCGAAGGTTTCCGGGGTGCCCGCCACGTTCCGCTCCCTCGCTGCTTCCGACAACGATAGCGGACCGGGCAAGGGGGTGGAACCTGCGATTGCTTGCGACGCGCGACTGCTGCGGCGTGGCCTGTTCGAAAATGGATATCGCGAGTTGGTGATGACTGGCCGCCACGCGCTGGCGGTGCTGGAGTTGCCGCCGATCCACAAAGATCCGTTTGATCGGATGCTGCTCGGGCAAAGCATCGTTGAGGGCATCAACCTCGTCACAGCTGACCGTATGCTGGCCCGCTATTCGGCTCCGCTCCGTCTGGTCTGAAGCTCAGTTGTCGCCCATGCGCAGCGCGGCGATGAAGGCGGATTGCGGGATGTCGACCTGGCCGAACTGGCGCATCCGCTTTTTGCCCTCCTTCTGCTTGTCGAGGAGCTTGCGTTTACGGCTGACGTCGCCGCCATAGCATTTGGCCAGCACATCCTTGCGCATCGCCTTGACCGTCTCGCGCGCCACCACCCGGCCGCCGATCGCCGCCTGGATCGCGATCTGGAACAATTGCCGCGGTATCAGGTCCTTGAGGCGCTCGCACAGGGCCCGGCCCCGCCGCTCGGCCTCGCTGCGATGCACGATGATCGACAGCGCGTCGACCGGCTCCTGATTGATCAGGATGTTCATCAAGACGAGGTCGCCGGTGGCGTAGGCCTCGACCTGATAATCAAAGCTGGCATAGCCGCGGCTCACCGATTTCAAGCGGTCGTAAAAATCGAACACGACCTCGTTGAGCGGCAGGCGATACACCACCATTGCGCGATTGCCGGCATAGGTCAGGTCGAGCTGGACGCCGCGGCGTTCCTCGCACAAGGCCAGGATCTGGCCGAGATAGGTGTCGGGCACCATGACCGTCGCCTTGATCCACGGCTCCTCGATATGGTCGATCTTGACGGGGTCGGGCATGTCGGCCGGGTTGTGCAGGTCGAGCACCCGCCCATTGGTCTGGTGCACGCGGTAGACGACCGACGGCGCCGTCGTGATCAGATCGAGATCGAACTCGCGCGACAGACGCTCCTGAATGATCTCCAGGTGCAACAGCCCGAGAAAGCCGCAGCGGAAGCCGAACCCCAGCGCCGCCGAGGTTTCCGGCTCGTACATGAAGCTGGCATCGTTGAGCCGCAATTTGGCGAGGCTGTCGCGCAGGCGCTCGTAATCCGCCGAATCGACCGGGAACAGACCACAGAACACGACCGGCTGCACCGGCTTGAAACCGGGCAGGGGCTCGCTGGTGGGGCGGCGCTCCTCGGTAATCGTATCGCCGACCCGGCAATCCGCCACGGTCTTGATGCCGGCGGTGATAAAGCCGATCTCGCCGGGGCCGAGCGACGGCGCCGCGACGCCTTTCGGGGTGAAGACGCCGACCCGCTCGACCTGGTGCGCCGCGCCGGTCGCCATCAGCCGGATCTTCTGGCCGGCCGTCAGGCTGCCGTCCTTCACGCGCACCAGGATGACGACGCCGAGATACTGGTCGTACCAGCTATCGACCAGCAACGCCTTGAGCGGCGCCGAGGCGTCGCCGTGCGGCGGCGGCAATCGGGCCACCAGCGCCTCCAGCACGCCGTCGAT
>JAFAYW010000155.1 GCA_019240125.1 Alphaproteobacteria bacterium
GATTGGCCGCGGCCGATCGCGTCCTGCATGATGATGTAGTACTGCGTCGCGTCGAGCGGCTGCCCCGGCCCGAACAACTCATCCGCGAGGCTCGGCCGGAACCAGTTGTCGCCGGTGCCGGTATTCCCCTGCAACAGCAGCACGCCGTTGACGATGCCGCCCGCCGCGTTGCGCCGCGGAGTGCCGATGGTGCGATAATGCAGCCGCAACTCAGGCAGGGTCTCGCCGCTGGCGAAGCGGTAATCGCGGATGATGAAATCGTCTTCCTGGTAATTCGGCCAGCGTGTCGCGGCGTCGTTCGTCGGCATCGGCTCCTCCCTCCGGGCTGCCACCGATGATAAAGGCGGCACGGTAAAACCGATAGCCGTGCCCGCTGGCCGTGGCGGTCTATGCGGCTTTGCTTTCGGCCTCTCGCGGCGGCGCGCCCTGCGACCCTTGGGGACCGCGTGTCGACCTGATTTCGAGCACACTGATAAAGAACGCGCTGGACGCAATCTGGAACCCGAGCAGGATCAATGTACCGGAGGGGATAACGAGCCGCATCGCGCGGCTCGCGGAAAGCGCTCCGAAGTCGCTTGCGTTCCAGAAGCTCACGGCGTAACCGCCAAGCGCGATCCCGGCGAGCAACAACGCGCCGCCGCAGATCAGGCCGGCCTCCAGCGTAAAGACGCTGGCGACGGCGCGATAATGCGATCCAGCCGGCACGATGCCCTCGCGCGCGCCATAGATGCGGGCAAACAGCCAGAACAGCATCGATTGCGACCCCACGACAACGGCCAGGGAGGCGTAGAAAAGCGTGTCGATGTCGAAACCAACCCCGCCGACCATGCGCCCCGTCGGGAGCAGCCAGGCCATCCCGGCGATACCGGCAAGGAACAGCAGGAAACCGGGATAAAAGAACAACCAACGCGGGCTGAACAGAAGCAGGAAGCGTAGATGGCGCCAGCCATCGCGCCAGCTGCGCAGATGCGAGGGGCGCCCTCGCCCGTCCGGCGACAGGGTGGTGGGGACCTCGGCTATTTTCAGGCCGCGGATCGTTGCCTTGACGACCATTTCGCTGGCGAATTCCATTCCCGGCGCCTGCAGGTCGAGATCAAGAATCGCGTCGCGCCGAAAGCCGCGCAGCCCGCAGTGAAAATCCCGGCATGGGCTGCGGAAAAAGACACGTCCGAGCGACGACAACACGGGATTGCCGAGGTAACGGTGCAATGCCGGCATCGCACCGGGAGCGATACCGCCGGTAAAGCGATTGCCCATCACGAGGTCGGCGCCGTCGCGCAACCGCCGCAGAAACGGTGCCAGTCGCGCGAAATCATAGCTCCCGTCGCAATCGGCCATGATGACAAAGGTGCCACGGGCGGCGCGGATGCCGCCGAGCAGGGCGCTGCCATAACCGCGTTCAGGGATGTCGACCAGGCGGGCACCGAGGGCACGCGCGGCGGCCTGCGAGCCGTCATCACTGCCGTTATCCGCGACCAGGACTTCGCCGCGCACACCGCTTGTGGCGAGAAAACTCTGCGCGCTGCGGATACATTCGCCAAGCGTTCGCGCCTCGTTAAGGCACGGCATGACTATCGAGAGTTCGACCGCTCTGCTCATGGCATCTCGGTTCGCTTGTAGACATGGGGGTTCTTGAACAGCCTCGTTCCGAACGCCCGCAACAATGTCGTGCGCACGGCGTTATCGAGCCGCAGAAGCATGTCGGTGAGCGACTCTTCCGGGCGGCCCCTGAACGAGGTGGCGTGGAAGTAGTCGCCGGTGTCGAGCGGGGTTCGCGAGAAGTAGTAATTCGACACGCAGCGGCGCACGCCGGGATGAGTGATCTCGGAGACCGAATGCCAGGAGTTCCGGTTGGTCGCCATCAGGACCAGCCGGTTGAAGCGGCTATGGATCACTCGGCCCTCGCCCTTAGGTCCGGTGTCCCACAATTCGAGATTGCCGCCATAGTCGGGCTGCCAGTCCGGGGTCACATAATACAGCAGGTTCATAACCCGATAACGGTCCTGCTCCTTGTCGTGCGAATTGTCGATGTGAGGCCGCAGGTAGTTTCCCTGCGGCATCGCACTGATGCCGCCGGCGTAGAGCGCCGCATCCGGTTCAAGCTCCGGCAGCCCGGTGATGTCCTTCAGCACCCGCAAGACCCGGGTGTCCTGGAACGCGTATATCGCCTCTTCTATCAACGGGGCGTGCCGGTCCATCTGAGCCGAGACGTATTTGCGCTCGCGCAGCGAGCCCTTCAGAACCATGTCGCCGGTGCCGGGGAATTGGTGGGAGATCGCCCGGGCGATCGGCTCCGGCAACAGGTCGTCCACATAGCAGGATGCGATCTGGCCGGGCGCATGGAATGCGGCGGTCAGCGTATCGCAGTGGCGCGCCAGGGTGGCGGCGATATGGCCCGCTATCTCGGTGCGGCCGAAGGCCGGCACGGGCAAGTCGGACGGCATGGGCATGCGGCGCGCTTTCGTGGCGAATTTGCAGCGATCGTCCGCTTTTAAGAGTATCATATCTGCGTCTGTCATGACCGGCTCATCGAACGGGATTTCCCGAAGACGAAGCCGTAGCATCCCTCTATCAACATCGCGTTAAGACGCCGTCGACCGGAATGATCGCATGCCGGCTGTCGCCTCACCGTCGGTACCGTGGTTGTCGGTGATCGTGCCGTCGCATAATGGCGAGCGCTGGCTGGCCACGATGTTGGGTTCGCTCGCCGTCCAGAACGATCCGGGCATCGAGGTCATCCTGATGGATTCCAGCGACAGCGATGCCTCATTGGCGATCGCCGAGGGGTTCGTCGGCGATCTGCGGCTGACTGTGCACCGCCGGCCGGACGTGAAATCCTGGCAGGCCAAGACGAATCTCGGGGCGGCCGGCGCCGCGGCGGATTGGCTCTGCATGCTGCATCAGGACGATATGTGGCATCCCGGACGCGCCGCAGCCGTTCGTGGCTGGCTCGATCGCGCCGGGGATGTGGTGCTGCATCTGCATGCAGCCGCGTTGATTGATGCACCGGGGAATCGACGGGGCATATGGCGCTGCCCGTTGCCGGCGGAGCAGCCGATGGCGGAGCAGGAGATACTGGCCCGGCTTCTGGTACAGAACTTCATCTGCATCGCGACGCCGGTGATCCGGCGCGACACGTTCCTCGGGGTTGGTGGGCTCGATGAGACGTTGTGGTATACCGCCGATTGGGATTTGTACCTGAAGCTGATCGGGCGTGGGCATACCCTTTATCACTCCGAGCCACTGGCCGCGTTTCGCATTCACGAACAATCGTTGACGATGACCGGCAGCCGCAGCCTGGAGGCGTTTCGCGAACAGATGAATATTGTCGTGGAACGGCACCTGCCGCGGCTTGTGCAGGATCGCGAGCGAGTGCATCGCATCTCTCGCGCCTCGGTCGCGGTCAATCTCGCGCTGGCCGCCGCCATGGCGGGTCATCCGCGCCTGCTCTTATCGGCGGCGGCTGGTCTGTTTGCGTTGGGGCCGCGTGGATGGCTGACCTACTTCGAGAATGCTCGCCTGCTGGAGCGGACCTATCCCCGGTTGCGGGCGCATTTAGCGGGCACCTTGTGAGCCGCTGCGATTTGGCGGGCCGGGCCGCCGCCGAGTGACACGTTCGCGCATCGCATGGTTTCTCGTCTCGGCCGGTCTCGCGCTGCTGCTGGTGCTGGGGTTGCTGCGGGTGGGGCGGCTCGACCTTGGCAAAATCGCTGGGATGATCGCGAGTGTGCGCTCGCTTCCGCTGCTCGCCATTACGCTTCTGCTTTGCATCAACAGTTTTCTTGGCGGCGAGAAATGGCGGATCGTTGTGCTGCAAGTCGATCCACCGACCGGCCGCGCTCTGCCGCGCTCGCTGTATTTCGCGTTGAGTGCGGTAGGTGTCGGACTGGGGCAGCTATTGCCTGCGCAGGTGAGCATGGCGTTGTGCCGATGGCTCGGGTCCCGGGCTTTTGGCGGCCGCCCCGTCATGCGCGGAATCGGGGCGACCCTCATCGAGCAGCTGTTCGATGTGGTGGCCGCGGCTCTGATCGCGCTGCCGACGATCGTGGTGCTGGTAAGTGGCGCGGGAGCAAGAGCGTGGGCCGCGATGGCTGTTGCCGCCGCGATCGCCGGATGGCTGCTGTGTGGTGTCGGTGAGGGGCTGGTGGCATCCATTGCACGATTGGCGGCACAGGTCGACGCTACCTGGCGCGGCGGTACGATGCTGTCGAGGTTGGCGGCGAGCGGTGTCGTTGCAGCAGCGGTGACACGACCCCTGTTGCTGTTGTCGCTGCTGCGGATCGCCGTGCTGACGCTGATCTCGGCAGTGAGCGCCGCGGCAGTGGGGCTGGATATCCCGTTCTGGCAGCTGGGCGCCGCCTTTCCGTTTGGCATGTTCGGTACCGCCTTGTCGCTGACACCTGGCGGCATCGGCGCCAGCGAGTGGGGGCTCGTCTCGGTGCTGGCCGGGCTCGGCACGCCAATGCAGATGGCGGTGCAATGGGCGATCGCCTGCCGGTTGCTGGTAATGTTTGCCGCTGTTATCGGCGCGGTGGTCGGTGTGCTGTTGGCGGTGTCGCGGCAGCACCCGGCCATGTTGTGACGAACCGCGGCGATCGCCGCGCCGGCTCTTCGTAAAAGCCGGCCTTACTGAAAAAACGAAGCGTAGAACGTCATGACGCTGCCACCACCGAGTTTTGGCATCGTATCGCCGTAAAGGCCCAGCGCCGAGAGCACCAGCAGCCCATGCGAGGCGACCATCCCCAGCAGCCCGGCGAGCGCCGCGGGCACGATCGTCACGGCCCGCGGTCGCGCGATAAGGGCGGCGAACCCCACCACCGCGCAGAAGTCGAACAGCGGATAGAATTCGAGCCGGTAGCGAAAAGTCATGCTGGCATAGGTCAGCATCAGCGCGATTGGAACCGCGAGCCCGGCGAGGATCGGCCAGGCCGGTGCACTCCGCTCTCGTCGCGAATCCAGGCGCGAGCGCGCCAGCGCGATGAGGCCGACGATCATCAGCCCGATGCTCAGCGGGTCCGAAATGAAGAAGCTGCTGGGCGGCAGTTCGACGGAGTCGATCGCCCGCTGCCGAAAGCTCTCGAGGTAGAAATGCCCTGAACTGTCCTGCAGCGCCCAGACCGGTGCGAAGTAATAGGCCAGCGCGTAGCCCACCCTGATAAGGTTGAACTGGCCGTATTGGGCATCTCTCGCGACACGCAGGGGGTCGGTCTGCATCGCGATCAGCGAGGAGTGAATATCGCCGGTGAAGGCGAGCGGGCTGCCCCAGCGTGCGAAATTGATCGCGAAGGCGATGACGATAAAACAGCCGAGGATCGCACCGGCGGGGAGAACCCGGCGCAGCGCGTCGCGGAACCGGTATCGCTCGGCGCCGCGGACATCGCGCCACATCAGCGCCAGCATCGACAGTCCGAGCGCGAGATAAAGCCCCAGCGCTGTCGAGACACGGGTCAGCAGGCAGAACCCCGCAACCACTGCCATTCCGGCGAGCAGCCGCGGCGAGAACCCGTCTGTGTCATACAGCCCGCGCACCGCGAGATAGACAAAGAGGCTGGCCAAAGCCGCGCTCCAAAGCCCCACTTCCTGCCATAGCGAGGCCATCAGGAACTGGATCTGCGGCCCGCCGAACAAGGTGGCAGCGAGCAGGATGATCAGCAGTGGCCGCTGCTCGGACCGACCGGCGGCGCGCCAGACGGTCATCACCGTCGCGACCTTGCAGGCGCTCATCGCGCTGATCGCGACCAGGCAGGCGAGACGGGTGTAATCGGTTGTCGCGAAATCGCGCGCCTGCATTAGCGGTGCGCGCAGCAGCGCCGGCACGATGCCGAAATAGGCATAGGTCAGGCCGTCACGGACCGAACCTTCGACCCCGATCGCCTGTGGGTCGACGTCGAAGCGGAAGTGCAGCAGATGCAGAAGCATACTGTTGAAGGTCAGCCCGTAGTGCACTGGAACGTACAGCCCGGGCGCCGCCGGATGCAGGCCGCTGTCAAGGTCGCCGAAATTGGCGCAGATCAGAAACGTATAATAGGCGCCGGCTGGGATCAGGCAGAGCAGTACCACGGCCCAGACGGGCCAGCCGCTGCGCTGGCCCATCGCGGGGGTTGCCGACTTCGAGACGGCGTCGCTCATCGCACGGCCGGCGCGGTGTCCAGCGCGGCGCGATCGACCGGCTGAGCGGCGGCGCCTGCCCGCGCGATCGCGCAGGCGATCAGCAGCGCCGTGAGTACCGGCGTTATCACCGCGAAGTGAAACGAGGTCGGCGGGTTGAACAGCTGGATCATCCAGGCAGCCAGCGGAATCAGGAGCTCGCCGCGGCGGAACCCGTCTGCGAGGCCGCGTGCGACGACCACACTGGCCGCAACAACCACCAGCACCGCGTCGTAGTTTGCGACATGCGGCG
>JAFAYW010000178.1 GCA_019240125.1 Alphaproteobacteria bacterium
GGGACCCACCGTGGGACAAGGCTCCTTCGGGGCCAGCTTTTGAGGCGGCGCCAGGGGCCAGATGGCAAGTCAGGAGTAGGCTGAAGGGTGGGTCCCTGCTTTCGCAGGGACGACAGCGTTTGTTTCTTCTTCTACCCAAATGAAGCAAGCTCCCGCCAGCGGCATAAACACAGCCGGCGCCACCGTCGCGCTCGCGGAATATGCCGCGGCATTGCGCTATGAGGATTTGCCCGCCGAGGTCGTCGCCTGCGCCAAAAACGTCATCGCCGACACGGTGGCGGCCTGTATCTGCGGCAGCGCCCTGCCGTGGAGCCGCATCGTCATCGATTACGCCGAGCGCACCGGCCCCGGCGGTAGCAGCCGTATCCTCGGCCGCGGCAGCGCGGTGCAGGCGCCCGCCGCGGCGCTCGCCAATGGCGCATTGGCGCATGCGTTTGAACTCGACAGCCTGACCCGGCCCGGCGCCGGCGCGCATCCCGGCGCCACCGTGTTGCCGCCGGCACTCGCGGTGGCGCAGCAGGCGGGGGTTGATGGCAAGGCGCTGATATCAGCGTTTGTCGCCGGCAACGAGGTGATGATCCGCATCGGTCGCGCCACCGGCCACACCAACGAGGCGCGTGGCTTTCACGCGCCGGGCACCACCGGCCCGTTTGGCGCGGCGGTGGCGTGCGGCCACATCCTCGGCCTCGACGCCGAGCAGATGGCGAATGCGATTGGCCTCGCAGGGTCGCTCGCCGGCGGATTGCTCGAATTCGCCCGCGGCGATGGCGGCATGGTCAAGCGGCTGCATCTCGGCCGCGCCTCGGAGGCCGGCGTGCTTGCCGCCAGCCTCGCCGCCGCCGGCTTCACCGGCCCGCGCACCGTGATCGAGGGCCAGTTCGGTTTTCTGCGTGTGTTCTGCACCGAATGGGATGAGGCGCATCTGACGCGCGGTCTCGGCAGCGATTACGTCACGCTGAGCACCGTGCTGAAACGCTATCCCTGTCACGCCACGGCGCACCCGGCGGTCACCGCCGTGCGCGAATTGCAGGCCGAGCACGGTTTCGCGGGCGACGATGTCGATGCGATCAGCGTCACCGGCACCCGCCGCATGACCGAACGGCATGCGATCGCCGAGCCGGCCGATTTGATGCTGGCCCAGTACAGCATCCCGTTCTGCGTCGCCCTGGCGTTGTATCGCGAGGCGCGCGACCCGGAATCCTATGATGAGGGCGCCCTCGCCGACCCGCATATCCGGGCGCTGACCCGCCGCGTCATGATGATCGAAGACAGCGACGGACATGCCACGGGCAGCACCGTCACCGTGACGCTGAAAGACGGGAGCCGGCTCGATCGGCATGTCGATGGCGGCATGCTCAAGGACGGCGATCTTGCCGACAAATTCGCCCGGCTCACCCGCGGTGCGATGGGTGACGCCGGCGCGGCGCTGTTCCAGCGTCTGCAGCACCTCGAATCAGAGGCAAGTCTCGCCTGGCTTGGCAGCTAGGAATTCCGATCAACGTCTCCGATGTGGCGCGCCGGAAGCGACCACAATTGTGACGATGCGGGAAGGCCATGATCGACCTCTATACCGCCGGAACGATGAATGGAAGACGCGCCGCCTTGGCGCTGTCCGAATGCGGTCTGGCGCATCGCATTCACGTACTGGACCTACAAAAAGGCGAGCAGCACGGCGCTGATTTTCTGGCGTTGAACCCGAGCGGTGTGATCCCGGTTCTGGTGGACGATGATGCTCCGGCGGCAGGCCTCTCACGGTCACTCAGTCGGGCGCGATCCTCCTCTACTGCGCGGAGAAGTCGGGCCGTTTGATTCCCACTGATCCCGCCCGCCGCAGCGCGGCATTCGAGTGGTACACGCAGGCCGTGACCGATGTCGGCCCCGCCTCGTCCGTGATCTTCCAGATGTCATTGGCGCCCGAACAAAGCACCGCGAATGCGGCGTTTTTTACCCAGCGGTTTCTCAGGCAATGCCTGAATGTCGACAGACGATTGGAAGGCCGGGACTAT
>JAFAYW010000217.1 GCA_019240125.1 Alphaproteobacteria bacterium
CGCTGGGAGCATGTTTCGAAGACATTGGGATCAAGACCGGCGACGAGCGGGCCAAGGTTCTCGGCAAGACATTGGATGCCGCGATCGGCAAGCTGCTGGAGAACAATAAGAGCCCGTCGCGCAAGACCGGTGAGCTCGACAACCGCGGCAGCCAGTTCTACCTCGCGATGTACTGGGCGCAGGAGCTCGCCGCGCAAACCGATGATGAAGAGTTGCAGAAGCACTACGCCGCGCTGGCCGATGCTCTGGCCGAGAACGAAGAATCCATCGTGCGAGAACTCGCCGAAGTGCAGGGCGACGTGGCAGACATCGGCGGCTACTACGCACCGGACAGCCAGAAGACGACTGCGGTGATGCGGCCGAGTAAGACGCTAAACGCTGTGCTGGCCGACGCGCAAGGCTGATGCCGCTTCGCGCGGGTTGCCGTCTTCTCTTTGCTTGAGCCGATCGTCAATTTCGGCGCTCGCAAGATTTTTCGCTCGAATCCTTTTAGAATTCGCCAAGGCTTGTGCTCCAACATTGCCATCGCCGGTCGCGACAAGCCTCCCGACCGGCACTGTCGGCTTCGGAGGACGGAATGCGCCATTGACCACATTTTGGCGCGAACAGCAGCGCGGGAGCGCTCCGAAACCATTACCTGAAACGAGGACACATAGATGAGCAATGCCCCGCAGGGACCTGGATGGTGGCAGGCGTCAGACGGGAACTGGTATCCACCGGAGCAGCAAGCGGGCTATACGGGACCGCCTGGCTACAAGCCTGCCGCGCAGTCGTCAACGGGAACACCGGCGGAACCGGTGGCGCCGCAATCGTGGTCTCCTCCTCCTGCCGCCCCTCAGTACCCTGCCCCGGCCGGATACCCGCCCCCTGGCGGTCAAACGTTCGGGAACGCGCCGACAGGATTCGCGGGCGCCGTCTCAAGGGTCCCGCTCGCGGGGTGGCTCTTGTTCGGAGGCTTCGTCGTCGCGGCGATTTCGTTCTTCCTCCCGTGGATCACCGCCAGCTATGGCCCAATATCGAAGAGCGCTTCCCCCTGGGAGTTTGACGGCGGTGTGTCAGGATTGTTTTTCTTGATGCTCGCCGCGGGTGCGGCGTTGTCACTGATGATTTTTACCCGGCCTCAGAGCCATCGCCCGATACTAATCGGGCTCAGTGTGGTTGTCGGTCTCTTAGCTATCCACCTGATCTACAACTGGGTTACGTACAACTCGCAGCTGGCGGAAGTGAAGGGCGACGACCCTGACCTGTCGGGGGTCAACTTCTCTCCTGGGTTCGGGCTCTTCGTCTACACGGTGGCCATCGTTTTCTTAGCCGTGCGCGTCGTCATGATGTGGATGGGTCGGTCGAAGGCGGAACCTCGGGCGGTTTAGTCGAGCAGCCCGCGAAGCGTCTCGATGAGCTTGAGCCGGTCGGCGGCCGTTTCGGCGATCGGGACCACGTTCAACGTGGTCACCCCGGCTTCGCGGAAGGCCGCCAACCGCTCCTTGACGAACTCGCGTGTTCCGATCAGCGAAACGTCGCGTACCAGTTGGTCGGGCACCACCTTGGCGGCGCCGTCTTTGTCGCCGGACAGGTAAAGCTCTTGGATGCGGTCGGCCGCAGCGCCGTAACCGTATCTAGTGGCCAGGGTGTGATAGAAGTTCCTGCCCTTGGCGCCCATCCCGCCGATGTAGAGTGCCAGATTCGGTTTGACGTATTCGCGCAGTGATTCGACGTTCTCGCCGATGGCCAGCACCGGGCCGGCGTACACCTCCAGTTCTCCCAACGCCGGATGGCGCTTGGCCCGGCCGGTGGCCAACGCCTCGCCCCAGACGTCTTGCGCCTTCTCCGGAAAATAGAAGATCGGTTGCCAGCCCTCGGCGATCTCGGCGGCCAGCTCGACGTTCTTGGGTCCCAGTGCAGCCACCAGGATTGGGATACGTTCTCGGACCGGCTTATTGATCAGTTTGAGCGGTTTGCCGAGACCGGTGCCTCGGTCAGCCGGGAGTGGGATCGTATAGTGCCTGCCCAGGTGTTGCACGGTTTCGCGTCGCCACACCTGGCGGCAGATCTCGATGACTTCGCGAGTGCGTGCTATCGGGGCGTCGTAGGGAACGCCGTGGAAGCCCTCGATGACCTGGCGGCCGGACGCGCCAAGGCCGAGCGTGAACCGGCCGTCGGAGACGTAGTCGAGCCCCGCCGCGGTCATCGCGGTCAGGGTGGGCGTTCGGGTGTACAGCTGCAGGATTCCCGAGGCCAGCTGAACCCGTTGGGTGCTGGCCGCCAGGTAGCCCAGCGCGCTCACTGCGTCGAACGAATACGCCTCGGGGACAAAGACAATGTCCAATCCGGCGCGCTCGAGGTCGGCGACCTCGGCGGCCACGTCCCTGAAGCCGCCCGCGTAGTTGATGCCTAATCCAATTCGCAT
>JAFAYW010000263.1 GCA_019240125.1 Alphaproteobacteria bacterium
GCTTCCCATTCGCGTTCGCGGATACGCATCGGGTTGGCATCGCCCGACACCATCTCGGTCGCCCCGGATTTGACAAAGCCGATCTCCAGGCGGCCCTTCGAAATCACATCGAGGGTCGCGTATTCGGTCGCAACCCGCACCGGATCGGGCCGCACCGTGATCAAGGTGCCCAGCGAGAGGATGCGTACCTTATTGGTCAGGCGCGCGACGGAGCCGGTGATGACCGGGCTGGCGGCCCACAGATTGTTGATGCCGCCGTGATGTTCGTTGGTGACGATGTTCAGCCCGATCTCGTCGCAGAGCTGATACTCCTCGAACACCTCGTCATAGAGCCGCGCCGCGATCTTGGGGTCGCAGTATTTGCTCGGCAGGCTGGCGCGAACCGACTCGGCCTGATCGAGCACCTCGGCCGGGACAAACGGGTAGGGGTTCTCGCAGTGATTCCACAACTCGATTTTCATATCGATCTCCTCGCGCGGCCTTACTGTACGACAACCGGCGTCAGCGCCGCTCGACGATGTCTTCGAGCGGCTTCTGTGCCGTCTCGGGAGCGATGAACAGGAATATGAAGGCCAATGTGAACATGATGCCAGCCGGGAAGATAAACCCGAATGAGATGTGATGCAGGTCGTTGCCGGCGATCAGCGGAATGATCGTCGGCGCCCAGCTGGCGATAAAACCGACGATCAAGCCAAAGCTGGCCTGTACCGAGCCGCGGATTTCCGCTGGATACAATTCAGCGATGTAGGCGAAATTGCCGACGCCATAATGGGCGGTGATGAAGAAATTCATCGTCAGGCCGAGCCAGAACACCGTGTTCGGCTCCCAGCGGTGGAAGATAACCGCCAGCATGCAGGCGCCCCCGATACTCGCAAAGATCGGGACGATGATCTTCTTGCCGAAGCGATTGGCGAGCCAGCCGCAGATCCAATAGGAAAACATCGAGATGAACAGCCAGGTCGCCACCCAGTGGGTCGACTCGACGTAATCGATATTAAGCTCGTTGACGAGCCACGCGGTCTGCCACGCCGAAAACCCGGGATAGGCAAGCAGGTACAGCGACATGATCACCAAGCCGAGCGTCGCCCGTCCCGGCATGACCTTCCACGCGAGGAGCATGTCCGGCCGCTGGCTGCGCCCATGCGCCGCCCGGTTCGCCTTGGCGGCGAGATAACCTGGCGTCTCGCGGAAGTAAAAATACGCGACGACAAACAGAATCAGGCAGCTGACCTCAATATAAAAAACGGATCGCCAGCCAAAGCGCGGGACCAGAAAGCCGGCGATGACCGCCGTCAACGCATAAGCGGCGGGCACCGAGCTGTTGAGGAACGAGAGGTAAAATACCCGCACCCTGGTCGGCACCGACTCGGCGAGCACTACATAGTTCATCGGGCCGGTGTTACGCGGTATCTGCGCGATCGCCTGCAGCACCGCGAGCTGCAGGAAGGTCTGCGCCAAGCCGATGATCGGCGCGAGGATCGAATAGAGCAGCAGGATGGTCAGAAAGGCCGGCCGGCGGCCGCGCCAGTCGGCAAGCAGCGGAATGGCGATCGTGCCGATCATCCCGACCCAGGCGCCGACGGTCTGTATGAAGCCGAGCTGGGCTGGCGTGACGCCGAATTCCTTGATGATCAGCGGCGTGCTGAGACTAAACGCCCGCGTCTCCTCACCAAGGAAGACGTTGCACATGAAGGTCAGGGCAACGACGAGAATGACGTAGCCGGTAATGCTCTCGGCACGAGGCAGCGTCGCACCGGTCGCCGCGCCGGGTAACACCCGGGCCTCGCTCACCTCACAACCCCAATACAACTTGCAGGCATACCGTCATCCCCAAATCCTGTTGTTCTTAGAGAGGACCATTTGGATCATACATTTTTGGCAGCGACAACACTCAAAAATATATAATTGACACCTACCGCAGTGGGTACCTTGATGGTAGCGATGCCACAGATGGACCTGCCACGCACTTTGGCCACATCGATCCATGCTCGATTGCGCCGCGACATTCTGCTGGGAGTTTTTCGGCCGGGTGACCGCCTGCGGATCGATGCGTTGTGCGATCGCTATGAAGTCGGCACGACCCCGATGCGGGAAGCGCTCAATCGGCTATCGGCCGAGAACCTTGTGGCGCGCGAGGATCAACGCGGGTTTCGAGTAGCCTCGGTCAGCCTCGACGATCTCGCCGAGCTGACCAAGACGCAGCGCTGGATCAGCGAGCTCGCGTTGCGGGAATCGATTGGCAACGGCGATGCTGCCTGGGAAGAGCAGGTCCTGCTGGCGGCGCATCGGCTGTCGCGGGTTCGGCGTGAAGGGCCTGACGGCTATGGCTCTTTCAACCCTGAATGGGAGGAGCGGCACCGCGCCTTTCATCTCGCGCTGATCGCCGCGTGCGGCTCGCGCTGGCTGTGCGACTTCTACTCGATGCTGATGGACCGCAATACGCGCTACCGATATCTCGCCTTCGCCGATGGCTCGGAACCGCGCGATGTCGAGGCCGAGCATCGCGCCATCGTCGAGGCCGCCCTAGCGCGCGATGCCGATCGCGCGGTCGCGGCGGCGCATGCGCATCTCGGCCGAACTTCGGACGCAGTCGCCGAGCGGGAGCGGGCGTTTTCCCAAGTTTCGATCCAGCCCGCCGCGCCGATCAGGACGCGTTCCCTTTAGAACGGAATACGACCGGTTCAGAACACCGCCGCGCCGTACTGCCAGCTTGGCTGCAGAACCACCTGTCAGCCGACCCCCTCGCCAAAGACAACCTGTTGCGGCTCCACCTCTAGCTGTCGAAGGCGACCTCTGCCACACCCAGGCTCTCGAATTCGACCCTGCACGCGTCGCCGGGCTTGAGGAAGCGCAGTCCCGTCCAGCTGCCCGCTGTTACGATCTGCCCGGCCGTCACGCCGTCAGCCGAGCGCATCATATTCACCAGTGCGACGGCGGCACCGAGCGGGTCGCCGGTCGGATGGCCGCCTTGTTGGTCCACCACCGGCTCGCCATTCACCAGAAGCTTGACGTGCAGGTGGGTCATATCGAGCTTCTGCCAGTCGCGCAGCTCCGTCCCGGGTACAAGGCCGCCATTGGCGATGCAATCCGCCAACTGTTCGAGCCGCGGTCGGCCGGTCGCGTCGCGGAACCGGGCGGAGACAACTTCGATAGCCGGCAACGCGACAATGGCCTGCGAGACCTCTTCGCGAGTGTAAGGTGCACTTCTCGCGGGGAGGGCGCGGGTGAAGCGGAAGGCGACTTCGCCTTCGACGCCGAGATGCGGCACCTCGCCGGGCGACATCCGTGCCGGGCTGGAGCGGATCATGCGGGCGAAGATCAAGCCGCGCATGGGCTCGCCGCCTGCCGGTGCGGCGGCCTTGAAGGCGCCGACTGTCTCCCCGAGCGTGGCGGCGACGCGGTCCTGAATGGCGTGCGCCTCCGCGATCGATGACGGCATCACTGGCAGCGCTTCGATCTGCTCTCCACTCCGCCGCGCCTGAACAAGCAGCGCTGCGGCGGCCGCAATCTCTTCGTCTGTCATTGGCGGCTGCCCCTTCTCACCAGATCACGGATTACCACGGCTTCAAATCGACGATCTCGATCCAGTTGGGTTGCTTGCCCATCGCATGCTGCTTGACGGGATCGAGGTTGCCGGCGCCGGGACGGATCGAATAGACCGTCATGTGATTTGAATCGAGACCCACCGAGAGCAGGTATTTGCCCATCGCATCAATCGCAAAGCCGCGCGGCGTCGTCTCTGTCGGGACGCGGCCGATCAACGACAGGGTACCCTTAGCCGGGTCGATCCTGTAGCCGACCAGCGTGCTGCTCTTCCGCTCGCTGCCGTAAAGGAAGTGGCCACCCGGGGTGACGTGCAGATCGGCCGCCGCAGGCTGTTCCTTGAGCACACCCGGTGCCAGCATCTCGACGAATTGCAACTCCCTGAGTGTGCCGTTGGCCGGGTCGACGGCGTAGGTGCCGATCGTCGCGGTGGTCTCGGTGATTAGGTAAAGGAACTTGCCGTTCGGGTGCAATGCCATGTGGCGCGGCCCGGCGCCCGGCTTGGTCTTGACGGAAGGTGGATTGCTCGGCGTCACTTGGCCGCTGGCCGGGTCGAACTGGAATTGCAGGATCACATCCTGCTCCAATACCGAGCAGTAGGCGTGCCGGTTGCTGGCATCAAGGATGACGCAATGCGCCTTTGGGTGATCCTTGATGATCTGTACCGGCGGCGCCTTCACCTGGCCCTGTGCGTCGATCGCGTTGATCGTCAGTTCGGCACCGGGATAGGAGGCGCAGAGCAGCCATTTGCCCGTCTTGTCGATCGTCGTGTAGGCCATGCTGGCGTCGAGCGGTGTGCTGCCGAGATGGGCCAGCTTGCCGCTCGCGCCATCGATCGTGAAGGTCGCGACGGTAAACGGTTCGCTGCGCAGCGCGACATAAAGGCGCCGCCGATCGGGGCTAAACGCCATCGGCATGCTGGTGGGGGATGGCTTGTCGGCGCCCGGGATGCTGACTTTGTCGAATACTGTCATGTCGCCGGTGCCGCGGTTCATCGACAGGCAAAAGATCTCCGGCCCCCCGGCATTGGAGACATAGACGACGGTATCGGGCGTTGCGGGTTGCTGCGGCATCGACGTTTCGGCTCCAGCGGAGGGTTCGGAGTTCGGCGGTTCGGGTTTTGGACGCGGCGTCGGCGGGGTAGGCTGTGCGGCAGGCGGCCTCCCGGCTGCGAAGACCGGGCCGCCGGACGAGGCCGCTCCCGCCGCCGCGAGGCGCAATAATCCGCGGCGTGTCAGCCGCCTGATACCCATTCGCGGGTCACCGTTGGAGGTCGCGGGCGGCTCGCGCCGCCGGCCGCTCGGCGCAGCGCTTCAGCCAATCGGCGGCGTGCGGGAACGGCGTGAAATCGATCCGCGCGGGGCGCGCCCACGACAGGATGCTGGCGACATTGAGATCGGCTACGGTGAATTCCGGCCCGAGCAGAAAGGGCGACTTGGCAAGGGCGCCGTTGAGCACGCCGAATGGCTGCTGTAGCTGCTGCTCCGCTTCGTCGGCGAGTTTCGCGTCGCGTTCGTCTTCAGGCAACAGGGCCCGGTTGAACAGTGTGGTGAGGACAGGGCGCTCGACCTCGGTAATCCCCCAGAAACTCCACTGCCACGCATGCGCCTCATCCTCCAGCCGGCTGGGGTAGAGGGTGCCACTCGCATGCTTTTTCGCCAGGTAGAGATTGATCGCCATCGATTCCCAAACCACGACCCCATCATCGTCGATTGCCGGGATGTGGCCGTTCGGGTTGATCTTGAGGAAATCCGGGGCGTGCGTGCCGCCGTCGTTCATGCTGATCTGCACGTTGTCGTAGCGGAGGCCTAATTCCTTGGCCAGCCACAAGGTGCGGAAGGCGCGTGAACGCGGAATGCCGTAGATCTTAAGCATGATGCAGTCTCCTATTCCCTCACCCTGGCCTCGCCCCCGCGGCAGATTCGCATGATCCCGGGTGAGGGGCAAATGCCACAGGGTTCGGCTGGTTCGATCAATCTGTCGTACGCCGCCGGCAGGCTGCGTTGGCGGGGTGGCGAGACGCGCGCTGCGTGCGGCCGCGGCGGCGTACGCCGCGAAAAGCGCGAAGGCGATGGTGCGAGCCCGGCCGGTACTTTCCCGTTGGTCGCGGTGTATTACCGGCCCGACCGGCTGCCGCGACCCCGTACCAGCCTGCCGCTCGTGGCGCTGCAACCCGAGCACGGTTGGGTCGATGCCTCCGACGATCCCAACTACAACCGGCTGGTGACGCTACCCTACAGTGCCTCGCACGAGGAGATGTGGCGCGCCGACGCGCTTTACGATGTCGTCGTGCTGATCGGTTACAACACCGATCCGCCGCATGCTGGCCGGGGCAGCGCGATCTTCCTGCATGTCGCCCAGGCGGATTTTACGCCGACCGCCGGCTGCATCGCGATTTCCCGGGAGGCGTTGATCGGGCTGCTCCCGTCGTTTGGCCCGCGCAGCCGCATCGCAATATCTCCGTGAAACCGGACCTCGGCACGCCAGGATAGGCGAGGCGGACGAATTTGCTATGATCGGCCGGTGGTTACGAGGAGTGGCTGATGGGTCTCGCCGTCGCGATCCAGATGGATCCGATCGATACGATCAATATCGATGCGGATTCGACCTTTGCCCTGGCGTTGGAGGGACAGGCGCGCGGCCACGCGCTTTATCACTATCTACCGACGGCGCTGACGTTGCGCGACGGCCGCCTGTATGCCAGCGGTCGGTCGCTGGAAGTATTCCGTCGGCACGGCAACCATCACAAATTCGGGAAATTCGAGGAGCTGGACCTAGCCGGCCTCGATGTCGTGCTGATGCGCCAGGATCCGCCCTTCGACATGGCCTATATCACGGCGACCCACCTGCTGGAGCTGTTGCCGGAAACCGGGCCGCTGGTGGTCAACGACCCGGCGTCGGTGCGCAACGCGCCGGAGAAATTGTTTGTGTTGCGCTTCAAGGAATTGATGCCGCCGACACTGCTGACGCTAGACCCGGCGGAAATACGCGAATTCTGGAAAGAGCATGGCGACATCATCATCAAGCCGCTGTTCGGCAATGGCGGCGCGGGCATCTTCCGCTTGCGGCCGGGCGACGAGAACCTCAATTCGTTGCTCGAAATGTACAGCCTGATCCACCGCGAGCCGGTGATGGTACAGCGCTATATTCCGGAAGTGCGGCAGGGCGACAAGCGCATCATCCTGGTCGAGGGGGAGCCGGTCGGCGCGGTGTTACGCATCCCGGCGGAAGGTGAATCCCGCGCCAATCTGCATGTCGGCGGCCGCGCGGTGAAAACCACCCTGACCGAGCGCGAGCGCGAGATCTGTGCCGCCATCGGTCCCTCGCTGCGCGAGCAAGGCCTCGTGTTTGTCGGTATCGATGTGCTCGGCGACTACATGACCGAGATCAACGTCACCTCGCCGACCGGCATCCAGGAGATTGCCCGGCTCGACGGGGTTGATCTGGCGAAAAACATCTGGGACGCGATCGAGGCGCGCCATGCGGCGCGCAGCGAACGCCGGCCTGCCTGAAAAATCACGTTTTGACGGAGAAGTCGCGATGCCCGATGCCTCTGGCTCCGATCCCGGCCGGCCGTCGCGGCCGCGCAATGTCTTTGGTGAGCCGCTAACCGAGTGCTGTGCTAAGCCACTGACCGGGTTCTACCGTACCGGCAGCTGCGAGACCGGCCCCGAGGATGCAGGGGTGCACACCGTGTGCGCGCAGGTCGACGCCGAGTTCCTCGCCTTCTCGAAGGCGGCCGGCAACGATCTGTCGACGCCGATGCCGGCCTATGGGTTTGACGGGCTGAACCCGGGTGATTGCTGGTGTCTTTGCGCGGCGCGCTGGAAGGAGGCGCTCGACGCCGGTAAGGCGCCGAAGATACGCCTCGCCGCGACGCATGAGGCGACCTTGCGTATCGTGTCGTTCGCCGAATTGAAGAAACACGCGCTCGATGTGAGCTGAGCGGCGATGTGGTCTGTCCTATCGCGCCTGTTCGGCCAGGCGCCTGCTGCGGTTACGCCCGCGCCCGCGCCCCCTTGGATCGAAATCGAGGAATTGCGCTCGCGCATGGCGGGCAAGCCGGTGCCGCTGATCCTCGATGTGCGTGGCGCCGAAGAGTTCGACGGGCCGCTCGGTCATATCGACGGCGCCCGCAACATCCCGCTTCCGTCATTGTCCTTGCATATCGCCGAGCTGACCCGTCAGCCTGGCCCCATCGTCTGCGTCTGCCTGACCGACAAGCGCTCGGCGCAGGCCGCCGTGCTGCTGGCGCAGGCGGGGCGGCGCGACGTGACGGTATTGCGCGGCGGCATGAAAGCATGGCGAGGGCAGGGTTAGGTTGGTTTTACGAAACCACTCCGCCGATCGAGCACCGACTAAGCTACTCGTAATAGAAGCATTTAACCCAGAAGCCGCGGCCGATACCACTTAGTTGAGGGTAAATTCAGGCCCTGATGCGAGGTCCAATCGTAATTCGGCGGTAGCGGGCCCGCTTGCTTCCCAACCCTGCAGCATCATTTGCGACTGGCTCAGATTGATCGTCGCGATTATGCGCGTGTCGCGGTTGAGGACTGGCGCGGCAAGCCACTCGGCTGATTCATTGTTTACAGCATCTTCCATGCGGCGATGGCGTTCATCGCTGTTGTGGCCGCGCGGTCGACCGCCTTGCGGAAGGCCCACCCAGTGATTTGCAATGGCGGCTGGCATCTCACGGATTATCGCAGCGTCCTCCGTGCGCTCGATGACGCAGCCCTCGCCGGGGCGCGTCCCAGCCAGAATAAAAAAAGCAGGCAGCGCCATCGGCGTCGTGGCAAGACGGTGTTTTGCGTCCAAATAGGTCGCGCAAGTCTCGAAGACATGCCGCAGCAGATGAGAGGGCGGCATGCCTCGCGAGCGCCAGACGCGTGCTCTAGCGACAGCCCAATCATCGGCCACGCGACACCGGAGGCTGTCATCGGCGGCTGATTAATCGCCGCAGCGAACCGGCCGGGCGCGGCGGCGGTGATCGCGCCGACAAATCCCGGCCACGTGATGTTGGCGAATTCGCCGGCCGGGCCGCCCTGCCATGCCACGACGACATTGCGGCCAAGCCCCGACATTCGCCAATCGAGAACACGCAGCAGGCGAACCCCGCCCCGGGGATCAGGTCCAACCCCGCTCGTGCACGCCCACTCATAGCTGGTGTTCAGCGCGTAAGCGCCGTGGCGCCGCAGCAATCCGGCTATCTCAGCAATCTCCGCGCGGTATGGATTGCCGGAATTGTCGAGCCAACGGCGCGAGACATTATCCATCAGCATCAGCAGCGGCGGTGTCAGGTTCCGCCGCGCGTCGTGCAGCAGCGCCTGTGCATTACCCATGCATAAGCGGGCCAGCGAGGCGCAGCCACCCTTACGGATGTCGATTACCGAAATGTTCGGCAACGCCTCGGCAATCACGGGGCTAGGGGCGTCAATCTAAGCTCTGCCATGTAAAGCCCTCACCAAGTCCCAGCTCGGTATTAGGTTTCACACGGGCGGCAGCGCCAGTCGTTCAGGCGCGGACGGCGACACCCTTTTCTTCGAAGACCTGCTTCAATTCGCCGGTCTCGAACATCTCGCGGATGATGTCGCACCCGCCGAGGAACTCGCCGCCGACATAAAGCTGGGGAATAGTCGGCCAGCTCGAGAATTCCTTAATGCCCTGACGCACCGACGGGTCGGCCAATACGTCAATGCCCTTAAATTTCACGCCCATATGGCTCAGGATCTGGACGACCGCAGCCGAGAAGCCACATTGTGGGAACACCGGCGTTCCCTTCATGAACAGTACGACCGGCGCTTCACCGATCTGCTGGCGGATGCGGTCTTGTGTAGCGGAATCCATGTGTCGCTTCCTTTTCGTCCTGAGCTTGGACCGGGTCTGGGGGTGGTTCTTCCTGGGTTTAGTTTTTCGGCGTCAGATTTCGGGGACGCTGGTCTGCAGGGCTAGTGCGTGCAACTCGTTGCCCATGCGGCCACGCAGCGCCTGATAGACGAGCTGATGCTGCTGCACCCGGTTCTTGCCGCGAAATGCATTCGACACGACGTGGGCGGCGTAGTGATCGCCGTCGCCGCGTAAATCTTCGATCGACACCTTGGCGTCCGGCAGGCTCTCCTTGATCAGCCTCTCGATCGTGCCCGCATCCATCGCCATCGCCGGGTTCTCCGCCTGACAGTCTCCGCCTATGCGTGCGCCGCCATGTAATCCGGCAGCCAAGCCTCGTGCGCGGCTCTTAGGTCCTCGACGGATATGGCACCAGCGCCCGAGAGTGTCAACGCGGCCTTGCTCACGCTGCCTATGCGTTGGGCGCATATACCCGCATTTTTGGCTGCAGTCAGGAATGCGGCAGGGTCGGCGGTCTCCACCAGATAGCGCGCCTGATCCTCGCCAAACCAGTAAGCCGCTATCGGCAAGCCCCTGGCAGGAGCGTCGAGGATCAGGCCGCGGCCGCCCGCCATCACCATTTCGGCCAGCGCAATCAGCAGGCCGCCATCTGCCACGTCGTGACAGGCGGCGACTTCGCCGGCCGCGATGCGCGCCCTTACGAAATCGCCGGTACGACGCTCGGCCGCGAGATCGACCGGGGGTGGCGGTCCGTCCTCGCGTCCCTCGATCTCGCGGAGATAGAGCGATGATCCCAGATGGCCGCGTGTCTCGCCGACCAGGATCACGGCGTTACCCTCACCCCGGAGCGCGATACCCGTCGCGCGGCTGACATCGGAGATGAGCCCCACGCCGCCGATGACCGGGGTGGGCAGGATCGCGCTGCCGCTGGTCTCGTTGTAGAGCGACACATTTCCCGATACGACGGGGTAGTCGAGCGCCTCACAGGCGGCCGCGATGCCCATCGCGGCGCCAGCAAATTCGCCCATGATCTCGGGCTTTTGCGGATTGCCAAAATTCATGTTGTCGGTGATCGCCAGCGGCAGCGCCCCGGTCGCGGTTAGGTTGCGCCAGCTTTCAGCGACGGCCTGCATGCCGCCGCACTCGGGATCGGCCCGGCAGTAGCGCGGCGTGCAATCGGTCGCCAGCGCCAGCGCCTTACCTCCCTCGCCCACCCGCACCACCGCGGCGTCGCCCCCCGGGCGCTGCACCGTGTTGCCCTGCACCAGATGATCGTACTGCTCCCACACCCAGCGTTTCGAGGCGAGATCGGGGCAGGCAATCAGCCGCTTCAGGCATTCGATGGGGTCGCGCGCCGGCAGGCTCGCCGGGTCGATCTCCGGCCGCGGCTCGCGCCGCACCCAGGGCCGCTCGTATAAAGGCGCCTCGGTCACCAACGGCCCGACCGGGATGTCGGCGGCGACCTCGCCATGCATGCGCAGGACGAGGCGGCCGGTTTCGGTGACGCGGCCGATCTCGGCGAAATCGAGTTCCCATTTCTCGAAGACGCGACGCGCCTCGGCCTCGCTGCCGGGGGCGAGGATCATCAGCATGCGTTCCTGGCTCTCGCTGAGCATGATCTCGTAAGGGATCATGCCCGCTTCGCGCACCGGCACGCGGTCGAGATCGAGTTCGATGCCGAGCCCGCCTTTGCCGGCCATCTCGACCGAGGACGAGGTGAGGCCCGCGGCACCCATATCCTGTATCGCGACGATCGTGTCGCCCTGCATCAGTTCGAGACAGGCTTCGATCAGCAATTTCTCGGTGGTGGGCGTGTCATTAAACAAAAAAGGGCGCTTTTCGCCGGCATCGTTTTCGCCAAACTCGGCCGAGGCCATCGTCGCGCCGTGGATGCCGTCGCGCCCGGTCTTGGCGCCAACATAGACCACGACATTGCCCGGCCCCGACGCCGCCGAATAAAAGATGCGGTCGGCCTTGGCGAGCCCGACGCACATCGCGTTGACCAGGATGTTGCCGTTATAGGCCGGGTGAAATTGCACCTCGCCGCCGACCGTCGGCACCCCGACGCAGTTGCCGTAGCCGCCGATGCCGTGCACCACCCCCGAGATCAGGTGCCGCGTTTTCGGGTGATCCGGGCTGCCAAACCTGAGCGAATTGAGCAGCGCGATCGGCCGCGCCCCCATCGTGAACACATCGCGCAGGATGCCGCCAACGCCGGTCGCCGCGCCCTGATACGGCTCGATAAAGGAGGGGTGGTTGTGGCTCTCTATCTTGAAGATCACCGCGTCGCCGTCGCCGATATCAACGACTCCGGCATTCTCGCCCGGCCCGCAGATAACGCGAGGCCCGGTCGTCGGGAGCTTCTTGAGCCACACCTTCGACGATTTGTACGAGCAATGCTCGCTCCACATCGCCGAAAACACGCCGAGTTCGGTCAGGTTCGGGGTGCGGCCGAGGATGTTGCAGGCATTGGCGAACTCATCCGCGGAGAGGCCCATCTCGGCCGCGAGTTCCGGGGTGACGTTGGAGCCTGTTTGAGTCATCGCGCGACGCGTGAACCACAGGAAATTGTCGTCCCTGCGAAAGCAGGGACCCACCGGGCCGCTCGGGAGTTGTCGAACCGTGGGTCCCTGCTTTCGCAGGGACGACATAAAAAGGTAGGGCGGATAAGCGGAGCGTCATCCGCCATTGCGGCGTACCGGTTGGCGGAAGGCGCTGCGCTTTTCCGCCCTACGACAACGCTGCTCATTGCAATGCCCCGATCAGGCCGTCGAAGAGGGCGCGGCCGTCGGTGCTGCCGAGCAATGGGTCGGTGGCGTTTTCGGGATGCGGCATCAGGCCGAGCACGGTGCGGGTGTCGTTGAACACGCCGGCAATGGCGCGGGCCGAGCCATTGATGTTGTCGGTCTCGCTGAGATCACCCGTCGCGCCGCAATAGCGGAAGGCGACGAGACCGCGATCCTCCAGCCGGTCGAGCGTGTCTTCATCGGCGGTGTAGTTGCCGTCGTGATGCGCCACCGGCACCCGGATCGTCTGTCCGGCGCTATAGCCGCAGGTGAAGATCGTCTGGTTGGTCTCGACCCGCAGATGCACATCGCGGCAGATGAAGTTGAGCGTGCGGTTCGGCAATAACGCACCGGGCAACAGGCCGGCCTCGGTCAATACCTGAAACCCGTTGCAGATGCCGAGCACCGGCGTGCCCGCCTCGGCACGCGCCCGTACCTCGCGCATGATCGGCGAGTGCGCCGCCATCGCGCCGCAGCGCAGGTAATCGCCATAGGCAAAGCCGCCGGGGATCAGGATCAGGTCGGTCGCCGGTAGGGTGGCCTCGCGGTGCCAAACGTGCAGCGGCTCATGCCCGGTTGCGCGCTTCAGCGCCATTGCGAGATCGGGCTCGCGGTTGGAGCCGGGGAATATGATGATCGCTGCCTGCATCCGGCTCACATACGCGCTGCCTGGGGGGCGAGCAAGCGACGGTTGGGGGGCGTTTTCTTACCTTGTCGGCCGTGCGAAGGCAGGGGCCCA
>JAFAYW010000291.1 GCA_019240125.1 Alphaproteobacteria bacterium
TGTACGCGTCGTGGAGATCTCGTGCTCGATCCGTTTCTGGGCAGCGGTACAAGCCTGATTGCGGCGGAGCGCACTGGCCGCAGCTGCCGCGGGATGGAAATCGATCCCCTTTACGTGGATGTCATCGTGCGCCGCTGGCAAGACCACACCGGAGCCGATGCTCGCCATGCCACGACTGGCGAAACGTTCGATGCAATCGCCGGTTTGCGCTCCGCCTCGGACCGGGAGCAACGAGATTGAACGACCAGATGGAGGAGCCGACGGCAGCCGAGGAGTACCAGGTGGGATATGGCCGCCCACCGCTCGGATCACGGTTTCGACCGGGTGTTTCCGGCAATTCTGCCGGTCGGCCGAAAGGGCCACGCAATCTTGCCTCGGTGGTGGCGGCGACGCTTGGTGAACGAATCTCGGTCAATGAAAACGGCCGCCGCAGACGCATCACCAAATTGGAGGCCGCGGTCAAACAACTCGTCAATCGCGCGGTCGCCGGTGAACCCCGTTGCATGAATCTGTTGCTGGCGCTGGTCCAGGCGACCGAAACTGCGCCGCAGGCCAATCCCGAGACGTTGACGGAAGGCGATGAGATGGTCCTGCGTGACCTCCAGCGTCGCCTCGGGAGGAGCACCTCGTGACCGCGTTAAGCAAAAGCGAGTTTCAGGCGGTGCTGCGCGCCGACTTCTATTCCTTCCTTGTGCGCTGCTTTGCGGAGTTGAATCCGAGAGCATCATTCCTGCCTAATTGGCACATCGAAGTCATGGCAGCGAAGCTTCAAGCTGCCATGCAAGGCCGGAGCAAGCGGCTGATCATCACTGTCCCGCCTCGCCATCTCAAATCGCTTGCGGCCTCGACCGCGCTCCCGGCCTGGTGGCTGGGACATAATCCCAGCGCGGCCATCATCAACGTAACCTATGGCCAGGAGCTCTCGGACAAATTCGCGCGCGATTGCCGCTCGATCATGATCTCGCCCTGGTATGCAGCCTTGTTCCCAACCCGGCTCGCGACGGCGCGTAGCGCGCTGCATGAGCTCGCCACGACCAAGAGCGGCTTTCGAATGGCGACCTCGGTCGGCGGCGTTCTGACCGGCAGAGGCGCCGATGTGATCATTATTGACGACCCCCTGAAACCTGGCGACGCGGTTTCCGAGGCGCGTCGGAACAGCACCAATGAATGGTACGATGGGACGCTCTATTCGCGGCTCAACGATAAGGCGGAGGGCACGATCATCATCATCATGCAACGCCTGCATGAGGACGATCTCGTTGGTCACGTGCTGGCGCACGAAGGTTGGGACCTCGTCTCCTTCCCCGCCATCGCAGATGCGGACGAGGAGCACGTGGTCAACACCGTGCTTGGCCAACGGAGGTTCACCCGCCGTGCGGGGGAGGCCCTACATCCGGCTCGCGAGTCGATCGAAACGCTCCAGCTGATCCGGGCGACGATCGGGACCTATAACTTCGCCGGCCAGTACCAGCAGGTCCCGGCTCCGGCAGGGGGAGGCATGGTCCGCGAGGCTTGGTTCAAGCGCTACGATGCTAATGAACTGCCCTCCCGGTTCGACCAGGTCCTCCAGAGCTGGGACACTGCCAATAAGCCGACCGAACTGAGCGATTATAGCGTTTGCACCACCTGGGGACTCAAAGAACAACGCTTCTTCCTGCTCAATGTGTTTCGCAGGCGAATGGCATATCCCGACCTCAAACGCGCCGTGCGAGAGCTGTGGCAGGCCTACAGTCCCAGCGTCGTCCTGATCGAAGACAAGGCGTCCGGTACTCAACTGATCCAAGAACTCATTGAAGAAGGTGTCCACACCGTGACCCGGTTTAATCCGGAATATGACAAGGTGATGCGACTGCATGCGCAGACCGCAACGATCGAAAACGGCTTCGTCTATTTGCCGAACGAGGCGCCCTGGCTGGCGGAATATCTTCACGAGCTGACCACGTTTCCGAATGGCAAGCACGACGATCAGACCGATTCTACCTCTCAAGCCCTGGCTTGGAGCAAGCAGCGGCCGGCCTACTGGGGACTCTGTGAATATTACCGGCGGCTCGCGGGCGACCTTCTCCCCGGAGCGAACCAATGCAAAGTCAGGGTTCGGGTCCCGATCGGAATTTCCCAAGTCTTCACCTTGAATGGCCGACAGCTCTGCGTTCCCGCTGATCGCCTCATCGAGGTCACACAGGAAGATGTAGTGCCGCTTCTGGCGGCAGGATGCGAGAAGGTGGACGGCGACATCGAAAGCAGCTATTTCCTCGCACCGGGGTCCGTTCACCGGCTCATACCGAATTGAAGCTCGCTAATACGCGGGTGGCGGAATTAATCACTTCACGCTGTGGCCTGGATGCCGCAACAAGATGATCGCGGAACGACTGGCGTTCCTGCAAAATGGAGCGTTGCTGTTTGGGTCCGGGCAAGACCGCACTCGTTCCGAGATCTTGCCCCGCCATCGATTGGCCACTGCGGGGCTTCGGTGGTGACGGCAAGGTTGGCCGTGATCACCAACGAGGATCCCGTGATGTCACAGAGGAAGATTCCAAACCAAGCAAGCCGGTGCGTGGCCAGCAGCGCGGCGCCGCGAGCAGAAGGCGAAGACGGCCCCGGTAAACGCGACCCGCCGGCAGCAAGCAGGAGTCGGTGCCGGCACTGCTCAGGCAGCCCCACTGCAACCATCGCATCGATCATGCAGGCGACGGGCTGGCAGCAGCATTCGGTGCGCGGTTTCCTGGCCGGGTGTGCGCAAGAAGCTCGCATTGGCGCTCACCTCGAAGAAGATCGAAGGCGAGCGTCGCTATCGCGTGGCCGCGGGTGGCAGCTCCACATACCGGGTTGAGCGGGCGCGGATGCTGGTGGCCTATTGAAACAAACCATCGTTTTTGCCGTCGCCAGGCGCGGGTGTGCACCACCCTGAACCGGGCCACCATGTGACGCCTTACACGCTGCGCAAGTGGCTGATATTTCGGGGTTGTGACGGCGTGACGTCGCGTTTGCAGTATGCGCGCCACGCGCCCTCAAACTGTGCCCGGTAATATCCTTTTGCCGTAGGCTCGCTTGAAGATTGGGACTGGTTCCTGATGGTTCGTGGCCGTATTTGAAACGGCTGCAGCAGCTTCGCCAATTCACCTTGCGAGAGCTTGC
>JAFAYW010000324.1 GCA_019240125.1 Alphaproteobacteria bacterium
AGTTCGTTAGATAGTTATTGTTGTCATTCCGGGGGCCGCGCAGCGGCAGCCCGGAACCCAAGGACACAGGCCTTTCCTGGTTTTCTTAGGCCAGTGTTCATGGGTTCCGGGCTCGCGAGCTGCGCTCCCGCCCCGGAATGACGAGGAGAATAAAGGATACGGATTTCTGGTTCAGGACACTAGGCTACAGCCGGATGACTTGCCCGCGGACGCGTGCCCGCCTCAAAGACAACGCCACCCAGTTGGCACCGAGCGGCCAGCCACTTGATCTTCTAGCCTATCGATCATAGCTAATTGGCTATGACAAATAGCTTCATCCAGATAGGGGGCGGCGAACTCGCCGTCGAGGTTGAGGGGAACGGTCCACTGATCGTTTGCTCGCCGGGAATCGGAGACACCCGCGATGCCTTCGATCCGCTCGCCGGCTATCTCGTCGCACGTGGGTATCGCGTGGCGCGCCTCGACTTGCGCGGGCATGGGGATAGTACGATCGGTTTCGATCGCTATGGCGACGACGCCACCGCGAGAGACTTTCTGGCGGCGATCGACGCCCTCGGGGGAGGCCCCGCTGTGCTGGCTGGAAACTCTATGTCGGCCGCAGCCGCAGTCATCGCAGCGGGACGCCGGCCCGAAAAGCTTGCCGGACTCATCCTCATCGGACCGTTTCTGCGCAACAGCACCGGCGAGTTGATGCGGCGGGCTATGGGAGGCTTGTTTATGCGCCCGTGGGGGCCGGCAGTCTGGAAGGGCTACGCCACGAAGCTATGGCCCGGACTTGGCGAGAAGGCAAAGGAAAGAGCCGCAAGGTCGACGTCACTACTGACGCGCCCGGGTCGGTGGCCGGCCTTCCAAGCGACTTTCGCGGGAGCCGATCACCGCGTCGTTGCGCCCTGGATTAGTCGCGTTAGAGCCTCCGTGCTCGTCGTCATGGGCGACTCTGATCCGGACTGGAAAGATCCACCAAATGAGGCCAAGTGGATCGCTTCGAACTTCGGCGACGTGGAGACGATCAATGTGCGCGGCGCTGGTCACGCGCCGATGCTCGAACGTCCTGACACAGTCAGCCCGGCGGTGTTTAGATATTTGGAGAAGCTTCGGGAAAGCGGCGCCCTCGGGCCCTCTCATGCCTAGGGCCGGTCTCGACGCACAAATCGTCGCCGAAGCTGCGGCTGCTATCGTCGATACCGATGGCCGGGCCGCTCTAACCCTGGCGCGGGTAGCCGCCGATCTCGGCGTAGCAGCGCCCAGTCTCTACAAACATGTCGCTGGCCTGGATGATCTGACGTTTCGGGTCGCCACGTTGTCGGTCCGGCGAATGACCGACAACTTGATCGCAGCGGCTATGGGGCGTTCCGGCTACGAGGCTCTCCTCGCGGTCGCTGAAGCCTATCGTCGCTTTGCGGTTGAACACCCTGGGCTGTACGCGCTGACGCTCGGGGGTCATCCGTTCGAGTCGGCCGAGCGACAAGCCGAGGTGGCGAGGGGCATGGACGTCATGCGAGCCCTGACCAGGAGCTACGGAGTACCGGAGGATCTTACCGTTGACGCGATCCGCCTGATACGGGCTGCCCTGCACGGCTTCGCAGACCTCGAAACGCAGGGTGGCTTCAGGCTTCCGAATGGGTTGGACAAGAGCTTCTTGCTGCTCGTCGAGGCGATCGCCACGTCTTTGGAAACGCTCGGTAGCGCCAAGCCGGCAAACCAGACCGCTGGCCCGGGCCAGGCCGACCTTCTCGCGCCCGCCCCAACTACGAACAGCATTGCGCGCCGCCGTCCCTAACTCCGCCGCTTCGAACCCGAAGACAGCGTTTCGGTGTGAGGCGCGTAAACGGGTCCCGAGTTATAGCGGAAACCATCGCTGAACATTCGGAACATCGGTGACATCGTGAACGAACATGATTTTAGCATGTGGGGCGTTGACATGGACCACGTCGACGATCTGTTCCATGAATTAAGTCATTTCAGGATTACTGGTTACGCCACCGCCGATAACCACGCCGTCGCAAGGCTCCGATTTAAGCTGGTTCGCGAACCCTTCCAAACCGGTTTCAGGGGAGTAGTAGATCAACTTATAGTCAGCTCCTAATTCACGCATCCGGGTCGCCGTTTGCTGGAAGTGTTTTTCCACTTTGGGCCGAATGTTTGCTTGAATCGAAGAGTGATCCATAGGAAGGCCTATATGCAGAATGGAAACCTTAAACATGCTTACTTCTCCCGTTTAGGTGTGGGCACTTCTGGGTTCGGGACTAACGGGAATATGTGCTAGTGTCCTGAACCAGAAATTCGCATCGATATTGTCCTCGTCATTCCGGGGGCCGCGCAACGGCAGCCCGGAACCCAAGAACACGGGCCTTTCCTGGTTTTCTTAGGCCGGTGTTCATGGGTTCCGGGCTGCCGTTGCGCGGCCCCCGGAATGACGACAATAATTATCTAACGAACTTCTGGTTCAGGACACTAGCGCGGTTGCTTCAGCAGTGCGCCTCGTTCTGCCGCTGGCGTAGCCCAGCGATAAGGACATCCACCATTTGCAACACTTTGGCCTGCCAACCCGGCCTGTCGTGCAAGTAACACATGCCGATTAACGTAAAAAGGAGGTCTTGTGCGTCGATGTCGGTCCGGATTTCTCCAGCCGTGCCGGCGCGATGGAGCAGCGCCCGCAGCGCCGCCGTCAGTCGCTCCAGCGAGTAGGCCACGAGGTGCGTGGAACTATACGCGGCCAGAGCCAGCGCTGCGGCCATTCCCTTTTTGGTCGCCATGAACTCGACGCCGGCCTGGAGCCAACACCGCAACGCCTCGACCGGGGCCATGCTGTCTTCGAGCTCTTTGGCCAGTTCGACCAGCTGTTCAACCTCGCGCCGATAGACCGCCTCATAGAGCGCCTCCCGGCTCGGGAAGTGGCGATAGAGCGTTCCGATTCCGACCCCAGCGCGCCGCGCGACGGCTCCGAGGCTCGCCTCGGCACCACCATCTTGGCTGAACACGGCCTTTGCCGCCGCCAGCACGCGCTCACGATTGCGAAGCACGTCGGCGCGCGGCTTTCGTTTTCCCGAGAGCAATTTTTCCGTCATCGCGCCGCGCTGGAATCCTCCCCTTGAAAACGGAGGCATCCTCCACATGTTAATTCGGAGGCCCCCTCCGTATCTAAGCCTCCCAGACGCCCTGAGCAAAGCAAAGTTTGCCCGGGTCTGCCGTACACACCCAGTTCTCATCGGAGTGCCGCATGAGCCTATCGATGTCTCTTACGATCAACGGTGCGCCGCGGACAATCGAGTTGGATGACCCTCGGGTCACTCTGCTCGATCTGCTGCGCGAGCACCTGGACCTTACCGGGACAAAAAAAGGTTGCGATCGCGGCCAGTGCGGCGCCTGCACGGTGCTGGTCGATGGACGCCGCATCAATTCCTGCCTCGCCCTGGCGGTCGGCCAGGACGGCGTCGAGGTGCTGACGATCGAAGGGTTGGCGCAAGGGGAAAACCTGAACCCGGTCCAGGCAGCCTTCATCGCCCATGATGGCTTCCAATGCGGCTTCTGTACTCCCGGCCAGATCATGAGCGCAGTGGGCCTGATCGCCGAGGGCCATGCCGGTGACGACCCGGAACGGGTGCGCGAGGGCATGAGCGGCAATCTCTGTCGCTGTGGTGCCTATCGCGGCATCACCGAAGCGGTATTGGAGGCACAGCGCAGCTTGAAAGAGGCTGGGCGCAAGGAGGCCGCATGAATCCGTTCGATTATATCAGGCCGGCCACGATATCGGAGGCCGTCGCCGCCGCAGCTGTCCCCGGCAGCGCCTATCTCGCCGCCGGCACCAATCTTGTCGACCTGATGAAGGGCGGCATCGTTCGCCCGACCCGCCTGATCGATGTGAGCGGGCTTCCCGGGCTGGACCAGATCGAGCCCTTGCCGGATGGCGGATTGCGCATCGGCGCGCGCGTGCGCAACTCCGACCTCGCCTACACGCCTCTCGTAAACCAGCGGTTCCCGGCGGTGGCCGAAGCTTTACTCTCGGGCGCCTCTGCCCAGCTGCGAAATGCCGCCACGGTTGGTGGCAACCTGCTGCAGCGCACCCGTTGCGCTTATTTCTACGACGCGGCGAGCGCCTGCAATAAACGGGCGCCGGGTGCCGGGTGCGACGCGCACCGCGGTGAAAACCGCCTGCATGCCGTGCTGGGCTGGAGCGAGTCCTGTATTGCGACGCACCCCTCCGATTTCTGCGTCCCGCTCACGGCGCTCGACGCCGTGGTCGAAATCGAGGGATCGACAGGCCGGCGGGAAGTGGCGCTGGAAGATTTCCACCAGCTGCCCGGTGCCACACCAGAACGGGAGAGCGCGCTGGCTCCGGGTGAACTGATCGTGGCGGTTCGCTTGCCAGGCGCGGCGACGCGGTTTGCCGCGCATGCCCGCTACATAAAGCTGCGCGAGCGCACCTCCTACGCCTTCGCCGTAGTTTCCGCCGCCGCCTGCCTGCGGATCGAGAACGGGATCATCGCCGAGGCACGGCTGGCGTTGGGTGGCGTCGCGGCAAAACCGTGGCGCGCCAAAGAAGCAGAGGCTCTGCTGGCGGGTGTCCGGCCCGATCGGGACAGCTATCGCCGAGCCGCAGAAGCGGCATTGGCCGAGGCGCGTCCATCCGGTGAAAACGCGTTCAAGATCGAACTGGCGCGCCGCATCGTGGTGCGCGCACTCAAATCCGCCGCGGCGGGCACGCCCGAACGCGTCGCCGCCCTTCCGGGCTCTCCCTTCGCCACGCACGCCGGAGGCGCGTCATGACTGAGAGCTCACCGATCGCTACCCTTTCCCCGCGTCGGCACGGCGCCAATATCGGCCAACCGCTCACGCGGCGTGACGGGATTTTGAAAGTCACCGGGCAGGCTCGCTATGCAGCCGACAACCACCCGCCCGATATGTTGCACGCTGTCCTGGCCGTGAGCAGCATCGCTCGCGGCCGCGTCACCTTTCTCGACGTGCGGGCAGCTAAGGCCCATCCCGGCGTGGTCGAGGTGATGACCCCAGCGAACCGGCCGAAGCTGGCGATGGATCCGGACGAAAAGGCGAACCCCTTCATGTTCCGCATGGAGGTGCTGCAGAACGACACCGTCCGCTACTCCGGTCAGCCGGTCGCGGTGGTGATCGCCGAGACCTTGGAGGCAGCGACGGAAGGCGCGGCCCTTCTGGCGCCGCGCTACGAGACGGAACCGGCGCGGGTCGGCCTCGACGACAATGACATTTTCATCACCCCCGCGGTGGGTGCCGGGACCCCGTCCGAGGTGCGTCACGGCGATGTCGAGGCGGGGCTCGCCGTGGCCGAACACCGGATCGACGCGACGTACGAGACGCCCGCCCAGTATCACAACGCGATGGAGCCGCACGCCATCGTAGCAGCCTGGGACGGCGACAGCCTCTCGATCGACATGCCCAGCCAGGCCCTGGCTTGGGCGCAGCAGCGGATCGCCGGGTTGTTCGGGATCGCGCCCGAGAACATCCACATCCGCAGCCCGTTCCTCGGCGGCGGGTTCGGCTCGAAGGGAGTGATGTCTGGCCCGCAAATCCTCGGTATCCTGGCTGCCCGCCTAGTCGGGCGGCCGGTGAAGCTGGTGTTGCGCCGCGACCAGATGTACGGCCCGGTTGGCCACCGCGCGCCGACCCGCCAGACGTTCCGCATAGGCGCGGATCGCGAAGGCAGGCTGACCGCGATCCACCATCACGTGCGCACCGCCACAAGCACGTTCGACGATTTCTTCGAGCCGTCCGGCCAGGTCACCCGCACCTTATACGCCAGCCCTGCCATTGCGACGACCGCAGACGCCGTGCGGCTCGACACTGGAACTCCGATCTTCATGCGTGCACCGGGCGAAGCGAGCGGCAGCATCGCGCTCGAAAGCGCGATCGATGAGATGGCGCACGCTGCCGGCATCGATCCGCTGGAATTTCGCCTTCGAAACTACGCCGAAATCGAGCCGGTATCCGGCAAGCCGTTTTCATCCAAGGCACTGCGCGAGTGCTACGCACAGGGCGCGGCGCGCTTTGGCTGGCACGGGCGTCCGCTGGCGCCTCGCCAGATGCGCGACGAAAACGGTCTGCTCGTCGGGTGGGGCCTTGGTACGGCGACCTTTCCGGCGATCATGTTCGAGGGGCACGCCAGGGCCGTGCTGCGTCGCGACGGCACGGGCCTCGTCGAGACCGGTGCGCACGAGATGGGACAAGGCGCCTGGACCGCACTCGCCCAGATTGCCGCCGACAGCCTCGGCATCGATCTCGATCAGCTCGAGTTCCGTTCCGGCACCTCCGACCTGCCGGATGCGGGTATCGCCGGCGGCTCCGCCCACACGGCGACCGCCGGGATCGCCATCCACGGTGCCGGCGCCGCGACGATCGCCAAGCTCGCGGAACTGGCAATGAACGACAATCGCTCACCGCTATTCGGCGCCGGCAATGCCGGCGTGCTGGCGCGCCGCGGCCGGCTGATCCGCTGCGACGACGAGAGCCGCAGCGAGAGCTATGCCGACATCCTAGCGCGTGCTGGGCTGCCGGAGATCGAAGGAAGCGGGCGCGGCGCGTGCGATCCTGCGGCGACGGGTGCCTATGCCATGCATGCCCACGGCGCGGTATTTGCCGAGGTGAAGGTGGACCCCGAACTGGGTCAGATCCGGACGACGCGTCTGATCGGCGCCTTCGCGGCTGGCACCATCATCAACCCGCGCCTGGTGCGCAGCCAGTATTACGGCGGGATGATCTGGGGCCTTTCTTTCGCGCTGCATGAACGCGCCGTGATGGATCCGCGATCCGGCCGCGTCATGAATGCCAACCTCGCCGAGTACCATGTGCCGGTTAACGCCGACGTGCCCTCGATCGAGGCCATCCTGGTCGAGGAATTCGACCCGTACGTCAACGAGCTCGGCATCAAGGGCGTCGGCGAGATCGGGATCACCGGCACGGCGGGAGCGATCGCTAACGCCGTGTGGCACGCCACGGGGGTACGCGTTCGCCGCTTCCCGATCGCCATCGAGCACCTGATCGGAAGCGAAGCCGCGCTGTGAAATCGGGTCATCCACCGAGACCAGGCCGGAAGCCAACGAGCGGCGTTCCATGGACGGAACCCAACAGTTTACCGACGCTTCAATTGCTGTGTCAGGTGCCATGGTGCCCTGCTTCATGGAACAACGACCGAGAGGGCTGTGCTCTGGCCGAGCTTGCGGATCTATCCGGCATGGCGCTCTTCGTATGCATTGTCCAAGAGGTGCACTGAGCGCAGCCGGGCGCGCGCTCGGCATGCCCAAAGCCCCCATCAGCCGCCGCCTTGTCCTGCTTGAGAGGCAAGCCGGAACACCTCTGGTCGCACGATCGACGCGCTCACTGGCGCTCACCGAAGCTGCTCAGCGCTACTATGACCGTGTTCGCGCCATTGTCGTGGAGGCGGAGGCGGCGGAGGCGGAATTGACGGCCGGCAACCCCGAGCCTAGCGGGTTGCTGCGCATCTCCGCATCCGTCGCCTACGGCCAATTGGTTGTCGCTCCCCGCACCTTGGCCTTTGCCGCGCGTCATCCGCGCGTGCGTATCGACCTCTCCTTCAGCGACGAGCGGGTCAACGTCATCGCCGAACGGTTCGACCTTGCGATCCGCATGGGTCCGCACCTATCACTGGCTGGCGCGATATCGGGTGGGCGGCGAGCGGATGCGCCGCCGATCACGAGAACGGATTTTCTGGTCATGTCGGCTTACCTTTCTCCGAGGGGAATAGTCTGCGGTGGCATGGCGCCGCGGAGCACTCCGACGGCGGCGCCGTGTTCCAGCTCGGCGATGCCGCGCTCGCCCTCCAACAGGGCGGCCCGGGTCGTGTGGACGGAGTAGTGGCCGTTAAAGAGCGGATGCCGATGTTTCGCGGCAGACCCGATGACGAGCTCGACAGCGCCTTGGGCGACCATGTCGATCGGACCGTTACCGTCGGTAAAAATCGCCAGTTCGCGCTCGAGAACGGCTCCGCTTACCTCGATGCTGCCGCTGTTGAGCGCGAGCCAGGCGACGTCGTGGTCGGCGCCCGGCTGGTAGGTCCAGCGCTGACCATCCCTCAGCCGGACATAGAGATAGGTCAGGGGCATCGGGAACGGGATCGGGCTCGACAGGCCCGCATAGTCGCCGAGCAGCACGCGCGCCGGCGCCCCGCCGCCGATCTGGCTCTCCTCGTAATACCGGCTTTCAGCCGGCGCGAGCTCAAGCTCGGGAGGGAGCGCCAACCAGAGCTGGTAGCCTCGCATCGGCTTTCCTTCGATAGGGCGGCCGGCGTGCCAGACCCCGGCGCCGGCGCGGAGCCACTCGACGGAGCCTGCCGAAAGCGAGCCGGTTTTCCCGGTCGAATCGGCGTACCTCATGCTGCCTTCGAGGAAGGTGGTAAGGGTCGCGATCCCCGAATGGGGGTGCGGCGGGAACCCTTGTCCATGAAAGCGATCCACCTCGAACAGGTCGAGAAAGATGAATGGCTTCACCATTTCGCCGAGATCGCCGGGGCTCATCAGCCGCGTAATGGGCCCATCGCGGCGGCCAGGCGTGCGATGCGCGATGGCGCGCGGTGGGGAATTGGGCTTCGATGGGGTGGCAGTGGTGCTGGCCATGATTGTCTCGTATCTGTCACTGAAGCAGAGTGGGAGGGTGGGCCTGCGCGGCTCCTGCGGCGAGAAAGGATCAAGCCGCCTGGGCCATCAGGGTGCCGATGGCGACCTGCTGGGCGCGCTTGCCGGCTTCAGTCCCGAAATCCGGGTAGAGTTCGGTCACCGCCTGCATCGTGCTGAGCACCCGAGCGCGCAGTTCGCGCAGGTTGGTGAATGACACCGCATCGACAAGCGTCGAGGGGCTGCCGCAGGCATCGGCGGCGACCGCGACCCGGTAAGACCTACCCAGCGCGGCACGCACGGTGCGATAGACGCAGACGTCGGTCGTCAAGCCGGCGAAGATCAAATCGTTCCGGCCCGTGGCGGCCACCGCCTTCTCGAAAGCCGGATCGGCGAACGCGTCCATCACGCCGCCGCGCCGGATGCGCTCGGCAAATGCTTTCGGCGCCGCATCCCGGATCGCTTTCAATGTCGTCCCGGTGTGCCCGGCATCCTCCACCGTCGTGGTCACGACCAGCGGAATGTTCATCTCCACCGCGAGCCTGGCCAGCAGGCCGGCATTTTGCGCCATTGCCTCTTGCGGCTGGCTGTGCACCCATTTGGCGACACCGGCCTGGTGATCGACCAAGATGATCGCGGCATTGTCCGGCCGGAATTCGTCGGGAAGTGAAGAGGTCATCGCGATTCCTTTCGTGTTGAGTGACAGGGCGGGGCCACATCGCTCCGCTCGATCGCTGCTTGCGGGTTGCATGCCCGTGATGCGCGATGTAAGACTGCTACAATCATCCCCGTAGAGAGCAATATGTGGACAGCTCGTTTCCTCATGGAAACGGCCCTGGCATCAAAGAGGCGCCTTTGCAGGACCTCAACGACCTCTATCTGTTCAGCGCGGTGGTCACCCACAGAGGCTTCTCGGCGGCCGCGCGGGCGCTGAAGCTTCCGAAGTCACAGCTCAGCAAGCGTGTGGCGCGGCTCGAGGACCGTCTTGGCGTGCGCTTGCTGGAACGCACCACCCGCGCCATGCGGGTCACCGAGATCGGTCAGGCGTTTTTCGAAAGATGCGAGGCCGTGCTCTCGGGCGTTGAGGCTGCGGAAGCGGTCGTCGCCGAAGCGCTGGCCGAGCCGCGCGGCGTCGTCAGGATCTCCTGTCCGCCGGCGCTCGCCCGAAGCCTGCTTGCGCGCGCCTTGCCCGGTTTCGCCGCCCGCCATCCCAGGGTGCGGGTGCTGGTGCGCGTCCTGAACCGGCCTGTCGACCTGATCGAGGACAACATCGACATCGCGTTGCGGGCCCGCAGCAAACTCGACGACGATCCGGATTTGATGATGCGGGTGCTAGGCCGCGGGCCGAACTTTCTGGTGGCCAGCCCAGAATTTATCGCCGAGCACGGGCCGCTCGAGCCGGCGGCGCTTTCGCTGCTCCCGACCCTCTCCCCGAGCGAGGGCGATGGCCAGGAAATGTGGCGGCTTGTTGGGCCGAAGTCTCAGACCGCGGAGATCCCCATTCAGGCGCGCATTGCTTGCAACGACTTCGATGTGATCCTGGCCGCCGCCTGCGCCGGCCTGGGGGTCGCGCTCTTGCCTGGCTTCATCGCCGAAGCGCCGTTAGCTTCTGGAACGCTGCGGCCGGCATTGCCCGGCTGGACCGCTCCGGAGGTGACGGTGCACCTGGTCTTCAGCACCCGGCGCGGCCTGTCGCCGGCCGTGCGTGCCCTGATCGATCACCTTGCCGCGGCACGATCGGTTCTACGCGGGCTTATCAATGCCCCGCCGGGTCGCCGACAGGAGCACCTTTTTTGAGGAACGCTAGCAATAGGGCGCCGACCAGAAGCACGACGCCGATCAAGGCGAAGCTGTCAGCGTACCCCATGATTGTCGCCTGCGTCCGTATTGTCTGTCCGACTGCGATCGTGGCGCGGCGCATCGCCCCCGCGGGATCGGGGAATCCATGCGCCAGGAAGTATTGCTGGAGCGTGGCAAGGCGGAGGCGCGTCGCCGGTTGAAGCTGTGAGACTGTGGGCGTGAGAATCGCCGAATGAAATTGCTCGCGCTTGGTGAAGAAGGTCTCGATCGCGGCGGTACCGATCGCACCGCCCAGATTGCGCATCATGTTGAAAACGCCGGACGCGGCGCCCGCGTCCTTGCCGGCGATCCCGACCATGGCGATCGCCGACAGCGGGGTCATCACGATGGCCTGACCCAGCGCCCTGATCACGTTTGGCCAGAACAATTGCGGCGCGCCATAATCGCGATCGAGATGCAGGTTCATAAAACAGCTGCCGGCAAAGATCAGGAGACCGGCGCCCACCAGCAATCGTCCATCGATGCGCTGCATCATCAGCGGCACCAGAGGGATTACCATCAATTGCGGAAATCCGGTCCAGGCCATCACCTGACCGATTTGCTCCGAGTTGAAGCCCTGGCTGACTGCGAGATATTGCGGAAGCAGGAAAGCAGAGCCATAGAGAGCGAAGCCGAGAAGGACGTTGCTAAAGGTCCCGATCCCGAAATTGCGCCGCCCCAGCAGCCGCAGATTGACGAGCGGATGGGCCGTCCGGAACTCGAGTATGATGAAGGCGCCGAGAGCGATCGACGCGACCAGGGTCAGATTGACGATAAAAGGCGAGCCGAACCAGTCATAGACGTTGCCTTCGTCAAGCACGGTCTGGAAGGCGGCGAGACCAAGCGCCATTAGAGCGATCCCGGTCCAGTCGCCTTTGGCGAGCAGCTCGAAATGCATCTGCGCCTTGGGCAGGGCATACCAAAGCGCGCCGAGCATGACGGCGCCGGGCCCGAGGTTCAGATAAAAAATGTAGGGCCAGCCGTAATTGTCGGTGAGATAACCGCCAATGGTGGGGCCGATGGCCGGCGCGAAGGTCGCGGTGACGGCAAACCCCGCCAGGCCGATCGCACGCTTCTCTGCCGGCAGCAGCGTCATCACGATCGTGAAGGCGAGCGGGATCAGGACGCCGCCGGTAAAGCCCTGCAACGCGCGCAGCACGATCATCTCGCCGAGGCTCGTCGCCTGGCCGCATAGCACGGAAAACAGCAGGAACAACGCCGTGTTGACGAGCAACAGGCGTCGCAGCGAGAAGACCTGGCTGAGGAAATCGGTGAGCGGGATGACGATGATCTCGCCAATCAGGTAGGCCGTCGTCACCCAGGTGCCGTACACGCCGCCGGTGCCGATGCCGCCTTCGATATAGGGAAGCGAGGCATTTGTGATCTGAATATTCAGAACCGCCATGAACGCGCCGAGCAGGCTGCCGCCGACGGCGATCCACGTCTTCGGAGCAACCCTCGGATCGTCCGGCTGAGCGCTCGTGGGTTGGCCGGTGTCGGTCATGGTGTCCGTCCGTTGGAGCGGGACGCGGAGCGTGTGTCGATGATCGGCTCAACGGACATCCCCGGTCGCAAGAGGCCGTTGATAGGGCTGTCCGCGTCGACGCGGATCTTGACGGGGATGCGCTGCACGATCTTGGTGAAGTTGCCGGTCGCATTGTCCGGCGGTAACAGCGCAAACGCCTGCCCGCTCGCCGGCGCCACGCTGTCCACTCGGCCATGCAGCCTGATATCGGGATAGGTGTCGATCTTGACAGTTACCGGCTGACCCGGCCGCACGTCCGTCAGCTGCGTCTCCTTGTAATTTGCGGTGATATAGACCGCCTGCAACGGCACGGCAGCCATCAATTGGGTGCCCGGCTGCACATATTCGCCGACTTCGAGCGTGCGGACGCCAACGGTGCCGTCAACGGGCGCCGTAATCGCCGTGTAACCAAGATTGAGCTCGGCCTGGCGCGCGAGCGCCTGCTGCTGGGCCAAGGTCGCCCGGGCTTGGACGAGTTGGGCTTGCAAAACGCGGATTTGTTGTTCCGCCAGCCCAACTCCCTTGACCTCGTGCTCCAAGGCCGCAGCTTTTTGGCGGATGTCGGCCCGCGCTTGTTGCGCCCGCTGGACGGTGCCGAAACCATTTTTTTCAAGCTCGGTGTAACGCTCGAATTCCTGCTGGGAGAAAACGAGAGCAGCCCGGTCCGAGACGACCAGCTCGCGCGCCTGCTCGACGGTCAAGGCTTGTTGAAGGATCTGCTGGTCGAGTGTTTCGATGGCCGCTGCCGCCGCGGCGACATCGGCGCGTGCCTGATCGAGAGCGGTCTGGTAGTCGCGCGGGTCGATGCGCGCGAGAAGTTCGCCGACTCTGACGGTTTGGTTATCGTCAACCAGAACCTGGGAGATATAGCCGGACACCTTGGGGCTGATCAGGACCGAATGCGCCTCGACATAGGCATCGTCGGTCGTCACCAGAAACCGCCCAGTCTGCCAATAATAATTGGCGTAGATACTAGTCCCCGCCAGAAGCACGACCACGAGCCCCGCGATCAGCAGATGCTTCAAGGACCATCGAGGTTGCGCCATCGATTTCGGACGAACCGGGTCTTTCGGCTCGATGGCGCCGACGAATAGTGAGCCGTCCATCCTTCTTCTCCCAAGGGACGCGGGCTGCGATCACCCCGATGATCGGGTCGGCATCGGTCCTGATTGCTTCCGTGTTCCCGCAGCGTTCGCAAAGGATGTCGTGCTGGGTAAAACCAGCCGCTAGGCTGGCTTTTGAGACAGGTCGTTTCCCGGCGGAAACGTTTCCCATTTTTTAGACGGCGTGAACTTCCGCTTGCTTCTCAACCTCAAAAACGGTGCGGCTCAACGTGAGCTGGGCCTCTCTTGCCGCCACGAGCAGGGCCTGCGCAAGAACAACCGGGCCGAGAACTCGCACCGGCCGGTGCGGCGACGCGAGCGCAAGCAGCAACGGTTCAAACCGCCCGGCTCAGCTCAGCTTTCTCGCGATCCATGCCGCCCTCCACATTCAACCATCGACGTCACCTCGTCTCCCGCCGCACCCTTTGGGTCGTTCCTACGCATGGCGGAAGGTCATTCCGGCACTCTCAGCGAATTATGCCGTGATCGCTCCCGATCTGCGCGGCTGCGGCGACACCGACCGACCTGACGGAAGTTTCGATAAACGCATGGCCGCCGAGGACGTCCATCAGCTCGTCCAACAACTCGGCCTAGGGCCGGTCAATCTGGTCGGTCATGACGTAGGCACTATGGTCGCCTATGCCTATGCCGCCGCCTATCCGGCGGAAATCCGCCGGCTGGTCATGATGGAGTCTGCACTACCGGGATTTGGGCTGGAGGAATTATACGACGCGAACACATATCCGCGCATGTGGCACCTTGGGTGGTCGGAAGCACCGAACGGGCTGGCGGAAGCGTTGATTACCGGCCGGGAGATGATGTTCGTCTCCCACTTCATACGCCAGCAGACCTATGACCCGACCGGCCCCGACGAGGAAGGGCTGGAGGAATATGCCGGCAGGCTCGCTGCTCCCGGAGCATTACGGTGCGGCCTCGAGTATTTCCGCAGTCATAAGATCGACGCCGAGCACAACAAACAGAGTGCGAGGATCAAGCTGCCGATGCCGGTTCTCACGGTGGGCGCTTCCTTGAGCTTCAAAGACATACTGGCTGCCCAGACACCCTCGCTCGCGCAGCGTGTGCGCAGCGTGCGGATCGACGATTGCGGCCATTACCTCGCCGAGGAGCGCCCCGACGAGCTGACCCGCGAACTGCTGGCGTTCTTCGGCGAAGCGCCCTGAGAAGCGGCAGTGCTCGCACCCCGGCAGCGGAGTTCGGTGCGAGCCAGATCAGGAGGATGCAGACGCGCAGCAATCGGTCAGATCACATCGGACCCCCCGCAGCTTGCTTAATCGTCGGTCGCAGCTTGGCAACGAAGTCACCCATTGACTCCTCCTGCATGTCCACCACCTTGGCGCCGCCTCCAGCAACGACCGTTACGTCAGCAATGCCGATCACGTTGAGGATCAGCCGGAGATAGACAGTCGCGACGTCTCGGTCGCGGATCGGAGATCCTGCGGTGTAGATGCCGCCCGAGGCGAGCAACACCGTCGCCTTCTTGCCCGTGACGAGACCTTGGCCCTCGAAGCCGAGCGTCATGCCCTTGCGGACGATGTGGTCGATCCAAGCCTTTAGCGCCGCCGGCACATTGTAATTGTAGACAGGGGTGGCAATGACGACGTGGTCGGCGGCGAGCAGTTCGGCCACTAGCTCGTCGGACAGGCGCAATGCCTGCTTCATGTCGGGCGAGTGCTGCTCCGGCGGGGTGAAATAGGCGTGCAGCCAAGGCGCGGTAACGAAGGCGAGATCGGTTCGCGCGAGGTCGCGCTCGACGACCTCGCCGCCAGGGTGAGCGGCCCGCCACTCTTCGACGAAATGGCGGGTCATGGCGCGCGAAACGGAGAAGTCGCCGCGCGGGCTGGTCTCGACGACGAGCAGGTTGGTCATATCAGGACTCCTCGAATATCTATCCGAAGCGGAAGCCGGAAATCGGCTTGCCGAGCGCGTGTCCGTGAAACGCGATTTCGCCAGGCTCGCCGGATGCCGCTCCCGCCGCGACCATGAGCGGCAGCAGATGGTCTTCGCGCGGCTGCGCCTGTCGGGCGCCGGGCGCCCGCTCCCATTCGAGCAGGGAACGATCTCGCGTCCCGGCGTTCGCGACCGCTTCTCGCAGCCATAGATCGAAAGCTTCGGCCTGGGGATCGGCGCTGCCGGTCGCCGTCATGAACCCACGCATGTTGTGGTAGGTCTGGCCGCTGCCGATAATCAGCACGCCCTGCTCGCGCAGCGGTTTCAACCCTCGCCCGATGGCGAGGTGCGTCGCGGGATCGAGGCCGAGCTGGAGTGACAGTTGGACGGTCGGGATCTTCGCGCGAGGAAACATGACCTTGAGCGGCACAAACACGCCGTGATCCCAGCCGCGCACCGCGTCTGCACCGCTCTTAATCCCGGCCGCCTCGAGCAGGCTGCAGACTCGTGTTGCCAAGTCAGGGTCGCCGGGTGCAGGCCAGGTCAAGCGATAGGTGTGCGGCGGGAAACCGCCATAATCGAACAGCAGCGGTGGCGCGCTTCCGGCATTCACCGTTGGGTGCGCCTCCTCCCAGTGCCCCGAGACGACGAGGATTGCCTTTGGGAGCTCCTCCAGCGCGTCGGCGAAGCGCTTTAGGTAGAATTCCAGCTCGCTCCAGGCCTCGCGCATGGGGCCGGGATCGAGAAAGAAGCACGGTCCGCCCCCGTGATTGATGAAATAGGTCGGTTGCATGGAGGCTAAATAGGCCCGAGGAGTATCCAACGGGAGCGATAAACTTATGATCGTATCTATCAGCGAAGGTGATGGACGGTGATCGGGAGCCTCTCCCTCGACCAACTCCGGGTGCTCGTCGCCATAGCCGATACGGGCAGTTTCTCGGCGGCAGGCCGCCGGCTTGCTCGAGCCCAGTCGGCGATAAGCCAGGCAGTGGCCGGCTTGGAGGCGGCTCAGGGCGTGCTGCTGTTCGACCGCAGCGGACACCGTCCACGGCTGACGGAGGTCGGGCGCCTGCTGGTGGATCAGGCGCAAATGGTGCTGGCCAGCGCCGCGCGCTTCGAGGCGGTGGCGGCGAACACGCGTTCCGGGTTGGAGCCGGAACTTGCATTGGCCATCGATCCGCTGGCGCCCTCCGCGCCGCTGATCGAAAGCTTGCGCGCTCTACGCGCGAGCTATCCGGACCTTCCGGTCAGCTTCTCCACCGAGGGCCTTGGCGGGGCGGAGCGAAAGTTGCGCGAGGGCTCAGCTGCGCTCGCGATTTGTCTGCTGCTGCCCACCCCGCCGGACGATCTCTCGACGCTTTCGCTACTCGGTCTGAAGCTGGCCCCGGTAGCTGCGCCTTTCCATCCGCTTGCCGCCCTCGGCCGAGCGTTGACTCGTGCGGATCTGGAGCCGCACGTCCAGCTTGTCCTGTCCGACCCGGTCAACCCGACCGGGCCATCTTACGGTCTCGCGAGCGCGCGCCTCTGGCGTTTCGTTGACCTCCAGCGCCGTCTCGACATGCTGCTGGCCGGGTTCGGATGGTGTCGCATGCCCGAGCATCTGATTGCCCGGCCGCTTATGGAGGGAAAGCTCGTTCAGCTCGATCTCATCGACGAACCGGATCCGGGCGACTTGATCATATACGCCGCTCGAATGCGCCATCGCCCGCTAGGGCCCGCCGGTCAGTGGTTCTTGAATGATCTCAGGGCGCGCTTGGTCAACGGCCCGAGTTCCACCTGAGACAATCTAGCGTCACTCTTGTTCGACAAGCACTGCGGAGAAGACTTGCTTGCTCGAGAGCAGGTCGACTTTTTGCACGTGCGCCGGCCGCGCCGGAATCTTGTCATTCGTTTAACGCTCCGGAATATGTCGCCGCCTCCGCCTATCATGTGGCGTTGCGGCCCGCGATGTTCGGAACACTTCGAAGATGGTCAACATCGTCTCCGAGTGTTGCATGGCATACCAGGCCCAGTGGCGTCCTCATCCATCACGCCGCCGCGGATGTCGCGTATCATCTGGATCACCTCCGCCTGCTTCCCCGGGCGGGCTTCGATCAGGGCTTAGAAGCCCTTTGGACCGTCCCGACCGTCGTGGCTGGTCATCGGGAGGGGTCGCTGCCATGAGGTGGCAATTTCTCTGCCCAAAACGGGGGAACGACATGCTGATGAACATCAAGGCGGCCTGAGCCGACCATCACGGTTCTCCCCTATCTTCGAATGAAAAAAATGCCACGAGTTCTTTCGCGATCACGTCCGGCTGCTCTTCAGGAAGAAAGTGGCCGCAACGGCTGACGGTTCTGCCTTGGACTTCATCGGCGACGTCCTTCAGGGGTCCCGCCATGTCAGCTATCGAACCTTGGTCCGCGCCTAGTGCCAGTACCGGCATGGCCAATGGGCCGCGCGCCTTCAGCTCTTGGTTCTGGCGGGCCGAGATGGACGCAGCCCGATAATAGGCAAGCCCTGCCCGCAACCCGCCGGGCCGCGTGAAGACGCGCAGATATTCATCGAGGTCCTCATCGGAAAACGCGTCGGGGTTGGCGGCCTTGCGCCTCAGGAACCAGTCAAGATAATCCCGCTCCTTTCCCGTGATTAAAATTTCGGGGAGGTCGGGTATCACATGAAACGCAAAATGCCAGGTTCGCCATGCCCGATCAGGCCTGGACGGCAAGGCATCTGGTAGCGTAATCCCGGGGATGCCGGCGTCCATGAGGACCAGCCGGCGGATTTCCTGCCCGAAGAGGGCGGCGTAGGGGTAGGCGACCCACGCGCCGACATCATGCCCCGCAAGGAAATATTGGCTCTCGCCCAGCTGCCCCATCAACGCATGGATGCGTTGGGCGATGGTCTGCGTGTCGTAGCCGCTCTCGGGACGGTCGGAATCGCCCTGTCCAGGCAAGTCGGGTGCGATGATCCGAAAACGATCGCCGAGCAGGGGCATGATCTTGCGCCATGCGTACCAGCTCTCTGGAAACCCTGCGAGCAGCAGCACGACGCCGCCATCCGACTTTCCGCCGGTTACATAATGCAGCCTGATACCGTCAATGGTCTCGAACCGGTGTTCGAACCCTTCCAACCCTAACACCGCCCGCGAGGCGGGCGCGCCAAGAACCTTGCTGGATGCTCCTAGACGTGCCTGTCCTTCGGTCTGCTGCATGTTTGGGGCCCCATAATCGGACGTAATCGTTTCCAAAATCGCGTGCGCCCTGCTCTTCCGATCCAGTTAAACCAACTCCCGAATCGGGGGTTAGTTGCGTCGCATCGCCCTTGATAAAACAATTTATTTAGGAAGCAACCATTCCCCAATTACCGCGTTTTTGGTGATGCCCCGCTTCGCTGCGGGTTCCCGACAGAAGGAGGCTAACTTGCCGAACGACGCCAACTTCTCGTCAGGGCAGAACGGCCTGATCGCCGTGGACAAGATCGCCAACAAGATCCTGTTTTTGGATCCCTCGACCTATGACACGGTCCAGACGCTCTGGGGATTTGCCCCACGCGTTCACGAACTCACCGTGTCGCGCGACCACAAAACAGCTTATGTCCCGATCTACGGTGACGGCAAGCATGGGGACAATCCGAACACCGGCCATTTGATCGCCGTGATCGATCTGGTCGGCCGGCGTCATGTCGGCGATATCAGCACAGCGCCCTACTTCGCACCGCACGGGCTCCGCTGGGGCGCGCGCGGTCAGCTTTACTGCCTTTGCGAGAATAGCGGCGTCGTTCTGGAATTGGATGTCGAGACCTGGGACATCCGCCATGTCATCGAGGTTGGGTCCAACAAAGCGCACCGGATGGAGGTACTGCCAGATGGAACGAAGCTGTACACCGAGAATGAGGAAGATAGCTTCGCTTCCGTGATCGATCTTGAGGCGCGCAAACGCGTCGGCAAGATCGCGGCACCAGGGGGATTTGCCGGAATCGGGTTATCTCCCGATGGCAGCGTGGTGGTCTTGGTCAGTGCGACCGAACCGCGGATCCATGTCGTCGACACCGCGACCGATACCGTCACGCGGACACTTGAGCTCAGCGGCCACGCCGATGCAGCTCAAATCGCTCGTTACAGCCCCGATGGCCGGTATCTGGTGGTGACGAGCTATGAAGAGCCACTGGCGACAATCCTGGATGCCGCGCTCAGTACGCAACGCACCGTCCGAATCGGGAAAGGGCCGATGAACATGGCGTTTCACGCAGACGGCCGGACAGCCCTGATTGCAAATCAGGACGAGGGAACGATTTGCGTCGTCGATCTCGCCTCGGCAGAGGTCTTGCGTACCGTACCCGCGGGGCAAGGGATCGAGACACTCTCGTTTTTCTGAGGTGCGGTCGTGCCGGATGGGTCACCCATGCTCCTTCCCGGACCTTCAATGTCCCCCGCTTCCGATTCGACAGCCAGGCGGACTGGCCGGTCTCCGCGGTGCGGCGCAGTTCGAGGAAGCCCGGGAAGTAGCTGCCGCGCCGCAGCTTCGGGATGCGCAGCTCGACCGTGCCGGCCCGCGTCTCCCAATCGCGGTCGCGGTAGCCGTTGCGGTGGTTGCGACGCGCCTCCGTGCGCTCGCCGGGGCCGGCGCCGCACACACCCTCCATCTCCAGCTCCATCAGCCGGTTTGCGGCAAAGCCGATCATCTCGCGCAGGAACGTCGCATCGGAGCCCTTCTCCAGCAGCTCGCGAAGCGCGATCTTCTCATCGGTCATCGTGGTGATCTC
>JAFAYW010000329.1 GCA_019240125.1 Alphaproteobacteria bacterium
CGGCTATTCGCTGCCCAGGCCGGGGGCCAGCCACCTGCAGGCGCGCCCGCAATTCGCGCCCGGAGGCCCCGACTGGACGCCCGACACGGTGCAGGAATTCGACCATGACCTGCTGGCGGTCAACGAGCCGTTCGACATGGTCAGCATTCACTTCTATGCACCCGACGAAGCCCGGCCTTCCGGCCCGTACGGGGCCAATTTCGACCCGATGATCGAGGCCGCTAAAGTCGTACATGCGGTTGGCAAACGACTATTCATCGGCGAATTTGGCGACATCGAGGGCGCTACCCCCTTTATGCATCGTCTGTTACTCAGTGATATTTTACACGCGAAGGTCGATTTTGCGGCGATATGGGTGTGGGAGTTTTATCAAACTTCGACATATGAGACCCTGAACACAGAGCCAACACGATTTGACATTGAGCCGGCATATGCAGAAAGAACTATCCAACTTCTCAAACGAAGCGCCAATCTTCTCGGGAAAAGAATTTGGCTAGGAAGCCAAAGCACCCTTCGCGTGATCCTGACTTGGCCGCTGCCTTGTGCGAAGGTGACAGGGGTGACCAAGTTATCTGCTGTTGCAAGCGATGGCACGCGACCGGTAAAGCGCATTGAATTCTTTGTAAACAATGACTTTGCTGGCAGTAGCTCTAATTCCCCATATAGTTTATCGTCTGACCTCTCGCGCGCCATCGCTCTAGGTTCAGGGTTTATTAAGATCGAAGCCCGAGCGATAGCCAGTTCTGGTGCAACTAGATCATTTGCTAGTTTTTTAGAGGTATCTGACGGCAGCTCCGGCCCGAAGGTTAAATAAGGTTTAGTATCGAGGGGCAGTGGGCCGATTCACTATTAAGCAGTCCTTATCGCCGTCACGTTCATCCCATCATATGTATATCGAAAACCAACGCGCGCTAGCGCGTCAAAAACTGCCAACCTATCGGAAGGAGCGAGATTAATTATTTCAACATGGACTAATTTGACTTCATATTCTTTAAGATCGACTTGCTGAAGGATCTTCCAGTCATATCCCTCCGCATCAATTTGTAGTACATCGAACTGTCCGATATCGTATTGTCTAGTAAACTCTTCAAACAACAAAGCAGGTACTATCTCCTCCGTCACAATATCGTCCAGGTACTGCAGAGTGGCCCCTTTGATCGCCGATGATATTCCAATAACCCACTCACCTTGACCATGATCTGATGCTACTTCCGGTTTGATCCGGTACAGAGTTAGGTTCCCCGTCGCCTCCGCGATCGCAACGTTCGCAAATCGGATACGATCACAATTTTTGTACGTGTCTTGCAGCAGGTTAAACATATCAGGTAGAGGTTCGACGACAACGGCATTGTGCTTGTTCTTAATAAGATGATCGTGCAGCGGATCGAACCTCCTCCCATCCATCGCGCCAATCTCAAGCACGTTTGATGGAGTTGGGAGTTGATTTAATTCAACTGAGTAATCAATTGAGTCATCCATCCCAATACGTAGGAACACACGGCGCAAGTATTCTAAATGGGCGAATTTTCCAAACTCCGGGACTGTTCGGAATCGATCCACTACCCAATCAAAACGAAATGCTAATTCATTAAAGCTTAACGAATACCGATAAGCTTCTCGAAAGAGATCCTCACAGCGAGCATACTCCGTCTTTTTGAATGCGTCGAGAGCACGCAAGAAGTGAATCTGAAAGTAGTAAAACCTCTTTTGGTGACTTGCTTCATCCTTACCCATTAGCTCCCCAGGAAGATTGAGTGCATCTTCAAGTAGAGATATCCGATGGAATTCCTCGATTTCAATATCATGCTTGACAAGCTCGTACAGTGCGCCAACCCGATACGGGTAGCTAGTCTCTGTCGCGGCGAGAAAATATCGTTGGGCGTTCTCTCGGTCTCTTAACCCCGAATACGCCCGCCCAATCTGAAAAAACATCCAATAATCATCCTGGCCACCTGAAATCTCAGGCAGAAGAAGATTAAGAGCATCTGCATAATTACCTTTAGAATTCTTCTCGTCGGCACTTAAAACAGCATCCCGCTTGGTCAGTCGAGAGTTCACGGTCTCAGGTGGACCCTGCTGATCTTTTGCGATACGTTGAAATAAAGGCTCAGACTTCTGTCGTTCACTCCAATGCTTTCCCGGCTGACGATATTGATAATAGCGATACAGGTGAATCCCGTCTACGCGTGCATCGCGGCTCAGAAGATGCAGGTATACCCTGCTTTTATAGTCTAAGCGAATTGTCACCGGTCGAGTCGCACGGTCAAGAAGCCAAATGCCGATTACCCAAGCGCCGGTCATCGCTTGCACGTTGTACGGCACGTAACCAGCGGTCTGTTTCTCGGCTTCCCAATGATCTGCTAGCCGTGCGAATGCCAACTTAGCTATGCGAAAGAGGATTTCTGAGCCTTGTCTAGCTGCGAGCACGCCATTGATTAGTGCTATATCGTTCGCATCGGCGCGTTCCCAGGGCTTTTCAAAAATGACAAGTTCATGCGTCGTTAGTTGCCCAAATATTTCTGCTAGACGGTATGGGTCGCTGGGACCTACGTGTGCATCCACGTATAGACCGCCATATTCGTATAACAAAAGCAGGCGTGCCAAGTCGGACCTGCATGCAGCGAGCCGAATTCGACTGTAAATGTTAGTATATTCAGGAAAATGGCGTTCAACTAACGGTGAAACGTCAGATGGTCCAAATACTTTGAAAGACGGAAATCGAAGCCTCCAACCTGCGACGCACGGAAGATGCTCAGGGCTGATGTTCGCCCCTTCCCAGTAAGTAAAGATCATTCGCGGCTCGCAAGAGTGTGGGTTAGCTCTGTTCAGCCCTTTGAGTTCCAGAAGATACGCCCGTAAACGACCCGGTAAATCAGAGACCCGGGGGATGCGCAGAGGCGCAGGCCATGGAACAGAAAAGCTAATCCGATGATACAGCCGAGAGCCAGCAACACCGCTATGATCGAGCCGAGGTGCCCAGAATTGTAATGATCCGGGCTAATAACCATCATCAGCAAGCCGGGGGCTGACATGAATAAGATCACAGCCCCGGTCACTGCCGGTATGAAATCTCCCCGTCCCGAAGCAATCGACCATTTAGACATCAGAACCAGAATACCATAATTCGCTTTGCTTGAACGCTAACCCTCGCACCCAACCGCGCGGCGGGGGGCGGGTTCGGTGCTTTCGTTGCTGGCTTCGAGGGCGGTGGTGCGGGTGCGCAGGATGGTGACTTCGTCGAGGAGGCCGTTGAGGGCGCGGGCGATCGGGTCGGGGATTTCGCCGCTGACGCCATAGGGCACAAAAACCGGGGTGGCGTCGTTCGAGGCGGCGGGGCGGCCGGCCCGGCGGGCCGGGTTGCCGACCATCGTCGCACCATTCGGTACGTCGCGCAGCACCACCGCCGCCGCGCCGACCCGGGCGCCGTCGCCGACGCGGATCGGACCCAGCACCTGGGCGCCGGAGCCGACAATCACGTCATCGCCAAGGGTCGGGTGGCGCTTCTGGCTGGCCTGGTCGCGGGCGGGCCGGGTGCCGCCCAGCGTCACGCCGTGATAGAGGGTGCAATCGTCGCCGATCTCAGCGGTCTCGCCGATCACCACCCCCATGCCGTGATCGATAAACAAACGCCGCCCGATGCGCGCGCCGGGGTGGATCTCGATGCCGGTCGCGACGCGGCCCATATGCGATACAAACCGGCCGGCGAGATGCCAGCGCCGCTGCCACAGAAAATGCGCCACCCGGTAATACAGCAGCGCCTGGAACCCGGGATAGCACAGCACGACCTCGGCGCGGGAGCGGGCCGCGGGATCGCGGGCAATCGTCGCGTCGATCTCGTCGCGCAGGTTTTGCAGTAGCATCGGCGCCACTATGTTAAGGTCCAGGTCGCGGTCGGCAGCCCGCGCCTCGCGGGCGCCAGCCACGATGATTTGAAACGAGCATATGAGCGTCCTGCAAACCGGATCAAGTATCCGCCGACACGGGCAAGAAGCCCCGGGTTTAATACTGATTTCGGCTGTAGGATTTCAACCGGATGCACAATGCCTGATGTAATATTCAACGGACCGGAAGGCCGTATCGAGGGCCGCTATCACCATGCGCGCGGCGGCACCGCGCCGATGGCGCTGGTGCTCCATCCGCACCCGCTGCACGGCGGCACGATGAACAACCGGATCGTGTATGCGCTTTACCAGACCTTTGTGAAGCGCGGCTTCTCGACGCTGCGGTTCAATTTCCGCGGCGTGGGGCGCAGCCAGGGCAGCTTCGACCGCGGCGAGGGCGAATTGGCCGATGCGGCGGCGGCGCTCGACTGGCTGCAGGGGTATAACCCGAACGCCATCTCGTGCTGGGTCGCGGGCTACTCCTTTGGCGCGTGGATCGGCATGCAATTGCTGATGCGGCGGCCGGAGATCGAGGCGTTTATCTCGGTGGCGCCGCCGGCCAACAGCTATGATTTCACCTTCCTGGCGCCGTGCCCGTCCTCGGGGCTGATCCTACATGGCGATTCCGATACCTCGGTGCCACCGGAATCGGTGCAGAAGCTGGTGCACAAGCTGTCGCATCAGCGCGACATCAAGATCGATTTCCGCAAGATCCCGGGGGCCGATCATTTCTTCGCCGAGAGCATCGAGACGCTGGCGACGCATGCCGATGGCTATATCGGCATGCATGCCCGTCTTGGCGGCGACGCTCCCGAGACGGCGCCCGCGGCGGGCCGCGGCCGTTAAGCGCCCGCGCGCGCCAGACGCCGGCGCGCCTCAGGTTTTCGAGCGCGCGGTTCGGAGCAGCGCCCATACAGCGCCGGCGATCCCAAACAGGGTGAGGCCGCCGAACACGAGAACCACCGTGTTGGCGGAGCCGATAAACCGGTCACCAAGCTCGCCAACGGCGTCGCCGATGAACAGCAGCATCGGCGCCCATACCAGCGCCGAGGTGACATTGGCGAACCAGAAGCGCGAGCGCGCCATGCGCATGATACCCGCCGCCAGCGGAATGACCGCGCGCACCGGCCCGAAAAAGCGCCCGACAAAGACGCTCTTGCCGCCATGGCGCTCGAAGAAGCGGATGCCGTTGGGCAACAGGTCGGGGCTTCGTCTGAACGGCCACACGGCGCCGATACCGCCGCCAAAGCGCCGCCCAAGCCAATACGAGATCGAGTCGCCCAGCACCGCGCCGACGACCGCGCCGAGCAGCACCGGGAACACAGGCAGGGTCCCGTCCTTCATCAGCGTCCCGGCCGCGATCAGGATCGTCGTGCCGGGAAACAGCAGACTGAGAAAGGCGAACGACTCGCCAAAGGCGGTGATGAACATGACTGCGATCGCCCAGTGCTGATGCGCCTGGATGAAGGCAAGAAACGGCTGGGCGAGGTCTTCCATGCGCTCCCGGGGGAAGGAGATGGAGGTCAAGGCGCGGCTGCGCGGGGCGCGCACATTGCTGCGCTGCTCGGTTTCCTGCAAGGCGGAACACCGCCGTCGGGCGGGATTAGATCAGCAGGCCGACGACCGCGCCGCTCATGCAGGTGGCGAGGGTGCCGCACAATATCGAGCGCAGGCCGAGCGCGACGATCTCGGCGCGCCGCTCCGGCACCATCGCGCCCATGCCGCCGATCAGGATGCCGAGGCTGGCGAAATTGGCGAAGCCGCACAGCGCATAGGTCATGATCAGGCGGGATCGGTCGCTCAATGCGCCGGCGGGCAGATGCGCCAGATCGACATAGGCGACGAATTCGTTGAGCACCGTCTTGCTCCCCATCAGCGCCGCCGCCGCCACGACATCGTCAGCCGGGATGCCGATCAGCCACATTACCGGGCGGAAGGCATAGGCGAACAGGCGCTGCAGGGTGATCGGCGCGCCGGCCAGATCAGGCAATAGCGACAAGCCACTGTTGACGAGGCTCACCAGTGCCACCAGCACCACCAGCATCGCGATGATGTTGGCGAGGAACACAATGCCGTCGCGCGTGCCGCGGGCGATCGCATCCATCGCTCCCGCGGGCGGGTCGCCCAGTTCGAGACGGGCCGAAGCGCCGGGGTCGGGACGGAACGGCACCATCAGTGCCGCCAAGGCGAGCGCGGCGGGGGTGCTGATCACCGCGGCGATCAGAATATTACCGAGCGCGTTCGGGATGATCGGGCCGATCAGTGAGGCATAGAGCACCATCACGGTGCCGGCGATGCCGGCCATGCCGCAGCTCATCAGCGCGAACAACTCACCGCGTTCAAACCGGACCAGATAGGGCCGGATCAGCAATGGCGCCTCGATATGCCCGACGAAGATATGCACCGCGGCACCGAGACCCAGCGGGCCTCCGACCCCGACCGAGCGTCGCAGCACCCAGGCAAACGCCTGCACGACACGTTGCAGCACGCCCCAGTAAAACAGCAGGGTGGCCAGCGCGCTAATCACCAGCACCAGCGGCAGGGCGCGAAAGGCGAAGATGAAACTGGCGCCGGGATGCGTCTCGGCATAGGGCAGGTCGCCGCCGCCGAGATAGCCGAACACAAAGCCGGTGCCGGCCTCGGTCGCCTTCTGCAGGGCTTCAACGGCGCGGTTCAGCGCGAGAAAGGCGGCGGTCGCCGGCGGAAATTTGAGGAACAGCAGGGCGAGGCCGAATTGCAGCGCGACACCAACGGTCACCACCCGCCACGGCACACGCCAGCGGCTCTCGCTCACCACCCAGGCAAACAGCAGTATCACCCCAATGCCCAACACCCCGCGCATCTGACCTCGTCACCGTGCCGAACGATGTCGCTACGCTCCCCGCACACGACAGCCAGGTCAATGCCAGTAGCATATCCGTTTAGGGGCAAGTTGAGATCCGCTCCGCGGAGCCCCGTCTCTCTTGCTGAGGAGCGGATTGCGGTGAGGGGCTCCTGGAAGAATGACTTGCAGCCCTCACCCACCCTTGCGCGGCAGACGGTTATCACGTCACTCGCCGAGGCGTCTGGCCGCTTCCTGTACCAGGGTGAGATCGGCGTACTTCTTCACGTCTAGGGGCATACGCAGATAGCCGAGCTTGTGCTGCGCATCAACATTGGCCTGCAGGGCCTCGATATTCGGCTGGCCGGAAGGGTCGCGATAATAATCCTGCCTGGTGAAAATCCAATCCTGGTACAGCGCGGCCGGGCGCTTGGTGGCCTCGGCCATCAAGGCGACGACCTCGTCATGGTGCGCCGGGTCGTAGAACCAGTGTAACGCACGCAGGTAATCCTCGAGGAAATCGAGCATTTCAGCGTGGTGCTTTTCAATAAAGCCGGCACGCGCAACACGGGCGATCATCTGGGTCTGGCCAATCGCCTCCTGCTGGGTGAAGAGGGTGCGGGTGAAGCTCATCAGCTCGGGATCGAAGCTGAACGGCGTCACCGCGGTGACAAGGTCGACCTTCCCCTCTTTGAGCATCGCCTTCTGGTCGGGAAAGCGGACCTCGATGATCGTGACGTCGCGTTTGTCCTGCAGAGCGTGTTTAGCGAGCATCGCGCGCAGGGCGATATCAACGGCGCTGCCGGTCTGATTGGTCGCCAGCACCTTACCCTTCAAGTCTTCGACCTTCTGGATCGGACTGTCCTTGCGCACCTCGAACTGGTTGGTGTGATAGCCGGGAACGCCGTCCTGGAATTCGTCGGCGATGACCCGCAGATCCGACATGCCGGCGTTTTCGATGCCGAGCGCCAGGGTCGAATAGGCAAGCGAGGCGGTGTCGAGTTCCCCGGTCGCGAGCGCCTGCATCGCGGTCGAGGTGCCCTCGAAATGCGTCAATTCGGGGATGTAGCTCTTGCCGGCATGCTGCGCGAGGCCGGGTTTCAGGAACATCAGGGTGACCATGTCTGCGCCTGGCACGACCCAGCCGATGCGCAAGCGATACGGCTCAGCCTCGGCCGCCGCGCTGACGGCGATCAGCCAGGCGCTAGCCAGACATACCAATGTGCCGACGCGCATAATCGTTTCCTCCCGGTTCGAGTTGCCGCGGATTCCCGTCGGCCGTTGCGGCCGTGTATGCTCTATCGC
>JAFAYW010000028.1 GCA_019240125.1 Alphaproteobacteria bacterium
GCCGCCCGAGCCGAGCGATAGCGGGTGGCTCTCGGGGAAGGCGCTCTTGCCCGGAAGGGTCGTCATGACCGGCGCTTCGAGCAGTTCGGCGAGTTCCTTGAGCTGCTTCCAGGCCTTGCCGTAATGCACGCCCTGGCCGGCGCAGATGACCGGTCGCTGCGCCGCGACCAGCGCCTCGGCGATCTGCGAAATCGACTTGGAGTCAGGGCCCGTCTTGAATTTCGGCGCCGGCCTGTATTCGTTGACCAGCTCGTCGGAGATGTCGGCCCGCAGAATATCGGTCGGGAATTCGACCAGGACCGGGCCGGGGCGGCCGTTGCGCACCTGGGTAAAGGCGCGGCGCATCGCCTCGACCGTGGCATGTTCAGTCGTGACCTGCTCGCACCATTTGGTGACGTGCTGGAAATTCAGCGCGGCGTTGAAATTTGGCCGCACCTGATTGATGTCGCGGGCGTAGCCAGCCGGCAGCACCACCACCGGACAGGAATCGCCGTAGGATTGCGCGACGCCGCCAAACGCGTTCTCGGTGCCGGGGCCGTGCTGCATCGCGAAGACGCCGATGCGGTCGCCCGAGGTGACCTTGGCGATGGCATCGCACATATGCAGGCCGATGCGCTCCTGCCGCACCATGATCGGGCGGATGTCCGCGTCGGCGGCGGCCTCGATGATCGGATTGACCGGGTAGCCGATCAGAAAATCGATCCCCTCGCGTTTCATGATGTTGGCGATAGCGGCGGCGACTTTCATCGGGCTCTCCTCCGGGGGTGGGTTTCTGGGCGAGTTGACTGTGGGCCAGCTTACGGCATGGCCTGGGGCGGCGTATAGCGGCTCGCGCGGTTCGCCTCAGGCGACCGTCTCCGGGATTTTCGCGGCGCCGGCAGCCTCGGGGGCGGGCTCGGGCGGCGGCAATTCGCCGGTCACCGGCCGGCGCAGTACATAAGGCGCGATGACGCCGACGACACCCTGGCGGAAGGTCATGACGCAGATGACAAAGATCACGCCTTCGATGATCGTGACCCAGGAGCCGGTCTGCGCCAGGTAATTCTCCATCGTCGTGATGATAAAGGCGCCCACTACCGGCCCGAGGATCGTGCCGATGCCGCCGATCAGCGTCATCAGCACAACCTCGCCCGACATGGTCCAATCGACATCAGTCAGCGAGGCAAACTGAAACACGAGCGTCTTGGTCGACCCGGCGAGCCCCGCCAACGTCGCCGACAGGATGAAGGCGAGCAGCTTGTAATGCTCGGTGCGATAACCGAGCGAAATCGTCCGCGGCTCGTTTTCGCGGATCGCCTTCATGATCTGGCCGAACGGCGAGTTGATCGTGCGATAGATCAGGCCAAAGCCAAACAGGAAGATCGCCAGCACGAAATAATACATAACTAGCGTGTTATCGAGGTCGAGCAGCCCGAGCAGACGGCCGCGCGGTACCGCCTGAATGCCGTCCTCGCCGCCGGTAAATCGGGCCTGCAGGCAGAAGAAAAAGATCATCTGGGCAAAGGCCAGGGTAATCATCGCGAAATAGATGCCCTGCCGCCGAATCGTCAGATACCCGAACACGGCCCCGAGGATCGCCGCCACCGCCGTGCCAGCGAGAATGCCAAGCTCCGGCGGCAGGCCCCACACCTTGATAGTGTGCGCCGTGATGTACGCGGCGCCGCCGAAGAACGCCGCGTGGCCAAATGACAACAACCCGACATAGCCGACCATCAGGTTGAAGGCGCAGGCAAACAACGCCATGCACAACGCCTTCATCACAAAGACCGGGTAGAACAGAAACGGCGCGATCACCGCCAGCCCGATCAATCCCACCGTCCACGCCACCGGGGGGATCGGGATCAGCGGACCCCTGCGGGCGGCATCAGCCATGGTCGGCATGCCCCTGCCGGCACTCATCAGGTTGTTGGGAGCTTTGTTCTGTGTAGACCCTCACCCACCGCTCGCTGCACGAGCGGTCCCCCCTCTCCCGCAATGCGGGCGAGGGTCTTTTGGGATGATGTCGCTGGCATAATCCTCTCCCGCATTGCGGGAGAGGCGGGACCGGCCGCGTAGCGGACGGTGGGTGAGGGAGGATGCGCGAGGCGGGGGCGGTCATGTGGCGCGGCCGAACAAGCCGGCGGGTTTGATCAGGAGCACGATGGCCATGATGACGAAGATGATCGTGTTCGAGGCCTCGGGATAGAACACCTTGGTCATGCCCTCGATCAGGCCGAGGCCAAAACCGCTGATGATCGCGCCGAGGATCGAACCCATGCCGCCGATCACCACCACGGCAAACACGACGTTGATGATGTTGCTGCCCATCAGCGGGCTTACCTGATAGATCGGCGCCGCCAGCACTCCGGCCAAGGCCGCCAGCCCGACACCGGCGCCGTAGGTCAGCGTCACCATGCGAGGCACGTTGATGCCAAAAGCCTGCACCAGCGTCGGGTTTTCCGTCGCCGCCCGCAGATAGGCCCCCAACCTTGTGCGCTCGATCACGTACCAGGTGGCGACGCAGACGCAGAGCGAGGCGACAATGACCCAGGCGCGATAATTCGGCAGGAACATGAAGCCGAGATTGTGCGCGCCCTGCAATTCCGCCGGGATCGTATAAGGCTGTCCCGATGAGCCATAGGCTTGCCGGAACATTCCCTCGATGATCAGCGCCAGGCCAAAGGTCAGCAACAGCCCGTAGAGATGGTCGAGCCGCGCGATCCGGCGCAGAAACACGCGCTCAATGACAATGCCCGTGCTCCCGACCACGATCGGTGCGACCAGCAGCGCCCACCAGTACCCGATCCCGGCCCATTGCAGCAGAAACCAGGCGCAGAACGCGCCAAGCATATACTGCGCGCCATGGGTGAAATTGATGATGTTGAGCAGGCCGAAAATCACCGCCAGACCAAGGCTCAGCATCGCGTAGAACGCGCCATTGATCAGTCCGACCAGCAACTGCGCAAAGAGCAGCGGCGCCGGAGGCATCGCGATGTGCAGCCAGCTGAACATCAGCCGTGGCCCGACGGCGATCGGGGCGCCTCAGCCCCCGCCGCAACCCTCCCCTGCCAGCAATGCAGGGGATTAGATCGCGGGCGCAGCACCGAAACAATTCCCTCCCCTGCTGGCGGGGAAGGGTTGGCGTGGGGGTACGGAGCGCCACCCATCGCTGAGATCAGCCCTTCACCGCGGGGCATTCATTGCCGTTCGGCCGCTTATAGGCGTCCTCGCCGGGAATTGTGCTGATCAGCTTGTAGTAATCCCACGGCCCCTTCGACTCTTCCGGTTTCTTCACCTCGAACAGGTACATGTCGCGCACCAGGGTGCCGTCTTCCCTGATCTTGCCATTCTTGGTCATGAAATCGTTGACCGGCGTCGCGCGCATCTTGTTGATCACCGTCATCGCGTCGTCGCTGTTGGTCGCCTTGACCGCGCTCAGATAGGCCATTGTCGCGCCGTAGACACCGGCCTGATTCATCGTCGGCTCGCGCTTAGTCTTTTCGAAGAAGCGCTTTGACCAGGCCCGTGTCTCGTCGTTGAGGTCCCAGTAGAACGACTCGGTCAGTTGCAGCCCCTGTGCCGTCTTGAGCCCGAGGCTATGAATGTCGGAGAGAAACACCAGCAGACCGGCGAGCTTCTGGCCTCCCGCGACGATGCCGAACTCGGCCGCCTGCTTTATCGAGTTGACGGTATCGCCGCCGGCATTGGCGAGACCGACGATCTTCGCCTTCGAGGCCTGCGCCTGCAGCAAATAGGACGAGAAATCGGAGGTATTCAGCGGCACGTTGACCGCGCCCAGCACTTTGCCGCCATTCGCCTTGACCACAGCCGAGGTGTCGCGCTCCAGCGCATGGCCGAACGCGTAGTCGGCGGTGATAAAAAACCATGTATCGCCACCCGCTTTCACCACCGCGGCGCCTGTGCCATTGGCCAATGCGACGGTGTCATAGGTCCAGTGGATCGAGGTTGGCGCGCAGGCCTTGCCGGTCAGATCGGACGAGGCGGCCCCCGACACCAGTATCACCTTGTTCTTCGCGCGTGCGACTTCCTGGACCGCCAGCGCGACACTCGACGTCGTCAGGTCGGTGATCATGTCGACACCGTCCTGGTCGAACCATTGCCGGGCGATCGAGGCGCCGACATCAGGCTTGTTCTGGTGGTCGGCGCTGATGACCTCGATCTTCTTACCACCCACCGTGCCGCCGAAATCGGCGACCGCCATCTTGACGGCCTCGACCGAACCGGGGCCGCCCAGGTCCGCGTAGAGGCTCGACATATCGGCGAGCACGCCAATCTTCACCGTATCGTGCGCGATCTGCGCATGCGCCGCGCCGGCCAGCGTCAGTGCGGCGACCACAGCGGCCAGGCGGTTAAAGCGAAACATCACTCCCCCTATTCTTCCCTAGACCCCGAGATACTCGTGCAATTTGTCGATGTTCCTGTCGAGTTCGGCATTGGCGATGCGATCGATCACCTGGCCGTGCTCGACGACGTAATGACGGTCGGCGATCGTCGCGGCAAATCGAAAATTCTGCTCCACCAGGAGGATCGTGAAACCCTTGTCTTTCAGCGTTTCAATGACCCGCCCGATCTGCTGCACGATGACCGGCGCCAATCCCTCGGTCGGCTCGTCGAGCAGCAGCAATTTGGCGCCGGTACGCAGGATGCGGCCGATCGCCAGCATCTGCTGCTCCCCGCCCGATAGTTTTGTGCCCGGGCTGCGCCGGCGCTCCTTCAGATTTGGGAAAATCTCAAAGATTTCCTCGACACTCATCCCACCCTGCCGCACCACCGGCGGCAGCATCAGATTTTCCTCGACATCGAGGCTGGCGAAGATGCCGCGCTCCTCGGGGCAATAGGCAACGCCAAGCCGCGCGATGCGATTGGAGGGCAGCCCCACGGTTTCGGTGCCGCTGTAGCGCACCGACCCGCTGCGGCGCGCGACGATCCCCATAATGGCGCGCAATGTCGTGGTTTTTCCGGCGCCATTGCGGCCGAGCAAGGTCACCACCTCGCCCTCGGAGACGCTGAAATCCATCCCATGCAGGATGTGCGACTCGCCATACCAGGCGTTGAGCCGGCTGACCGAAAGCAGTTCAGGCATGGCCGGTCCCCAGATAGGCCTCGACCACCTCGGGGTGGCTCGACACAGTCGGGTAGTCACCTTCCGCCAGAACGCGGCCGCGGGTCAGCACGGTGATGGTGTCCGACAGATCGGCCACCACCGACAGATTGTGCTCGACCATTAGCACCGTGCGAGCACGAGCCGCCACGCGGATGAGGTCGGCGATGCGGCTGATATCTTCATGTCCCAGCCCCGACATCGGCTCGTCGAGCAGCATCATCTCGGGGTCGAGCGCCAGCGTCGTGGCGATCTCCAGCGCACGCTTGCGTCCATAAGGCAAGGCGACCGCGAGATGCTCGGCAAATCCGGTCAGCCCCACCGATGCCAGCAATTCATCGGCTCGCCCGTTCAGCCGATCAAGCACCCGCTGCGAGCGCCAGAAATGGAACGAGTTACCGAGCGGCCGCTGCAACGCGACCCGCACATTCTCGCGCACGGTGAGATGCGGGAAGACCGCGGAAATCTGAAACGAACGCACCAGCCCCATCCGGGCAATATCGGCCGGCCGGGTCGCGGTAATATCGCCGCCATTGTAGAAAATCCGCCCGGAGGTCGGTTCGAGAAATTTGGTCAGCAGGTTGAAGACTGTCGTCTTGCCGGCGCCATTCGGACCGATCAACGCGTGAATTTTGCCCCGCCGCACCTTCAGGTCGACACCGCGCACCGCCGTAAAGCCACGGAACTCCTTCGTCAGACCACGTGTCTCCAAGATCAGGTCTGACAACGGCGCCTCTGCCTTCCCCTCGGTCAATCCCGCGACCGTCCCTGCTATGGTTGGCCTTGTAATCGATTTGGCTGCACCCTAATGCGGCGGTAGGCGTGGTGACAAGCGCCATCCCGGCGCGATTTCTACCTGGAGTAGACAAAATGGACGCGATCGAACGCGCCCTTATGGCGATCAGCTTCAATGCGGACGGTTTGGTGCCGGCCATCGCGCAGCAGCACGATACCGGCGAGGTGCTGATGGTTGCCTGGATGAACGCCGAGGCCGTTCGAGAGACGTTGCAGCAACGGCGCGTCTGCTATTGGTCGCGCTCGCGCAAGGCGCTGTGGCGCAAGGGCGAGACGTCGGGCCAGGTGCAGTACCTGCGCGAACTGCGTCTCGACTGCGACGGCGACACTGTGCTGCTGCTCGTCGATCAGAAAGGTGTCGCCTGCCATACCGGGCGCCGCAACTGCTTCTACCGGGCGTGGCGCGATGAGGGATGGCAAGTCATTGCCGAACCCGAAGTGGCGCCGCAGGAACTCTACGGCCTGGCGGCAAGGACGGAGTAGCGCAAGGCGGCTATGGCATCGCCGGGCATGACAGTGTCGATTGCACCCGGCCGAGCAGAATGGGATCGCGCGGGCGATTGGTGCAACGCGCGTTGTATTCGTCGACCGCCCGGTTATAGCGGGTCGCTGAGGCCATCGCGTTGCTGGCGCTGGCGCCGCTGGAGCGGCGGTACAGCGCGTCGCGCTGCTCCAGCAATTGCCGGAAGCGAGCAACCGCCTCAGGATTGTTCACGTCCATGCGGGAGCGCTCGCGCGCCATCTCGGCGTCGAGCCGAGCCAGCTCAGCCTGCTGACCGCTGTAAGTGCCTTGTACCGCGGTCGACTGGCTGCGCAGAACCTGTATCTGCTGCTGCAGACAGAGGCAGGCGGCGATCTCCGAAGCCTCCGGCGAAGCGGGCGCTGGGGCCATCGCGCCGGGCGCCTGCATCGGCATCATTCCTGGCGGCGGGGGTGGAAAGGCCGGGTATGGCGCCTGCGCTTCAGCAGCCAGCGGGCTCACGACTAGAACGCCGAGCATAACCGCCGCGCCATATAATGAACGCATGGACCCGCCTCCCCCTCTACCGACCCGCGCGATGCGGGCCGGGGAGTATTAGGTCAGACCGTTGCGGCCTGCCAAGCCGTTGATCCGGCCGATGTGATCAGGACTTCTTACCGGTGTCGCCGGCGTTGTTGTTCGCACTGCCTGCGTTATGGTTGCCGCTGACCGCCTCGATCGCCTGCTCGGCAACCTGGGTTGCGACTTGCGTCGCCACCTGCGTCGCTGCCTTGGTCGCGACATCGCGCACCCGGGTTACCGCGTCTTCGCCAGCCTCGCGGGCCTTGAGCCACAACTGGTTGCTGGTATCCCCGAGCAGATCGGTTTCCGTCCGGGTCATCGGCACCAGTGCGGCGACCAGAATGCCGGCCATCACCCCAACGGCGCCGATCGCCAGGGGATGATCGTCGAACGCATCGGAGAGCCGATCCGCGATCCGGTTGGCACCCCCGGTCGCATAGCTGACGGGGCCCTCAATCGCGTCACGTGCCGAGCGCCAGGTTCCCTGTGCGGCGTCGCTCATCTGATGCATCCATCCATTATTCGGGCTTGCCGGGGTGTAGGACTGATCGACCAGAGGATGACCGGTATGTCCCAACGGTTTGTCATCAGTCCCGCTGCTGCCGCCGCCGAATCCCACGGTGCTGGCAACGCTGGATGCCATGCCGCTGGCGCTATCGGCGAGATCGCTGACACGGCGACGGGCGGCACCGACGCGTTGATCGTTTGCGACCCGGTCGACCAATCCGCTGCTGCTTGCAGCCAGCCAGGCGGCGCCGATCCCGATCAGCGCCGCCGGAATGGGGTTGTCACGGATCGCGTCAAGCCCGCGATTTAAGCCTTCGGATCCCAGGATGCGATTGTTGAACATATCCAATCCCTTTTCGATGTAGGGCCGCGCGTCGAGCCGGTGCTCGAGGGCGTCCAGCGTTTGTGCGAGTTTGCTCCGGGTGTGTGCGATATCGCGCTCCAGCTCCGGCGGGGTGTGCTCGTCGTTCAGGCTCATTGCAGCCTTCCTCTCAGCCATGCTTCGTCTTCGCGCAGCGAACGAAGGGTTCGCGTCGGCATCAGTTTTCGCGAGTCCAGGCGCTTTTTGCCGATCAGCAGCAGGATGCCGCCGATTACCAGCGTCGCCACGGCAACGATCAGCGCCGCCGCCCAGGCGGGCAGGACGGTAGCCAGGCCCAGCACGGCCGCAGCGAGAAGAACCAGCCAGCCACTGAATGCGATCATCGCGCCCGCGCCGAGCGCGGCGGCTCCCTGGCCGAGCCGGCCGAACATCTCGTGCAGCTCTGCCTTCAACAGAGCCAGTTCCTGACGGAACAGGAGAACCGTTTCGCTGGCCAGGTCAGAGAGCAGGCTGCCGATCGAGCGTTCTGCTTTCGGGCGTGGCCCGATGACCTCCGGCCCGTCCGGGTCGGCGGCGGACATTAGATGTCCTCCGCTCCGGACTTCGCCCCGGTCGCGGCGCGCGCACCGCCGGATGTACTTCCGGCAGCCGGCGTGCGTTTCGCGACACTTTCGGTGGGGCCGCCAACGCCGCCGGCAGCGGTCTTGGGGGACTCGGCTTTGTGGCCGCCGAGGGTCTCGCTGATCGGCGAAGAGGAGGACAGGAGAAACCGCCCGGCAACAAAGCCCACCCCGACCGCGCCGGCGATGAACACCCACGGCCATTGGCGGGCGAAACCTTCGAGATCGTTGCCGAGTTGGGCCATCGAGCGCCCGCGCAGCGTATCGGCCAAACCGCCGACCTGCCTCGCGGCGTCCTCGGCAAACGGAGCGATTGCCTTGCCGATGGTTCCATCCAGCGACTGCGCCGATTGTTCCAGCGCCTTGCCGATCGAGGCGATTTCCCCCGCGGCGCGGTCGCGCTGGTCCTCGTACAGCGAATTGGCGCCGTTACGCGCCGCATTGACCAGCTGTGAGCCCAGATCCTTGACATCATTCAAGGACGATTTGGTCGTGGACTGCTTCGAGCCGGTCTGAGACGCCTCAGAACTGGGCGCCGTGATATCGCTCATGGCATCCTCCATTATTGTTCGAGCCTGTAAAACCCGCCCGTGTCGGTTGGGTTCGTGTGATAGTCAGAACACAAAAAAAACCGGCGCGGTTCCACCCGAAGTGGGCCCGCGCCGGCTTGATTTGGATCAGGAAATTGCCGGGGTTTGCGGCCGAACGACCTGCAACAGCGGCAATCTCTGATCGTCGCGCCTATTTGCGGCGTAGCGCTGGGTCCTCGCCATGGGCGTGGCGCTTGCCGACAGCTTCGGCCCGCTGCAGTTCGCGCTGCTCCTTGTCGAGCGCTTGCTCTGCCTCACGGGCCTTTTCATCGACCTTGCCGCTGTCGGCAAATTCGTGCTGAGCCTCGTTATACTGGCGAGCCGCGGTCTTGTTGCCCTCGCCCTCGTTGCGCTGCTCGCCATGCTTAGTCTTGTCTGTCATGCGACCTCCGTTCGCTGGTTCTGTATCGTTAACGGGGGCGCGGCGCTGGTTGTTGCGCGGACGCGGCTAATTTGCCGTAAAACTTTGTTTAGCGCGCCATAATGACCGGAATTGGCGATTCCATGATGATGTGGCGCGTCGCTCCGCCAAAGATCATCTGGCGAATGCGGCTTTGCGTGTAAGCGCCCTTCAGCATCAAATCCGCCCCGGCCTGCATGGCCTCGCGCATGAACGATTCGCCTTGCGGCTTCTGCCGTCCGATCGCGGTTCGCAGGCTGACGTTCAGGCCGTGCCGTTCCAGATTGCGTGCAAGGTCCTCGCCGCTCGGGCCGGGCTCCGGCATGTGCTGCGCGCCGACCGAGATTACCACGACCTGCTTCGCCTGTTTGAGAAACGGCATCGCCAGCGCGACAGTGGTGCCGGTTTCGGTGCTGCCGTTCCAGGCGACGGCGATGACATCGCCGAGATGCGGACCGTTCACTTTCGGCACCATCATCACCGGACGGCCGCTTTCGAACACCGCGTCCTCCAGCGTCGCCTCGGCAATCGACGCCAGCTTTTCCGGCTGTTCGACAAGCACGAGGTCGTAGACCCGGCCATTGAGCCCGACCACCGCGTTCTGCCGCCCATCCTCCTCGCGCCACGAGGCCGAAGGCCCCTGTTGCCCCGGCGCCAGCGCGCCGACAGGCACCCCCGCGGCATTCATGAAGTCGCGAAACAGGCGGCGTGCCTGATCACGCCGGTCATGCCCTTCGCGTTCCAGCGTGCGATCGACCTCGGACGAGATGGAAAACCCCATCTCGCCGCCAAACACCACAGCGTATTCGGTTGTCAGGCTGTGCAGCCCGACAATGTGACTGTCGAACCGGCGCGCCACCATCAAGGCTGCCTCGAGCACCGGCCTCGCACTGCCATCGCCGATCACGGCCAGGATATTCTTCATGCTCCGCCCCGCTTCGCGGCGCCGCCCCAGCGCGGCAGCCTGTCGCACATTGTAGCGGTTCGGCTCGCGTCACGCGAGAGCGCCGCTGCTCGACCCGCCGGGCGCCGCCGACTACACTCGCGCGCCAATTTTTTGCGGACGGACCAATTCTTGCGGACGGAAATGTGTCGATGCACGTTATGAACCGAACCTTCCTCGCGGCTCTTACCCTCCTGGCCCTGTCGCGCCCGGCGCCGGCAGAGACCGTCTCCTTTGGCACGGATTGGAAAGCCGAAGCCGAACACGGCGGCTATTACCAGGCGCTCGCCACCGGCATATACAAGAAATACGGGCTCGACGTGGACCTGCGCCCAGGCGGGCCGCAAGTGAACCACGCGCAACTGCTGGCGGCCGGCGTGCTCGATTTCAACATCGCCTCGAACTCGTTCATCCCACTCAATTTCGTGCAGCAGAAAATCCCGATGGTAGCGGTCGCGGCGATCTTCCAGAAGGACCCCTCGGTACTGATCGCGCATCCGGGACAGGGCGATGACAGCCTGGCGGCTCTTAAGGGCAAGCCGATCATGATCGGCTCCGACACGCGGGTGACGAGCTGGCTCTACCTCAAACAGAAATTCGGATACACCGACGATCAGATCCGGCCCTACAGCTTTAGCGTGGCGCCCTTTCTTGCCGATCCCAAGTCGATCCAGCAGGGCTACCTGACCAGCGAACCCTTCATGATCGAAAAGGAAGGTGTGAAGCCCGTCGTGCTGCTGATCGCCGATTCAGGCTATGCCGGCTATGGTGGGCTGATCGAGACATCGCAGAAACTGGCGCACGACAAGCCCGATCTGGTGCAGCGTTTTGTCAGTGCGAGCATCGAGGGTTGGCAGAGCTACCTGACCGGCGATCCGAAGCCGGGCAATGAGCTGATCAAGCACGATAATCCGGAAATGACGGATGAACTGCTCGCCTACGGGCGGGCCAAGATGAAGCAATACGGCATCGTCGATAGCGGTGACGCAAAGCAGGATGGCATCGGCGCGATGACGGATGCGCGCTGGCACGATTTTTTCGAAACGATCTCCAAGGCCGGGCTCTATCCCGCCGACCTCGACTACAAGCAGGCCTATACGCTGCAATTCGTGACCAAGAAGGCGATCATGAAGCCGTGACGCGGCCTGTCATGGCGCACTCCGCCCCCATGACGGGGCGCCCTTACTCCTACCCCACCCCTCCCCTGCAAGCAGGGGAGGGTGAAATTTGCGGCACCATCGCGATCAAGGCCGAGAAACTCCCCGTCATCCGCCACATTACCGCCTCCCCCGCTTGCGGGGGAGGGCTGGGGAGGGGGTAAGCTGCCGACCGCGACAGACACCGGCCTCGCCACGACAGCGTCAGAGGCGCCTGTCCTCACGATCGCCGGGGTCGGCAAGCGCTTCGCTTCGGGGCTGCAGGCGCTGGGTGGCGTCGATCTGACGGTGCGGCGCGGCGAATTCGTCAGCCTGCTGGGGCCCTCAGGCTGCGGCAAAAGCACCCTGTTGCGCATTGTCGCCGGCCTGTCGCAGCCGTCGACCGGCAATTGCGCGCTGCACCTCGACACCGCGCCGGGGCAGCGGGTCGCGTCCGGCCGCGTCGGTTTTGTCTTTCAGGATGCGACACTGATGCCGTGGAGCACGGTCCTCAACAACGTGCTGCTGCCGTTCCGCATCGCGCGGCATCTGGGCGCCGCCGAGCGCGAGCGGGCGGCGGCGGCCTTGCGCTCGGTAAGCCTTGCCGGGTTCGAGAATGCCTATCCGCACCAGCTTTCGGGCGGCATGCGGATGCGCGTCTCGATCGCCCGCGCCCTGGTGACCGAACCCGACCTGCTGTTGCTCGACGAACCTTTCGCGGCGCTCGACGAGATCACCCGTCTGGCGCTCAACGATGATCTGCTGCGGCTGTGGGAGACGCGCCGCCCGACCGTCCTGTTCGTGACCCACAGCGTATTCGAATCGGTCTATCTCTCGACCCGTATCGCGGTGATGGCCGCGCGGCCTGGCCGCATCGTCGCCGATTTGCCGGTCGATCTGCCGCATCCGCGCGAGCGCGCTATCCGCACCGCGCCAGACTATGTCGCCGCGTGTGAACAGGTGTCGGCGGCGCTCGGCGCGGCCATGCCCCAGGGCGCGACCCGATGAGCCGCGCGACGCGGCACCGCCTGTTGCGCATCGCCCTGCCGATCGTGATCGGGGTGCTGTTTCTCGGCGCCTGGGAGGCCATCGTGCGGATCGAGGGCATCGCCCCCTACATCCTGCCGGCGCCCAGCGCGGTGGCCGTCAGCCTGTGGACCGACGGCCCGAGCCTCTTTGGCTCGCTGCTTGTGACCTTGCGCATCACCCTGGCGGCGTTGGCGGCGGCGGCGCTCGTCGGCGGCGGTCTGGCGCTGCTGTTCGCGCGCTCGCGGGTGCTCGAATTGAGCCTCTTCCCCTACGCGGTGATTCTGCAGGTGACGCCGATTGTGGCGATCGCGCCGCTGATCATCATCTGGGTGCGGCAGCCGTTTCTGGCGCTGCTGGTGTGCGCCTGGATCGTCGCGTTTTTCCCGATTGTGTCGAACACAACCGTCGGCCTCAACAGCGCCGACCGCAACCTGCTGGCGCTGATGCGGCTGTACGGGGCGACACCGGGACAGGTGCTCCGATATGTGCGCTTGCCGACGGCCCTACCCTATTTTCTCGCCGGATTGCGGATCAGCGGCGGTCTCGCGCTGATCGGGGCGGTGGTCGCGGAATTTGTCGCCGGCACTGGCGGCGCCGAAACCGGCCTTGCCTTCCGCATACTCGAAAGCGGCTACCGCCTCGCGATCCCGCGCCTCTTCGCGGCACTGTTCCTTCTGTCGGTCACCGGGATCGCGATCTACCTCGTCCTTGACGCGCTCTCGCGCCGCGTGCTGCGCAACTGGCACGAAAGCGTGAGCGCCGAGGAAGAGGAATAGCGGCGCCGCCGCAATGATTTTCACAATGAGACGGTGAGACAGTGAGGGGCCGAGGCGCCCCGCAATCTCACCGTCTCACTGTCTCATTGTGATTTCAATGCGCTGCGCGCCGCAGATTAGCCGCGGCCGACGAACGGCATCTTGGTCGCCATCACCGTCAGGAACTGGATGTTCGCTTCCGGTGTCACGGTGGCGCACAGCACGACCGAACGGGCGACGTTTTCGACGTTCATCGTCGGCTCGATCATCATCTCGCCGTCGGGCTGCAGGACGCCCTGGGTCATCCGCTGGGTCATGTCGGTCAGCGCGTTGCCGACATCGATCTGGCTGCACGAAATGTCGTATTTGCGGCCGTCGAGCGAGGTCGCCTTGGTCATGCCGGTGACCGCGTGCTTGGCGGTGGTGTAGGCAATCGAGTTGGGCCGCGGCACATGCGCCGAGATCGAGCCGTTATTGATGATGCGGCCGCCCATCGGCTTCTGGTCCTTCATCATCCGCACCGCCTGCTGCGTGCAGAGGAAGGTGCCGTGGACGATCGAGCCGATCACCCCGCTCCAGCGCTCCCACTCCAGGTCCTCGATCGGCACCGTGGCGCCGAACCCGGCATTGTTGAACAGCACGTCGAGCCGGCCGAAGGTTTCCTTGGTCTTCTTGAACAGCGCCTCGACCGAGGCCGGGTCGCTGACATCGGTC